>JAQVHV010000132.1 GCA_028696055.1 Sulfurovum sp.
GTAGCCAGAATTTCAGCAGTGATCATCGTGGTGATCGCGATCATGTCGCTGATGAGTATCATCAGTTATAAGCTTGGACTCACCCAGGCACTGAGCGTAACGTTCTTTCCGATGATCATCCTCTCCTGGACGATTGAGCGTATGTCTATCCTTTGGGAAGAAGAGGGAGGAAGGGAAGTCTTTATCCAGGGGAGCGGCTCGCTGCTTGTTGCGGTTTTGGCATATTTTGCGATGATGAACGAGTATGCAGCCTACCTATTTTTCAGTTTCCCTGAATTGCTCCTGGTGATTCTTGCCGTCATCATTGTCATCGGTCGATATACGGGTTACCGTCTGAGTGAAATCTTCAGATTCGCACCGTTGGGGCACTCATGATCTTCTTTGAACGCATCAAAAAGCTTCGTGCCAAAGGTGTGATCGGCATGAACTTCAGGAATATCGAGTTGATAGGACGCTGCAACGAAAGAAGCAAGTATCCGCTTGTGGATAACAAACTGATCACCAAAAAGATCGCTAAAGAGGCGGGAATTGCTGTGACAGAGCTCTACGGGAAGATAGAGTGGCAGTCCCAGTTGAAAAATCTCCATGAGATCCTGGCACCTTATCAGAGTTTTGTGATCAAACCCGTACACGGAAGCGGTGGCAAAGGGATCGTCGTGATCACGCACAGGGAGGATGACCTCTTTATACGGGCAAACGGTACTTCCATGACGCTTACCGAGATTCACACCCACATTACCAATATCTTGAGCGGACTCTATTCACTGGGCGGGCGATATGATATTGCGATCATTGAGAAGATGGTGGAGTTTGATCCTGTTTTTCAGGACTATAGCTATGAAGGGGTGCCCGATGTCCGTCTGATCGTCTATAAAGGCTATCCCATGATGGCGATGATGCGCTGTCCGACACACGAGAGTAACGGTAAGGCAAATTTGCATCAGGGTGCAGTAGGTGTAGGGATCGATATCGCAACGGGCAAAGCGACCAATGCTGTCCAGCACAATCTCCCCGTTACAGTGCATCCCAATACCAAGCGCGATTTTTCAAAATTGAAGATACCCCAGTGGGAAGAGATACTCAAAATCGGTGCGAAGTGCTATGATATGACAGGTCTTGGCTACCTTGGGGTAGATATCGTTTTTGACCGGAATGTCGGTCCGCTCTTACTTGAACTGAATGCGCGTCCGGGTCTGGCGATACAGATCGCGAATGATAAAGGGGAGTATTTCAGGGTCAAACGTATCGACCAGGAAGCGCAGGGGCAAAGTGCCGAAGAGAGAGTCGCTTTCAGTAGGAACATGCTGAGTCAGATATAAGAAAGATGAAGATGAAAAAAATTGTCTGTTTATTATTGATCTTCTGTTCCATTGTTCATACTGCGGAAGCAGATAAGCGTTTTTTTGCCAATGAGAGCAAAAAAGCCTATCTTGCCGAGATGGAAGCGAATATTACCATCAATCCGGATAAAGCGACTTCGACCATTGAAGCTGCCCTTCTCAATCAGATCATATCGCAAGATCAAAAAAACGTTGAAATAGGGTATATCAAAGAAGAGATAACGCCTGAGAAGAGAGTCGATCCTGCAGATTTTACAAAAAGTATTGCGCGGTATGTGAAGGCCAAAGAGGCTATGGAACAAAGCCGGAAGAAGGCCGCAGAATTAAACAGTAAGCTGGAGTATGTAAAAAAACAGATCAAGAATATCACCGAAGAGGAAAAAGCAAGGCTTCGAACCTACCAGTTGCAGTTTACTCTCTATAAACAGCTTCTTGATCAGGAACAAAGTAAAATAGCGATGCTCGATGAGGCACTGAATTTTAATGAAAAGCTTTTTGTAAATATGCTTGCACAGCTCACTACAGAGGGGTATGAAGAGCACCTGAAACATCTTGAAAAGGATCGTTTCGCACGTGAAGCACTGCAAAGCAAAATCGCTGAACTGGATGTAAAAATAGAACACAACGCTTTTCTGGAGTCACAGGAGTTGGAACAGCTTCTTGAGGAGCACAAACTTTTGGAAAAGAATCTCAACGGTGCTTCGATCATTACGGCACAAAGCATACTGGGCGTCGCCTTATTTGAACTGGCGTTAAAAAAAGACTAGCTTTTCTATAATTCGTTGAAAAAAGCTGCTGATGTGATCGCTTCAGTGACATCAGCGGAGAAGAAAGCTCTGGAACTGCATCTTCAGCTCCTCATATCTCTGGGGAAAGAGTATTTCGGGATGACGTCTGTTGCTGTGATCGCATCCAAAGAGAGTCTGACGGATACACTCAATTATTTCATATCGCTGCTTTTTGAACCCCTTTTTGTGTTCAATGAAAAGGCAGTGAACAGCGCAGATGTTTTGAAGATCCTGTTGATATTTGTAGTGGGCGGTTTTATCGCATCACTCTATCGAAGACGCATATTGAGATGGTCCTCAAGCTGGGTCAAGGCTACGCCTATGACTGCCAAGGTGGTGGCAAACTTCGGTTACTATTTCATTATTATCGTCACATTCCTGGTGGCGATCAACAGTGTGGGGATCGACCTCAGCTCGTTTTCCATGTTCGCAAGTGCATTGGCTATCGGTATCGGTTTCGGGCTTCAGACCGTGGTTTCCAATATGGTATCCGGGATCATCATGATGTTTGAAAGAAGCGTGAGGGTGGGGGATTTTGTGGAACTTAGTGATACGCTGAGCGGGACGGTCACGGATATACGTATCAGATCAACGGTCATCAAGACGTTTGACAATATCGATATCGTCGTCCCGAACTCTTCGTTCATACAAAACAATGTGATCAATTTTACACTTGATGACACAATGCGAAGACTCCGTATCCCTTTTGGCGTGGCTTACGGCACGGAAGTTGATAAGGTAAAACAGGTGATCCTTGATGAACTTGCCGCAAGTGAACTGTACTACTATAAAGGAATCAATGAAAAATGGCAACCGTTTGTTCGTATGACGGCAATGGGGGCAAGCAGTGTGGATTATGAGCTTCTGGTATGGATTGATTGGAATACGCTGAAACTGAATGCCACCAAGTCAGACTTTTTGATACTGATCTATAAGGCACTCTATAAACATGGTATAGAGATCCCCTTTCCGCAAATGGACCTCCATCTCAAAAGCCCCAAAGGGGATACTCTGCATCGCTCAGAGTAATCCTTCTTTTCCTGTTCCAAAAATAAAATTTCAAAAATTTTCTCCAATGCTATCTTAATGCTATTTTTACATGAAATAATATCTATGTAGAGTTGCATAAGGAGTTTTTCAATGGC
>JAQVHV010000133.1 GCA_028696055.1 Sulfurovum sp.
TCTTGAAGCATGATATGAGGATGGCAAGAATATTCGGTTTGACAGGGCTTCTTGTGGGGCTGGCAGCACACTCGAACCTGGGTGGAGTTTTTGGGTTCTTGAATGCAAGAACCATCTCCAACGGCGTTTTCTATCCGACATACTTCATCCTGACGGCATTCATCACCGGGATATTTATCGCCTTTATCATGATGGGGGTCCGCTACAGACTTGCTTTCCCTGAGAATGCAAAGACGATGCTGACCAACCTGGCGAAGATCCAGGGGCTGCTTATCTCGATCCTGATCTTTTTTGTCACATGGAAAATGCTGACAGATATCTACGGAGGTATGCCGAACCGTTCGGAAGTCGCCCTGCATATCCTCGGCTCATGGACATTCTGGGCAGAGGTTGTTCTGGCAATGGCGATACCGCTGCTGATCATTCTGAAAAGCAGGGGTACTGCACTCCATGCAATGTTCTGGGCATCGCTTAGCGGTATGGTCGGTGTCTTCTTTATGCGTTACAACCTGGTGCATGATACACAGCTCAAACCGCTTCAGATGATGAAGGTCAGGGAGTACCAGCTGGCGCCGGAGTGGGTGCATTACTTTCCGAGTGCTGCGGAGATCATGATCTCTCTGGGCGGAGTAGGTCTTTGTATCCTTCTCTATTATGTGGGGACCAAACTCTTCAACCTGGATGACGAGGCGCATTAAGCACCTCCTGGAGGGCATCCTCTTCTATCTATAGCCAGCAGGACACCTGCGGCAAAGCCTGCTATTTCCTGAAAATGGTAGGCTGTATCTCTTCGTTGCTTACCCCTCCCTCCTCATTGATCTGTATGAGCTTCTCCCAAAGCAGAGAGGCCATCTGCTGATAGCGTTTGGATGTTTCGCATTCGGGTGCCAGGACTGTAATAGGCAGGCCGCTGTCTCCCCCCTCCCTGATCGCGGGTTCGATCGGTATCTCTCCGAGGATCTCTGTATGGTAGGCATCGGCAAGAGGCTGCGTCGTGCCTTTGCCGAAAATATCGTATTCCTTGCCGCTGTCGGGGCAGATAAAACCGCTCATATTTTCAACGATACCGGCGATAGGAATATGGAGCTGGGTAAACATATCCATACTGCGTATCGTATCATCAAGCGCGACCTTCTGCGGTGTAGTGACACATACACCGGCGGTTACCGGCAGGTTCTGTGCCAGTGCCAGCTGTGCATCGCCCGTGCCCGGAGGCATATCAAAAAGCAGGATATCCAGCTTATCCCAGAGGATATCCTCCAGCATCTGCTCTATGGCCTGGGTGACCATCGCCCCTTTCCATATCAGAGAGGCGCCGCGTTCGATCAGTGAACCGATCGACATCACCTGAACACCGTATGCAAGGATGGGCTTGATATTGCGGCCGAGAAAAACAGGCTGCTCCCCTTCGACTCCCATCATTCTCGGGATGTTCGGCCCATAGATATCCGCATCCAGAAGACCAACCCGTTTGCCCTGCTGAGCCAGGGCGATGGCGAGATTGACGGTGGTCGTAGATTTGCCGACCCCTCCCTTGCCGCTGCTCACCATCACAAAATTCTGAATACCGGGTAAAACGTTCTTCCCTTTGGAGCTGGTCTCTCTGGGGAGTTTGGGTTTTGTTATCTTCAGCTCCAGAGGGTAGTCACCGAGAAGGGAGATCCTTTTGGTGATCTCCTCCCTGAGTTGATCTTCAATCTCTCTGGCTGAAGAGGGGATATCCAGCGATATCGCGATGCTCTCCTGTGAGGTTTCGACCTTTTTTACAAAACCGAAATCAACGATACTTTTCATAAAACCGGGATAGATTACCTTTTGAAGCGTCTCTTCTATCAACTTTTTCTCTATCATGATCATGCCTTTCCTTTTGTTAAATTATATCTATTCTTAGTGTAGATATTGTAACAGATCGATGATTTTTTTTACAAATGTAAAATATATTCAAAGAGTACACAGAACTTGTGGTATGATAGCACATCTTAAGTAAGGACATATATCTATGAAAAAAGAGTTGATTATTTTTATCGGCCTGTTTCTGTTTTTGGCTATCGGAATGCACTTCAAGGAGTGGACAAGCCACCCTGTAGAACATCTTATGGCGCTTCCGCACTCAAGTGCATACGGGTTAGGCGCGCTCCATCCATTGGTATTTACGGCGATACCCTATCTTGTTATAGCGCTGTTCAGGGGGATCATCAGACTCTTTAGAAGAGGAAAATAGTTTTGTAGTACGGATGAAGCAAAAGCTTCATCCTGTAGAGAAATGCACTGTCTTTTAGATAGGCAGCACCCTGATATTCTCATCAAGTTTTTCTTTGAGAATGTTCTCTATCGCGAAGAGTGTACCTGTGCTTGAGCTTGCACATCCGCTGCAGGCACCCAGGTATCTGATATAGATGTCAAAGTGTGCACCGTTTTCCTTGATATCAAGGATCTCCATGTCTCCGCCGTCCATGACAAGCATCTGGCGGATATTCTCGTCGATGACTCTTTCTACCGCTTTGAGACGCTGTACCACTGTCATCTCGGCAAAACTTACATTTGCTCCGGGAGCGGCTGTTTTTGCAAGTTTCTCTTTTTCATACTCGGCAAGCAGGTCTACAAGATAGATATCTTTCGCTTCATGCCCGCCAGGCTTGATACATGATTTACAGAATGCACCTGCTTTCGTATAGTCTGTGATCTGTTCAATCGTTGTAAGATCATTGAGTCTGATCACCTCTTTGAGTGTCGAGAGACTCACACGTGCACACTCACATACGATGATCTCCTCTTCGAAACTCTCGATATCGACACCTTTGTACTGTGCTGCAGCTTTCTTGATCACATCGTATGCCATGACAGAACAGTGCATCTTCTGAGGCGGAACAGCGGGAACATCAGGCGTATCACGCATTGCTTTCTCCACATCGATGTTTGTGATCTTGACTGCTTCATCAACGGTTTTCCCTTTACAGAGCTCTACCATTGTATCTGAACTTGCGATCGCTGTACCGCAGCCGAAACTCTTGAACTTTGCCTCTTTGATGACATCCGTTTTTGGGTCAACTGCCCAGTAGAGACGTACCGCGTCCCCACAGCTCTCCGCACCAAAGTCAGCCACGATGAGCTCTGCGCCCATCTCTGCAGCCTGTTCTTTAGTGATCTCACCCATATTTTGCGGGTTGTTCATCAAGTCGGTTACTTTTTGGCTGTACTCATCCCAGATGGTACCGCCGATCAAACTATCCATACCCATGTTATATCCTTTTCATTCTTTTCAATTTA
>JAQVHV010000134.1 GCA_028696055.1 Sulfurovum sp.
GGCTGTGTACTCAGTGCGATCTTGATCATGATGGTGAGCGGTACAGAAAGCAGCATACCGATGGGGCCAAGCAGCCAGCCCCAGAAGATCAGAGACAAGAAGACGATGAGGGTAGAGAGTCCCAGGCCTTTCCCCATGATACGCGGATCCAGGATAGAGCCGATAAGCACGTTGACAACGATATAGAGTACCGCTACGCCGACGGCTGTAGAGATATCGTACTGCACCATTGCCATAAGTACAGCGGGAACACCGGCAATGATCGAGCCGATCGTCGGGATAAAGTTGAGCATCAATGCGATCAGCCCCCAGAGCACTGCGTAGTGGATATCAAAAAGCTTGAGTCCAATCGTGATCACGATACCCGTTGCAGCAGAGATGAAAAACTTGAGCAGCAGATAGCGTTTGATGCTGTTGCTGATATCGATGAACTTCTCTAGAGAATTGGTGTTGGTCTGTGCCAGCTTGTTGCCGAATTGCGAGATCTCCATCAGCATAAAGACCACCGTCAGTATGATCATAAAGGATTTCGTAACAAGTGAGCCAAGGCTTTTCAGCGTCGTGGCGATATACTGCATGACACTTTGCATATTGAAAAGATTGAGGATATCCTCTTTTGGTACCTCAATGCCCCATTTCTGTAGTTGCTCAAGAAGAGTGAGCAGTTCGGTACGCAGTTTAGCTTCGTAGGCAGGTACATTGTTGGTAAAATCCTGAACAGAGTTGCCTACCAGGACAAAAAGTATTGTAATGATGGCTATCAGCAGGGAGACGACGATCAAAAGAGCAAAGAGATCATTGATCTTTTTGGCTTTGAGCCAGAGAAAGAATGGAGAGAGGATGACCGCAAGAAAAAATGCAAGCAGGAACGGGACTACGATCACTGCCGCAGCTTTGACACCGGCAAGAACGATGACTACCGCAGCCATCACAAGTACAGTATATCCGACCCTGAATGACTTCTCTTTCATCTATTATCCCTTACCTATAGTGATAGATAGATTATATCCAGTTAGAAGTTAAAGATGAAATGAAATAGAAAAGGGGAGAGAGGGGCAAAAGGTTGACCCTCTATGAAGAAAATTATTTGTTTTCCAGAATGAATGCTTCCATATCTGCAACGATAGGTTCAAGTGTTCTTTCCCCATCGATGACTTTAAGAAGGTTTTTCTCCGTATAGAATGCCTGGATCTCTACCAATGGATCAGTATAGATCTTCATACGGTCGTTGAATACCTCTTCGCTGTCGTCACTTCTCTGCTCGCCAGGTGCTGCTTCTGCAGCACGTCCAAGGATACGCTCTCTTGCAACCGCTTCGCTTACTCTGACTTCGATGACAGACGTAAGCTCGATGTTCTCCTCTTGTGAGACAATCGCGTCAAATGCGGTCATCTGCTCAGTGCTTCTTGGGTAACCGTCGATAAGGATCGTGTCGACCGGAGCATTGTTGATCGCCGATACGATCGTGTTGACGATGATATCCAGCGGTACAAGCGCACCTTTTGAAATATAGCTCTCGATCGTCTGTCCAAGCTCAGAACCGCTTGCTACCTCTTCACGAAGCATATCGCCTGTGGAGTAGTGTACGATATCCTCATGTTTGCCCGCGATGATGCTTGCATCTGTCGTTTTACCTGAACCCGGTGCTCCGATGATCAAAAATAGTTTTTTCATAAAATATACCTTTCCTTTCTCTAATGTAGTACGCCATTTGGACAAGGTCCAAGTAGCTACGCTAACGCTGTGTTTTCCTCAGCGGAATGCTCATCGCACTTGTGCGATTAAAGTGACCAGTCACTTAAGCCTGTTGCTGAAACAGTCCCAGTGACAAAGCAGTGTAGTTATGTTGCCGGTTGTTGTCTGACTCTGAGGTGCAGTTCTTTGAGCTGCTCAGGATCGACTTCGCTTGGTGCCTGTGTCAGAAGACACTGTGCCTTTTGTGTCTTAGGGAACGCGATCACATCACGGATAGAGCTAGCCCCTGTCATCAGCATGATCAATCTATCAAGACCGATCGCAAATCCGCCGTGCGGCGGTGCACCGTACTTGAGTGCATCCAGCAGGAAGCCGAATTTGTCCTGTGCTTCTTCTTCTCCGATCCCAAGGAGCTTGAAGATCTCTGATTGGACATCCTCTTTATGGATACGGATAGAACCTCCGCCAAGCTCTGTACCGTTGAGTACGATGTCATAAGCGATTGATTCGATCTCTTCGATATCTTCATAGTCAAGCGATTTTGGCTGTGTGAACGGGTGGTGAAGCGCTTTGACCTGACCATCTTCCACCTCGAACATCGGGAAGTCTACCACCCATAGGAACTCAAATCTGTCTTTAGGGATGATCTCCATCGTCTCGGCAAGGAAGATACGGAATCTACCCATATAATCCCATACAAGCTTCTTCTCGCCCGCACCGAAGAATACCGCATCACCTACTTCGAGTTCACATCTCTCAACGATCGCCTGAAGATTGTCTTCAGTAAAGAACTTCGCAAGCGGTCCCTTGAGTCCATCCTCTTTCATCTGGAAGTACCCGAGACCCTGCGCGCCGAACTTGCGAACGTAGTCCTCAAATCCCTTCATCTGGCGTTTGGAGAAGATCTCATCACCTTTTGGAACACGGAGTGCTTTGATACGGTTCTTTTTTGGTGATTTTGCAATATTTGAGAAGATCTCGTTGTCACATCTTTCAAAGATATCGATCACATCGACCATCGCAAGGTCATAACGCATATCGGGTTTGTCCGAACCGTACTTCTCCATCGCTTCAGAGTGCGGCATACGTTTGAATGTAGCAGGAATGTCAAATCCGCATGCTGTAAATACATCATGGAGCAGTTTTTCAGCGATCTTGATGACATCCTCCTGGTCGCAGAAGCTCATCTCGACGTCTATCTGCGTGAACTCCGGCTGTCTGTCAGCTCTGAGGTCTTCGTCTCTGAAACATTTGGCGATCTGGAAGTATCTGTCAAAACCACCAACCATCAAAAGCTGTTTGAAAAGCTGCGGAGACTGCGGCAGTGCGTAGAACTCACCATGGTGTACACGGCTTGGTACAAGGTAGTCTCTCGCACCTTCCGGTGTTGACTTGGTAATGATCGGTGTCTCCACCTCGAGGAATCCAAGCTCATCCAGAGCGTTTCTGGCAGCGATCGTCGCTTTTGATCTGAGCTTGAAGATATCGTAAGACTTTTGCGTACGGAGTTCGAGGTATCTGTGTTTGAGCCTGATCTCTTCGTTTACTTTATTATCCCCAAGATCAAACG
>JAQVHV010000135.1:0-1158 GCA_028696055.1 Sulfurovum sp.
GACATTCTCATAAGGGGTTGAATTGTAGTGATGGATAAAATCCAGAGAGAGCGTAAGATCTTCGGTCAAAAGGTTGTTTAGCTGTAGTGTCTGCGATACCGTATAGTCTGAAAAATCTTCAATGTTCGGCTGAAAGTAGCCAAGATAAGTTACGCTGAAGTGCGCATTGAACTTCTTCAAAAATGAGAAGTAGGTATTGAGTTTTGTGCGCTGATAGAGAGGATTGACTTCAGTCAATGTATCAGGTTTCTGGTACTCATAGAAGAGCCCTGTCCCAAGGTAGAACTTATCAAACCCGGTGTCGAGTTTTCTTCTCAGGTTGGCGCCGGCAAGATTGCGGATGCGAATGTCTTGAAAGGCATTGAACTCTGTCTGGCAGAAGAGTTCATAGTCATAAAGCCCATCAACAAGTGTATGAACATAGCGCAGATGCAGCATCCCGTCATTGGTATCTTTTTGGCCGTTTGATTCCCCGTAGCTATAGCCATAGATAAAATAGAGGAGCCATTCCTGGCTGTTGTATTGTCCTTTGCCTGAGGTGCCGATCGCGCTTTTGTCGCTGTTGCCGCTACGATAGTCAGCGGAGAGAGAGACTTCTGCATCGATCCCCTCTTTTTCTCCGATAACAGGCGGTTCTACATTGATAAAACCGTAGCCAAGCGAGGTGAGAAAGAGCATGGGTAAAAAGATTTTTTGATACATGGGTATTCCTTGGGTATATTCAGCGGGGTATGTTACCAGGATAGGATGAAAAAAAAGAGAAAAAATAAAATTTGCGGGATAAATTAGAGAAGGTGCAGAGAATACTCTGCCCTTTTTTTGGCCTAGTAGAGGCCGAATCTGCCGTCAGCTCTTTTGTACATGACTCTCATGAGTCCGTCATGATCGTTAAATACAATGAATTGTCGTTTTTTTTCTGCAAGAAGCGCTTCGATCGCTTCTTCAAAATCAATAGGTTTGTGCAGTTCAAGGTCCATCGGGATGATCTCAACATCCTCAACCGTCATTTCACTGACAGCTTCGGCTTCTTCGCCAAGGTCTTTGAAGCTCATGATTTTGTGCTCTTTGATCTTTTCGGAGTGTCTTCTGAGCGCTTTTTTCATCCTTTCGATCGCAAGGTCAATAGCCGCATATACATCTTTGTCATTCTGTGTGATT
>JAQVHV010000135.1:1168-3227 GCA_028696055.1 Sulfurovum sp.
GATTACAAGTGTATTTTTGTCTTTGAGGTTGATGATGAACTCGGTACTGAACCCTTTTTTACCATTTCTCTCATTGGCAGAGATCACAGTATTTGCCGAGATAATGTCAAGATTATATTTGTTTAGTCCCTCTATTGCAGCCTCAGCATAGGTTTTGATGGGATCTGTCAGTTCAAAATGTCTTCCTGTAATACTTGTATTCATAGTAAATCCTTTTATTAAGATGACTTGTCCGTCTGCCAATCCTTCATAGGCAAACTGTCTTACCAAAGCACAAGGCCCCGGGAGGATCAACAAGTATGGCTATATCGCTATATCCATACTTAATTGTAACTTAGATAGCTTAATAAGGGATAAATGGGAAAAAAATCAGGAGCTTTCCTGACCGTCGATATAGGCATATCCGGTTTCAGGCTCAACATGGATCTTGAAATTGCCTCCGTCTGACAAGGTGAAGGTGAAGGTACAACCATTTGGGGCATATCCCCCATAGTCGACAGCATCTGCACTGGTGAACGCTAACCCGTGGAAAGGCCTACCAAGATGATCGAAGGCGATATGGGCAGCGCCGCAGGAGTTTGTCACATTCGTGATCCCGAATTTGTGGGTAAGGAAGATATCTTCACTCACAGTCCCGTCTCCTCCGCCGGAACATGGCTTTGCATTTTTCCAAAAAATGGGTTTGCCTGTGACTGGATCGATCGCCGCCTCACCCTCTTTAAAAAATGCATTGGTAGAATCTGTTTTGTCAACATTACTGCCTATCATATAGAACTTTCCTGTGCTGTCTGCGCAGGTGCTGAAAACGATGCGCCAGAGACTTCGCTGCCAGAGGTGATCGTCAAATTCATGTTTATAGTCGTTGAGTGCGAGATGCTGGGTGTAGCGGATCTGTGCGAGTATATGGTCGGCTGCTTCCTGCTGCATATCCCGGTCCATCCTCGGGATCGCCATGGCTGCCAGTATACCCAGTACAACGATCACGATCACCAGTTCGAGCATTGTAAATCCGTGTTTTGTTCTATGCAAAGTAGGGGTGAAAGGTTTCATATCTTTTGCAGTGTCCTTCTGTGGTATGTGATCCATGGAGAAGCGGAGATATTATCCTGGATGATATCTTTGTACTTGACATAGACATCGACGATGATATTGAGTTCATGATTTTCTATAAGTGGGTCTGTACTTAGGTCAGCTGGCTTACCAAGTTTACTAGTCTCGGCACATGTGTTGATATCACTTTTCGCTCCGATATAACCGATGTGTACGGTTACCCGGTAGCCGATACCGCTGCTTTCCGGGTCATTCGAGCCTACAGTGGCGTTGATATCGGTGATGCACTGTCCTGTAGCATTCCGGTCATTGGCGGTGACGGTCATGATCGCCAGTTCGGTATAGCTTTTTGCCAGCAGTACTGCCTGCTCTTTTTTATACTGCACCGTGGTCTCTTTGACGATCTTGCCCGAAAGGCTCATTACGTAGAAGGCAACACTTGCCATCAGTGCGATCAGGAAAACTGCTGTAACAAGGGAAAATGCTTTTCTGTGGGTTTTCATCATCGTATGACCGCCTTCTCTTTACAGCTGTTGATCGTCATCCCGCCGATATTCTCTCTCTGGCAGAGTTTCAGGCGGATAGAGCTTCCGCTTCCGGTGAAGTTGAAGACACTGACATTTCTGATCAGGATCTGGCTTTTGCCGTTGGTATATTTCTCATTGTCCCATGGTTGATAGTCATAGTAGAGCTTGAGGTCCCATAGCCCACCTCCTACGTCGATATCGTCAAATCCTCTCTCTTTCAACTCTGCTGCTGTGAGCTTGACAGGGACGACCGCATAGGCTGTCCAGGCGAGTTTGTAGTGTTCTTTGACGGTTCTGCTCTTATTAGCATCGATAGGATCAAGCGTCAGTGTGGTATCGGTTCCTGATAAAACGGTGTGTATGTTTTCCGCACTGATACCGCCGGCATACCCTACGGTGTAGGCATCATAGGTATCGGGGAAGAGGATCGCGCTGTTGGCAATCCCGGAATTTGCCGTACCCGATACATTTTTCGAGAGATT
>JAQVHV010000136.1:0-802 GCA_028696055.1 Sulfurovum sp.
CGGCTCGAACGTGTATCCCTTGGCATAGTAGAGTGTTTTCAGTTGTTTATTTTCTGCAATTATATCCAAACTCAGTTGTGACTGGGGTAAGAACCAGAGGATGTCGATGATCTCTTTGATCCGCGCCGTATCCAGGGCCTGCCATGCCGCCTGGGTATCGAGATGGAAGAGTACACCGATAATCTCCCGGTAAAGGCCCGGCTCTTTTTCAAGCAGCACTAAAAGTCTTTTGACTTTCTCTTCTTTGGGGAGGCTTTTGTCGGCTACGAGTTCGGAAAAAGCGAGAAATCTTTTGAGGGTCTGTGTCTGTTCTCCCATGGTCTCAAGCGGTTCGACTACTTCCTTGGCCTTGGGAAAGTTGAGCATCTGCTCATAGACCACTTCGAGCATATAGAGCGCTTTGGTATTGCGCGGTTTCTTGCGAAGTACCTCTTCATAGATGGTTTTTGCACGCTCCAGAAAACCTGCATGAAAGTAAGTTTTCCCCAGTTTCTCCATCAGTTCGAGCTTGGAGCTCTCTTCCCGGATATTTTTGATCAGATAGAGATAGATACTGATCGCCTTATGGTACTCCCCGGTGTTGTCAAATGCCTGCGCAAGCAGGGCAAGCGGTTTGAGCATATGCATATCAAAAGGCATGGAGGTTGTATCCAGCATACACTCCGAAGTATCAAACTTCTCCAGGAATTTCAGGAGATTTCCCTGCTCTTTTTGCTGCTGATAGACTCCCCACCCATAGGTCACCAAAGAGAGTATCAGGGCGATAACGATGATCAGCAGGATACTGAAAAGGGGGTCATTG
>JAQVHV010000136.1:865-3150 GCA_028696055.1 Sulfurovum sp.
TTTCTATCGTAGATTATACCCAATTAGATATAATGCCATTATGATAGATAATGCCTCCATAGAATCCCTTAAAAACAGTATCGATATCGTAGATGTGATCGGCAACTATATAGAGCTGAAGAAAGCGGGTGCCAATTATAAAGCGAACTGTCCTTTTCACGGTGAGAAGACCCCTTCGTTCGTGGTGAGCCCAAGTAAACAGATCTACCACTGTTTCGGCTGCGGGGCGGGGGGAGACACGATCAAGTTCGTGATGGAGATAGAGAAACTGAGCTATCCCGAAGCGATAGAAAAACTGGCGTCGATGTATAACTTCTCTCTGCGCTATACCCAGGGAAGTTCGGATTACAGCGATGCCAAACGTGTGCTGGAAGCCATACAGACCTGGTATGTGAAAAATCTCGACCAGAATCCGACGGCACAGAAGTACCTTGCAGACCGGGGTATCAGTGCCGCATCGATAGAGAAGTTCGGCATCGGCTATGTCCCTTCGGGGATGCAGGTAATGCAGTTCCTGCAAAGAACGATGCTGCCAAAACCCCAGGCTGCCGAAGCAGGGGTGATCGCGCAGGGAGAGAGAGGGGAGTACTATGCAAGGCTGGTCGAACGTATCACTTTCCCGATTTATTCGCCGGCAGCTTCCATCGTAGGCTTCGGCGGCAGGACGATCACTAACCATCCGGCAAAATATATCAACTCCCCGCAAACCAAACTCTTTAACAAGTCCAGGCTGCTCTACGGATACCATCTGGCCAAAGAGAGTATCTACAGCAAAAAGCAGATCATTGTCTGCGAAGGGTACCTCGATGTGGTGATGTTCCACCAGGCGGGATTCGACACTGCAGTGGCGACACTGGGTACTGCATTGACCGCAGAGCACCTTCCGCTGCTTCGAAAAGGCGATCCCAAAGTCATTCTGGCTTATGATGGGGACAATGCCGGTGTGGCGGCAGCCCTCAAAGCCGCCATGATGCTTTCACATGCAGGTTTTGACGGCGGTGTCGTTCTATTCCCCGACGGGCAGGACCCTGCGGACCTGATCGCAAAAGATCAGAGCGAAGCCGTCGCCAGACTGCTCAGGACATCCAAACCGCTGATCCCCTTTGTGATAGAGAAAACGATAGACTCCTATGACCTCTCGGATCCGCGGGCAAAAGAGGCGGCTTTTGCCCAGATAAAACAGTTTCTGGACGGCCTGAGCCCGATCATCAAGGATGCCTATATCCCGCTGGCAGCGACACAGCTGGGGATCTCCGCCGCGCTCTTCGGGAAACAGACGCAGCCCTCCAGAGCCAAAGAGAGTTTTTCCCAAAACAAAGAAGACCAGGATGTACTTGATATTTTAAAAACACTTGTAGAAGAACCCAATTTGCTGGAGATCGTCCTGGATATGGTTGATATCAAAATGTTTGGCAGATATGCCGGGTATTTTGATCTGCTGGTAAAAGGCGAGTTTAACCATCCTTTTTTTGTAGGGTTGAAGATCAAGGATGACGTCTATGTTCTGGATGAAGAGAAGCTGATGTTTTCGCTGCGGAAAATACTTGTAAGATTCTATGATAGAGAGCTAAAACGCATTGTTGCGGACCAGAATATCCCTTTTGCCAAAAAGAGTTTTCTTATACGGAAGATCAAAACCGATATTATCCCCCGTTTGAAGCGCGGAGAGCTTGTGGCTTACGATAAAGACTTTTTCTCCTAGCACTCTTTAGCGTTTGATCTTGCCGATATAGGCATCAGAAAAGATTTTTCGGTATGCAGGAAGCAGTTTTATGAGATATTTTTTCTCATCCGTAGGGAGTGTGTATACATAGAGATAGCGATCTTTTTTATAGGTGTGTACGGTTTTTTTGAGCGCAGGCGAGAAAGTGTCAATCGTATTTAAAATACGTATTTCGTTCTTGAGATCAAAAACGCCAAGCCTTACGGTAAACATCGGCGATGAGATCAGGAAGGCAGAAAATGAAATCGCTACGAAGAGGACACGAAACATAAAAACTCTTGTAAAATTTTATTTGGTTTGATAATTATAGTGAAATTTTTTTAAATGGAGTTGTTGGTGACCCCACGGAGACTCGAACTCCGGTAACCAGGATGAAAACCTGGGATCCTAACCGCTAGACGATGGGGCCAACAATAAATTAAAAGTATAAACAAGTTAAAATGGTGACCCCACGGAGACTCGAACTCCGGTAACCAGGATGAAAACCTGGGATCCTAACCGCTAGACGATGGGGCCATCAACTTGTGGACGGCATTATAGTAATTTACAGCTTAAATATATC
>JAQVHV010000049.1 GCA_028696055.1 Sulfurovum sp.
CGGTGCCTATCGTACCGATCTCTTCTCTGTGATGCTCAACGGCGAGTACAGGGACGGTACGTTCGATACCAAGCGCAATGTCTCCTTCGGTGCCTATACGCAGCCCAATGACGATCTGGGACTGGCGGCCAACACGCTTTATCATCACCAATATGATGATCTCAACAGTTCAAAGAACATGGAAGCCAGGGTGGCCTTGGCATACAGGCCGCAGCAGACGGATCTGATCGTGCTGGAGAAGCTTGAGTATATACACAAGGAGGAGAGGGGAGCCACAGAGGGCAAAACCCAAAAACTGATCAACAATCTCCAGGCGAACTACACGCCGCATGATACCTTCGAACTCTCCCTGCAGTATGGGGTCAAATATGTATTTGACAAGATAGATGACCATGAGCACAAAGGCTGGATCCATCTAAGCGGCATAGATGCCCGCTACGACATCACCAAAAAGATCGATATCGGGCTGCAGAGCAGTGCGATGTTTGCAGAAAGTGTCGGCAATCTTGACTATGGGGCAGGAGTCTATGTGGGGTATAACCTGGTAGATACGATGTGGCTCTCGCTCGGCTACAACTGGATGGGCTTTGACGACAGTGATTTTGACCTGCAGACCTATCGTACGCAGGGCCCTTATGTGAAGTTCAGGATGCGGTTTGACCAAAAGACCCTGGGAGAGACGGCAAAGGCGCTTTCATGGTAAGAAGAGTGATCTTGTTCTGGATAGTGTTGTGTAGTGTTTTTCTTTTCGGTGACCCGCTGGAGTACCTCGTGCGTACCGAACCTACCGCAACTTCGCTTGATACGCATACAGGTGGAGCAACGAGATGGTATTCAAGTAACAATGGTTACGTATATGTAGATATGAATTTCAACTTTCCCTTCAATGGCACTACTTATGACCATGTTTATATCAACTCCAACGGAATGCTTAGTTTTAGTTCCTCTAATATTGAAAATGATAACGAAGCACTTCCCTATAGTGATGAACCCCAAAGTATCTATCCCTATTGGGATAATCTGTACCCGGCAACATTACTTGATCTTGTGAGAATCGGTAACATTAAATATGAAACATTAGGCAGCGGTGATAGCGAGAGATTTGTTGTCACATGGACCAACATTCCTGCTGCTGCCATTTGTTTGCTTAATCTCTGCGGTAAATTTAATTTCCAGGTCGTATTGTATCAAAACGGAGATATCAGGTTTCGTTATCCTGGTGGAGCATTAGATGTGACCGATGGTTCAAGTGCTACGATAGGTGCACAGGAGAATACGACCAACTATGACCAGTATTCATACAATTCCAGCACTATCGACCATACATTTGACATCCTCTATACACGCAAGCCGCTTATCTCAAAAACTTCGATCGTGACCAGTGACCCGGTCAACAGTACTACCAACCCCAAACGGATCCCAGGTGCAACGATCCGGTACTGTTTTACGGTTGACAATATCAGCTTTGAAAATGCGACCGGTGTAGAACTCACTGAGGATTTTACTACCACCAACAAAGATAAATTAACATACGTCAAGTCAGGAAAAGTGATACAAAATGTGTCCACAAGTTGTGATTGTGCCGCGATCTCAGATACTAGCGGAGGTTTTAGCACCCCGACGGTAACGATCAATATCGGTACACTTAACGGAGCCGATACTTCCACATCAAGAGGATGTGCCTATATAGAAGCTACGATCAACTAGGGCAAAATCCATAAGAGCATTTCCCGTGAGAAAACACGGATTCAAATGGTACTGCCTATGGAGCTGCAGATTCCCGATCAGGTCGGGAATGACCGTGGGGTTAAAAAGGCAGATAGACCTTGTCGATCAGCTCTTCATATTCGCTTTGGGCATCCGAGTCTATCGTGATCCCCCCGCCGCTTTTGTAAAAGAGCCGGTCCCCCTCTTTGTCGATGAAACGTATCATCACACCTGAGCGGAAGTTCTCCCCGTCAAAGACGCCAAAGATACCCGTATAGAAGCCCCGGTCATAGTTCTCCACACGGCTGATGATATCGACCGTGCTTCTTTTGGGCGTTCCCGAGATGGATCCGGCGGGCAGGATCTGCTCCAGCAGTGTTCCCAGATGCTCTCTCCAGTTCTCCGGGAGTCTGGCGGTGATCCTGGAGCTGACCTGCAGCAGCTCTTTGTGACCGGCCTTGATCCTGTCGGTGTAGCGGAATCTCTCTACGCGTACCTCCTCTCCGATGATGCCGAGGTCATTGCGCATCAGATCGACGATCATCACATGTTCGGCCATCTCTTTCTGGTCGGCAAGGATGCGCTCTTCCGCATCTGGCAGGTTGGCATCGATCGTGCCCTTCATCGGGTAGGTGGCGATGGTGTTCCCCTCTATCTCGACAAAACGTTCAGGGGAGAAGCAGACGAACCGGTCTTTGAAGTAGAGTTTGTACTTTGCCCTGGCATAGGTGAATATCTCTTTGAGCGTGAGATCGGTGGCTATCGGTGTTTTGAAGGTAAGGTTGAGGAGGTAGGTGTTGCCCGAGCGTATCTCTTCGAGTATCCTCTCCATGGTTTGTTTGTACGTGGCAAAGTCTACAGGGTTTTTGGTAAATGTGAAATCTTTGGTGCGTTCCTGGGCGGGGTAGTTGCGCCACTCCTCAAGTTTATAGTAGATGTCACTATCCAATGTATCGAGAGGCTGTGCGAAGATCTTTTGTTTGTCGTAGGAGATGATGCAGAGGAAAGGTATGTTATCTTTGGCTAGTTCATTGATATGTTGAAAACCGTTTTTTGTGTCCAGCCACATCTAAAAACTCCGTTGGGTTTTTAGTGAGGAGTGAGGAGTGAGGAGTGAAGAGTGTCGGTATGCACTGCTTTGCAGTGCTTCTATTTTGTGAGCACTGAGCACTGAACGCTGAACGTGCCCGAACGAAGTGACAAATGCCCCCAGGGTGCTCATCAAGCATCCAGCATAAGCAGCTTCAGTACTGCCATACGGACATAGACCCCGTTCTTGACCTGCTCCAGGACTTTGCATCTCGGGTCTTCGAGCATCTCATCGCTGATATCGATGTTTCTCATGACCGGTCCCGGGTGAAGCAGGAGGATATCTCTTTCCCCCATGCGCTCTTTGGTGATGCAGTAGTGTTGTGCATACTCCTCGTAGTCATCGAAGATCGGCGTCGCATGGCGCTCCAGCTGTGCACGCAGGCTCATGATGACATCGACCTTGTCCATCACCTCTTCGAGTTTCTCGTACTGCGGCAGGTCGCTTTCTGGCATGAAGGGTTTTGGGGCGACCAACACGACATTGATCCCCATGCGCTTGAAAAGGCGGATGCCTGAGCTCGCCACACGCGAACTGACGATATCCCCCACGATCGCAACGGTTTTTCCTTCTATCTCCCCGTCAAAGTGCTCCATCATCGTGAAGAGATCAAGCAGTGCCTGAGTCGGGTGGGCGTAGTTTCCCGCACCTGCGTTGATCACCGGGCTGAGCTCCATATCCGCAAGCTGTTTGGGTGTCTCATTCTCAGAGTGGCGGATGATGATGCCGTCGGGTTCCATCGCGCAGAGATTGGCAAAGGTGTCTTCAAGTGTTTCACCTTTGTTGGTCGATGAACGCGAAGGGTCAAGGTGGACCACCGCTGCTCCGAGTCTCTTTGCCGCCACTTCAAACGAGCTTCTTGTTCTGGTCGAGTTTTCAAAAAAGAGGGTGATGAGCAGTGTGTCTCTCAGGAGCTGGATAGGTTTTTGATACTTGAAGTTTTTGGCATCCCGCAGCAGCTCTTTTATCTGTTGGTCAGTGAGGTCATAAGTATCTACGAGATGTTGCATAAACGTCCTTTGTTTTAATTTGACATTATAGCAAAGGGGTGGTAAAAATGGGTTTTGAATCATTGTTTTAGCGCAATCGGTTTACAAACGCTTCAAGATTTTTTTCCATGCTCCACCACTCAGGGAACACCGCATCATAGTAGGGTTGTGTGACCTCTGCAAAACGCTCTCTGTCCTCATAGAGATTCACGCACCACTCAAAGTCGATATCTCTTGATTGAAGTGCTTCTATGGAGAGCAGCGTATCGTTGATACAGCCAAGACGGCTTGGTGTGACGAGAAGTACGGGGCAATTGAGATCTTTGGCAAGGTCGATCATCTTATAAGTTTGAGTGATGGGCACCATCAGTCCGCCTGCACCTTCTACAAGCAATAGGTCACAGCGTTTGGAGAGTTCCTCATGTTTTTCAAAGATCTTCTCCAGTCTGATCATCCGGCCGGTATCGGCACAGAAAGGTGCCGCAGGGAGAGAGAAGGTATAGGCGGTGATATCCGCAGGGGTAAGGCCGGCAAAATCGGGATTGACGCTACGGCAGGCTTCAAGCAGCGCTTTGGCATCTTCCGGCTCGCCTGTGACACCTGTTTCGATCGGCTTGAATACGCCTGTTCTGACCCCTTTTCTTGCGAAGGCTTCGATGAGTTTGAGCGTAGTGTGAGTTTTCCCTACATTGGTCCCTGTAGCGGTGATGAAGAGTGAGCGCATTTGCATTTCCTAAGTTTTTGTGTATAATATTTAAGCTATAAACGTCATTCCCTACTCCGACGAAAACTTCTGTTTTCGAAAATATTCGAACCCATAGGATGCACCCGGGATGGCGGTAATTTATAGATCAACTTACAGGAATTTTAACATACTATGCCAAAGATAGAAGAAGAGATAGAGACCAGTTTGGAGCTCGAAGAGCCCAGGATGTTCAGAGTACTGCTGCACAACGATGACTATACGAGTATGGACTTTGTCGTGGATGTACTGATGAACATCTTTCACAAAAATGCCATGGAGGCAGAGAAGATCATGATCGAGATCCATGAAAAAGGTATCGGTGTGTGTGGTGTCTATAGCTTTGAGATCGCGCAGACCAAAGCCGAGCAGGTCAAACAGAAAGCGAAACAGAATGAGTTTCCGCTGCTCGCCACAATAGAAGAGGACAGTTAATTATGATAAGTATGGCATTGAATGATGTATTTAAACATGCAGTTGCCTATGCCAAGGAGAACAGACATGAGTACCTGACGGTAGAGCATATCTTTTTGGCGATCGTGAGAAGCGAAGAGGGCAAAGAGATATTCTCGGCACTGATGGCCGACCCGAATGTACTTGAAAAAGGAATTTTGGAGCATATCGGCAAGACGATCCCCAAACTCGAACAGCAGGTGGAGCCTTTTGAGACGGTAGCCCTTTCAAGGACCATCAACGATATGATGACGCATATCCACTCCTCTGGCAGGAGTGAAGCAAGTGTAGGGGATATGATCGCTGCGATCTTTATGCAGGAGCACTCCTATGCAGTCTATATGATGAAAAAAGAGAACATTGAACGGGTAGACCTGCTGGAGGTGATCTCGCACAGGGAACCTGAACAGAAAACCCAAAAAGGCAAAGAGAAGGAGGAGGATTCCCTGCTCAGCGAGTTTACGACAGAGCTTGTGGAGTTTGCCAAAAGCGGCAAGATCGATCCGGTGATCGGGCGTGAGAATGAGATCGCCAGGGTGATGCAGACGCTATGCCGCCGCAAGAAGAACAACCCGTTGCTCGTAGGAGAGCCCGGTGTCGGTAAAACGGCGATCGCTGAAGGGCTGGCACTGAAGATCAGCGAGGGAGAGGTGCCCGATGTGATCAAAGATGCCAAGGTCTATGCCCTGGATATGGGAGCACTGGTTTCGGGGACGAAGTACAGAGGCGACTTTGAGAAGCGTCTGAAAGGGATCATTGCCGAACTCACTGAGGAGAAGAACGCGATACTCTTTGTCGACGAGATCCATACGATGGTCGGTGCAGGAGCAACCAGCGGAGGAAGCATGGACGCGAGCAACCTGCTCAAACCCGCACTTGCCAGGGGCGATCTGAAGTGTATCGGTGCAACGACCTATGCGGAGTATAGAAACTTCTTTGACAAAGACAAGGCGCTCAGCCGCAGGTTTGCCAAGATCGATGTGGAGGAGCCGAGCATCGAGGATACCTTCACGATCCTGAAAGGCGTACAGCACAAGTACGAAGACTACCACAAGATCAGTTTCTCCGATGCGGCACTGCGTACGGCGATCGATCTTTCGGTGAAGTATCTGCACGACAGGTTCCTCCCTGATAAAGCCATGGATATCATCGATGAGGTGGGGGCGCACTTTATGCTGCAGGGGCGTGAAAATGTCAAGGTGAAACCCAAAGATATCGAAGAGAGTGTGGCAAAAAGTCTGAAGCTTCCTTCAACGGTGGTCGGTACGGACGATACGCAAAAACTTCAAACGCTTGAGTCTGACCTCAAAGAGAAGATCATCGGACAGGATGAGGCCGTCACAGCGCTCAGCCGTGCGATCAAGCGCTCCTATGCAGGGCTCAATGCACCCAACAGACCGATAGGATCATTCCTCTTTGTGGGGCCTACAGGTGTCGGTAAGACGGCGCTGGCAACGCAGCTTGCCGAGACGATGCATGTGCACTTCGAGCGTCTGGATATGAGTGAATATATGGAGCCGCACACGATCAGCAGACTGGTCGGTGCGCCTCCGGGGTATGTGGGGTATGAACAGGGTGGCCTTCTGACAGAGATGATCAAAAAGCACCCCCATACGGTGCTCCTGCTTGACGAGATCGAAAAGGCGCATCCCGATATCATGAATATCCTCCTTCAGGTGATGGACGGGGCGAAGCTGACGGACAACAACGGCGTGGTCAGTGACTTTAAAAACGTGATCCTGATCATGACATCGAACATCGGTACGAAAGAGCCCAATGTGATGGGCTTCACGAAAGATACGACGATGAAGACTGATAAGGCGCTGGCCGCGTTCTTTTCTCCTGAGTTCAGGAACCGATTGAGCGGCACGATCGAGTTTAAGCCTCTGAACAAGGATGCATTGGTACAGATCGTAGATATCGAGGCGGATAAGCTCAATGAACTGCTGAAAGCAAAAAAAGTGAAAGTCAAACTGACCGGAAAAGCGAAAGAGTACCTGGCAGAAGAGGGGTATGATGAGCGGTACGGTGCAAGGCATATCGCCCGTGTGATCGACGAGAAGGTCAAAGAGTCGCTCACGGATGAGATACTCTTCGGCAGGCTCAAAAAAGGCGGCAAGGTAAAAGTGGACTTCAAAGAGGGTGAGCTGCAGTTTGAGTATGAGGAGCGGTGATTGTCATCGATATTTGATGAAGACTATTTTGTGCCGCCGCTGAGGGCGGCCCACTTTCCAAACCCCAGGTTTGCCTCCGATGAGGGATTGCTGGCCTATGGCGGCGATCTCTCCTCCCATACGCTTCTGACCGCCTACCGCAAAGGGATCTTTCCCTGGTACAGTCCCGGAGATCCGATCCTCTGGTGGTCGCCCAATCCCAGGCTGCTTCTCTACCCCGAAAAATTTTACGTGAGAAAGTCTTTCCGCCGGGTCTTGCGATCGGGCAGGTTCACTGTGACGTTCGACCATCACTTTGAAAAGGTGATACGCTACTGTGCTGCGGTACCCAGGGAAGGGCAGCATGGATCATGGATCGTGCCCGAACTGATAGAGGCATTTATACGCCTGCATGAAGAGGGGTTTGCGCACAGCGTGGAGGTCTATCAGGAAGGGAAACTGGTCGGCGGGCTCTACGGCATTGCGATGGGCAAGGCCTTTTTCGGTGAGTCGATGTTCTCTCTGGTCAAGGATGCCTCGAAAGTGGCATTCAAGGCCCTTAGCGATGTTTTAGCTGCAAAAGGCTATGATTTTATAGACTGTCAGATGCCGACCGATCACATGATAGGCCTGGGTGCAGAGGTAGTGGATAGAGATAGATTTCTGGATGCACTTGCCCAAACACTGCAGAAGCCCAGTGATCTGGGAAGCTGGCATGGTTTTGAATGGACATATGAAACCTTCATGCCAGGAAGCTGACATTTCTGTTCGTGGTGATGTGAATACAAGCGAAACGAACAATAGGTTTGAAAATGAGGGTTTCATGAGAGCAACAAGGTTGCGGGAGTCCTCTGCGGAAGAGTCCTTTTTGGACTTGGTTCAAAAAGGAGATTTTAAAATGAAAGATACGATCAACAATAAGGATAGAGTGAAATGGTAGATAGAGCGTTAGGGTTTTCGTTGTGGCTGGATTTTATCGAGAGAGATTTTTTGCAAAATGAATTTGCATCCCTGATAGAAAAAGGGATCATCAACGGGGCGACAAGCAACCCCGCGATATTTGCTGCAGCGATCACCTCTTCCCCTGCCTACAAAGCGCAGTTGGAGTCCTTGAAAGAGAAGAGTGCCAAAGAGAAGTATGAAGCATTGGCGATCCATGATATCAAAATTGCAGCACAGGCGTTGAGAGCCAACTATGAAGAGGGGAATGACGGGTATATCTCTATCGAAGTGGATCCGTTTCTCTCCAATGATACTGAGGGGACGGTAGAAGAGGGCAAAAGACTCTTCGAAGCGATCGGCGAGCCCAATGTGATGGTCAAAGTACCCGCTACCGAAGCGGGATATGAGGCGATGAAAGCGTTGCTGAGTCACGGTATCTCGGTCAATGCTACGCTGATCTTCTCTCCCGAACAGGCATTGAAATGTGTAGAGGCGATGAGAGAAGGGATCGCAGCAAGCAGCAGAAGAGTCGATGCGGTGGTCTCTGTCTTTGTCAGCCGTTTTGACAGGATGCTGGATGAGAAACTGAAAGAGGCAGGTGTGGATGCTGCCAAAGTAGGGAATTACAATGCCGCAAAGATCTATGCACTGATCGAATCGCATAAAGTCCCCCAGATCAGAACCCTTTTTGCAAGTACGGGTGTCAAAGGGGATGACCTTCCCGCTGACTACTATATCAGAGAACTCTTGGCTTCAAGATCGGTCAATACCGCACCGCTGGGTACGATCGAACACTATATCAAAGAGAGTGCTGCACCGGCTAAACTGCCGCTTGATATGGCGCATATCGATGCGCATTTTGAAGCGGTCGAACAAGCGGGTATAAGGATGGAAGAGGTCTATGAGACACTGCTTTCAGAAGGACTTGCGGCATTTGAGAAGGCATTTGAAGAGATGCTTGAGTCATTACAGTAAGTACGATGAAGCGAATAGTTAATAATGAATAGTTGTAGTATGCTTTTCTTAGAGGAACTTTAATTATACAAGCGTGACTGGTCACGCAAGAGCTGTCTGCTGAGGACAGTAGCGTGGTTAGGAGCTTTGCTTCTGACCATATCAGCATAGGAGTCCAGATGGAAGAAAAACTCAAACTCTTTTTAAGAACATTGATCAGCAATCAGGGATCTGATCTTCATTTGAAATCGGGCGCCATTGCAAGAATACGCGTCAACGGCCAGCTGAAACTGATGGGGAAAGAGGTACAGAGTGCCGAGGATGTGGAGAACATCGTAAAAGCGATCACTACCGCCGAGCAGTATCAGAAGCTGAAGGTCGACAAAAACCTTGACTTTACCTATGTGCTGGGTGAGGAGCACCGTTTCAGGGTCAATATCTTCTATCAGATGGATGGCTTGTCGGCGGTTTTCCGTGTCATACCGGTGAAGATACTGAGTATTGATGAATTGGGGCTTCCTGAATCACTAAAGAGTTTTACCAAGATACCGCGCGGGCTGGTCCTTGTTACGGGCGTGACAGGTTCCGGAAAATCGACGACATTGGCAGCGATGATTGAAAAGATCAACGAGGAGACACATAAGCATATTATTACCATCGAGGATCCGATCGAGTTTATCCATAAAGACAGAGGCTGTTTGGTTAATCAGCGTGCCATCGGACAGGATACCCCATCATTCTCCGATGCCCTTAGAGGAGCCTTGAGAGAAGACCCCGATATTATCATGGTCGGAGAGATGAGGGACCTGGAGACGATAGATATCGCGATGCATGCAGCCAATACGGGTCACCTGGTATTCTCTACCCTCCACACTACGGATGCCAAAGAGACGATCGACAGAATTGTAGGAATGTTCTCAAATGAAGAGCAGAACCGTGTACGAAATTCCCTTGCATCCGTCCTTGAAGGCGTGATCTCCCAAAGACTTCTGCCTACGAAAAGAGGCGGGCGTATCGCAGGGATTGAAATCCTGAAAAAGAGTGCAAGGATCGAACAGCTGATCAAGGAAAAACGTGATTATGAGATCCCGGATGCCCTTTTTGAGGGGAAAGATATCTACGGCACCCAAACCTTTGACCAGCATCTGATTGACCTGCTCCAGGCAGATAAGATCACCGAAGAGGTAGCCCTGGAAAATGCTTCCAACCCATCTGACCTGAAACTGAAGATAGAAGGGATCGGCCGCGGCTCGATCGTCAAAGAAGAGAACAAAACCTCCCCAGAAGACATCATCGGCTTCAAGGATGAGTAGCGTTAAGCAAACGACAACAGTTTGTCGTTTGTAGCTACGAAACCATGAGAAGCGTAAAGGAAACAACAACTGCTTGTTGTTTCTAGCTTCGGAACCGAAAGCGATGTGCACATGTGCACCGCTGAAGGCACGGTGGAGCAACGGAGTACGACCCGCCTAATAATTATTTACCGCACTTTAATAAAAATTGGATATAATCCGCTTCTATTTTACATTTCGGTGTAGATAATATTTTTATTTAAGTAAGGACTAACTATGTTAGAAGGTATCATTAGAGAGAGTATCGGAAAAAGCAATGCAAAACAGCTTAAAAGAGATGGTTATCTAATCGCTAACATTTATGCAAATGGTGTAGAGAACATCCATGCTGCATTTAAAAGAGGTGATTTCATCAAAGCTGTAAGAGCAAAAGAAGGATTTACACTTCCTGTAAAAGTTGGCGACAAAGAGCTTAACGTAGCGGTCCATGAATATCAACTGCACCCGGTAACAGGTGACATTCTTCACGTTGACCTTAGAGTGGGCGTACCGGGACAAGTGACTGACTTCCTTGTCCCTGTTGTAACACACGGAATACCGAAAGGCCTTAAGAACAAAGGTGTACTTGTAATGTCAAAAAGAAGAATCAGAGTGAGAGGGGCTATCGAAAATATGCCTAAGAACTTTGACCTTGATGTGAGTGACCTTGACAGAGACGACTCTATCCTTATCAGGGATATCGAAGCTCCGGCTAACTGCCGTATCATGGATAGACCGGATGTTGCGATCTGTGGTGTGATCAAATCAAAATAACCAAACTTAAACTCTTTAGAGTAGAAGTTATCCGATAGAAGAAGAATCTTGTTCCTCTTCTATGAAAACTCAAAACAGGAGAAGCCGTGGCACTTTTTGTTGGTCTGGGAAATCCGGGATCAAAATACGAAAACACACGGCACAATATCGGTTTCAGGGTCATCGACAAGCTGGTTGGTGACCTTGGGGCCAGAGACCTCTCCAAAGCCTCATTTCAGGGCGAACTTTCCAGGCATTCCCATCACTACTTTTTGAAGCCGATGACCTTTATGAACCTATCGGGTAAAAGTGTTTTAGCTGTAAAGCAGTTTTACAAGATAGATATCGAAGATATCATTGTGATCCATGATGATATCGACCTCCCTTTTGGCGCCCTGCGTTTCAAGTGTGGCGGGGGACATGGCGGCCATAACGGACTCAAATCCATTGATGAAGTGATCGGAAAAGAGTATCTGCGTGTCAGGGTAGGGGTGGGCAAACCTCCCCATAAGTCCCAGGTAGCGGATTATGTATTGCATGATTTTACCAAAGAGGAAGAGGAGCACCTTGATCAGCTGATCTCCCATATCGCTGAGGCATGCATGAAACTCACATCAGAGGCATTGACAGAGGTAAAGTCGAGATACAGCCTGAAGTCAATCGAAGGACTTCCGCGATGAATCTCTTCTCGCCTCCCCTCTACGTTACCTATCTGGCAAAAAACTATCTCAAAAACCTTCTGGTGATTCTCTTTGGCCTCTCTTTAGTCTTTGCGGTGATAGACTATTTTCAACAGATTTCAAAGCTTGAAAAACTCGGTACCTATCAGCTGCAATATATCTTGTATAAATTGGAGGAGGCGATCACCCTGCTTTATCCTCTGGCGATGGTTTTTGCCGTGATTGTTACCAAGATAAGGATGGTAAAGAACAGCAATATGGTGGCACTGCATGCCTTTGGCTTTAACAAAAGAAAACTTTTTACGCCTATCCTTGCAGTCGCGCTCATCGTCTATCTGCTTTTTATGGTGCTTCATACGACGGAGTTCTCCTATGCGAAGGACAAAGCCTCGCATCTGCTGAAAAACGAATACAATGACTACCAGGTGAAGGATCTTTTTTTTAAATACAACGATACGTTTGTCTATGTGAAAAATCTTGATCCGCTGAAGAAAAAGATAGAGGATATCACCCTCTTTAAGGTTGAAGGCAATCAGGTACGCTATACGATCAGAGCTCCCTATGCCCTCTACAATGGTACGGGATGGGATGCAAAGAATGCAAGGCTCAAAACGCACCTTTACGAGAATGATGTTTTGCAGCGTTACCGTCTGGAATATAAAGAGAGTATCGAAACCCTGGAGGGGTATAAACCAAAGATCATGGAGTCGCTTTATGAAGGAAAGGCATTAAACGTGATCGATGCCTATCATACCTGGAGACTCTTTTCGGTGCAGAAACTTGACTCAAGCAAAATCCGCGCAACCTTTTATGATAAAGTGGTGACTCCTCTTTTTGCGATCGCGATGCTGCTGATCTTGTTCTTCAAGCTGCCTTTCCATGCAAGAATGGTGAATCTATCAACCACACTTGCACTCTCCCTGGGAGCGACGATCGTCGTCTGGGGAGTACTCTTCGGCCTGGGAAGAATGGGCTATAGCGGAGCGATCCTGCCCGAGCTTACTTCTGTATTGCCGATCATTTTATTGGCTGTTTATGCGCTCTATATCTACCTCTGCCAGGAGAGAAAGCGCTTCGCATAAACGGTGCCCGGAGGGCATAAGGTTGCTTCTAATCAATTTTTGGATAAAATCACCGCAAAATAGTGTCGCAGGCAAGCGGCAATTGTTAGGAAAACGGGAATGAGCATGGATATAAAAGAGATAGCTGAACAGTACGGTACACCGCTTTATGTGTATGATTTTGATTACATCGAAACGAGATATAATTCGCTCAAAGATGCCTTTGCGGGGAAAAAATCACTGATCAACTATGCTGTCAAGGCAAACTCAAATCTTTCGGTGATCGCACATCTTGCAAAACTGGGTGCGGGAGCGGACTGTGTCAGTATCGGGGAAGTAAAAAGAGCACTGAGTGCAGGAGTGAGCAAATACAAGATCATCTTTTCGGGTGTAGGAAAACGTGACGATGAGATCCGGGCAGCGCTTGAATATGATATCCTTTTGATCAACCTTGAGAGCGAGGCTGAGATGAAGCGCGTGGAGATGGTGGCAAAAGCACTGGGTAAAGAGGCCCGTATCTCGATCCGCGTCAATCCCAATATCGATCCCCAGACCCATCCGTATATTTCGACGGGATTGCATGAGAATAAGTTCGGTGTCGAGATCGATATGGCAAAACGGATGTATATCTATGCGAAAAAATCGGAATTCCTCAACCCGGTAGGGATCCACTTCCATATAGGTTCGCAGCTGACGAAACTGGAGCCTATCGCAGAGGCATGCGGT
>JAQVHV010000050.1 GCA_028696055.1 Sulfurovum sp.
GAGATACCCACAGTGCTTTGGCACGTTCGGAATTTGCCTTTGTCTGTTCGGGTACGGCGACACTGGAAGCCGCACTGATCGGCACGCCCTTCACCCTCGCCTATATCGCCAAAAAGATCGATTACTTCATCGGTACAAAGCTGCTCCATATCACGCAGGTAGGGCTGGCGAACATCATCCTTACCCGCCACAACGGTACAACCCTGCATAAAGAACTGCTCCAGGAGGATGTCACGGCAGAAAACCTTCTGGCAGAGTATAGAGATACAGACAGGACGATCTTTGCCCGGAAAGCGGGAGAGCTCAGAGCGTACCTGGCGCATGGCAGCAGCGAGAATGTTGCAAAAATTATTTGTAGTTGACAGAAAGGATTCACCATGCATCATAACACTCATTCTCTTGTTCCCAAGCTCCAGCTTGGGAACATATATTACGGTGATTTTTCATTGACATATGCATTCCCAACCAGGACGTTGGGAACGAGTAAAAGGATTCATAATGAACAATAACACTATTTCTCAACAAAGCATTTTGAAAAAATGCATACCGACACTCATCACTCATCACTCATCACTCCTCACTGTGTCTCCAAAGGAGGCAACATGCTAGTACACATCTGCTGTTCGGTGGACAGCCACTATTTTCTGCAGAAACTGCGTGAGGACTATCCCAATGAAAAGCTCACAGGGTTCTTCTATGACCCCAATATCCACCCCTACAGCGAATATCGCCTGAGACTGCTCGATGTAAAGCGCAGCTGCAGGATGCTGGGTATCGATCTGATAGAAGGGGAGTATGATACAGAGGGATGGCTGGAGGCTGTCAGAGGGCTGGAAAAAGAGCCTGAAAAGGGGGCACGCTGTTCAGTCTGCTTTGACAACCGTTTTGAGGTAACGGCAAAACAGGCGGTGCATATGCTCGAAGAGAATTTCACCTCCACCCTGCTGACCAGCCCGAAAAAATCCCTGGTGCAGCTCAAGCGTGCCGGCGATGCCCTGGCAAACAAATACGGACTGAAATTCCATGCGCCTGACTACCGCAAAGCCTCGGGGACACAGGAACAGAACCAGATGGCCAAAGAGGATGCACTCTACCGCCAGGACTACTGTGGATGTCTCTTCGGCCTGACGATGCAGCGCGATCAGCAGGACAAACTGGCAGATGAGCTGTTCACCCCTATCTCCAATCAGATACAGCCCGAATCCATCGATGCCAGACTGGAAATGTATGAAAGACGTCTGGACCTGGAAGAGGAGGGAAAAGTATACCAGATCATCAAAGAACGCTTTTTGAACTGGCGGCTGCTCTTTGGGATGCTCAGGATACGCAGGGAGGTGGTTCCTGCACATTTTCTCCCCTACTCCACACTCAAAGGTACGTATACAAGGGGCAAGATGGAATACAGTGTCGAAGAGGTACACCATATGAACCGTGATGAGGTCCGATTCATTACCCTGGAGCACTACAATGCCCTGGCGGGTACGGCATACCGGAGCGTTACAGAGCTGATCTTCGATCCTCCTTCTTTTGATACAGAGATGGATCTACGCTCAAAAATCGTACACTCCCACTTTGACCTGGGAGCGATACTGGTCGTCGATGAGATACCGGAGCGAAAGATAGAGATCATCTGCGAATCAAAAACCTACAGCGATGTGAAGGAGACACTGATCACGCTTGAGTAAGCCCCTCTATCGGCATAGACCATCGTATACCCGGTCAGACGACTACTCGAAGCCGAAAAATATCTCTATAGAAACATAGAGGATATAGTTTGGTTCAAAGTCATATTGCTTTTCCCACTCTACCCTGGGTTCTACCTGATAATAGAGCCATTTTCTGTAGATATTCTGCTTATAGACACCGTAGAGACTATACTTGGTGATCTCGTTTTCGGGCTGGGTCTGCCCCCAGGTTGAAACTCCTATCTGATACCCTTTGTTGAACTTGGTCGTTTTATTATAGGAGAGTGTAGAGTAGTATCCCATACCATCAATCACTTGTTTGCTGTTTCTTCCCAGATGTATCCTGAACATAGCATTATCATCGGTAAATCTGTCAAAATAGAGGTTGGTCTCCTCTTCAAAGTGATACTCATAAGAGTATTTAAAGGACTGGCTGACCCGGTTTCTCCATCTTCCTATATCATAGGGAAGCCAGAAATGGGTCAGAAGATAAGGATTGTCATAACGATGTATCCCCACTGAAGCAAAAGAGTGGATATAGTTTTTGACCGGTAAAGTATATCTCAGCCCGATACTCCCCTCGGTCATATCCCGGTAACCACTTCTTCTCCGTTTCTCCTCTTCATCCTCGTTTTCTATAAAGAGATTCACCCGATTTCTGGTCTTCGGTAGAGCAAGGGATGCCTTGAATGAGGTATAAGGTTTTAACTTTCTGGCTTTATAATCATATTTGAGTGTATTTTTCCACAACGCATAACTTTTGGTATAGACTTCATCAAAAATTGCATCTCTGAAAAATGAGGAGAACCAGTCATTGATCGGTGGCTCGTCTTCCCTCTCTGAGGTATCCTTTTTTTTATAAACTATCGTTGTATTGGTTTCAAAAAGATACTCATACGAGGAGAGCTTTTCATCAAGATGATAAGAAAAGGTGTGAAGTTTATGGGTAAAAAAACGATGGTACGCATCAGCCCAGCTCTCCTCCTCTACAGAAGCATTATGCTCTGCCCATGTCACGCTGAGAAACAGTATGTTTAGAATAATAAAACGTATCATAGTTTATTCTACTACCAAAAATATTAAACTATAATTTTTTATGATAGAATCGCCCTTATGAATTTGTCATTTGGTTTGCCATGGTTTTTACTATTATTGTTGTTGCTCCCCTGTTTTGTCTGGTGCCGAGTTCACACAAAGCACTTCTATTTCCCAAAAACAGAGTGGATCAGTGCGCATATCCCCCTCTTCTCTCTGAACCTCTGGCTGAAGATCATCCTCTTTACCCTGATGGTTGTAGCTCTAGCTGAACCCTATCTCTACGATCCAAGTTCCAACAGCAGTAAACGGGGGCGCGATCTTGCTTTGGTACTGGATGCCAGCGGATCGATGGCGCAAAGCGGCTTTCATACCAAAGACCGCTTCAAAAACCGCTATGAAACCAGTGTCGGTCTTGCCAAAGATTTTGTCAAGAAACGTCTGGATGACAATATCGCCGTAGTGGTCTTCGGTACTTTTGCCTATACCGCTTCGCCGCTCACCTATGACCTCGATGGTGTATCCTATCTGCTTGATATGAGCAGTGTAGGTGTGGCCGGAGAGAGTACCGCGATCGGTGATGCGCTCATGCAGGCACTCTATACACTGAACTTTGGAGAGGCAGAAAACAAGGTGATCGTTCTGCTGACAGACGGCCATCACAATGCAGGCAGCACCTCTCCCCGCGAGGCAGTAGAGAAAGCGAAAGAGGCAGGAATCAAGATCTATACGATCGGCATAGGAGAAAAGCATGAGTATGATGCCGCACTCCTGGAGACTATTGCCAGCGAAACCGGGGCAAAAAGTTATGCGGCTACCAATGCAGAGAGATTGGCAAAGATCTACGAACAGATAGAGAAGCTCGAGCCAAGTGCTATACGCTCCGAGAACTATCTCAATCGAAACACTTTAGCATTTTACCCTATGGCACTTGCCGCACTCCTGCTTTTGGGATGGATACTCGCGCAGCGGGGGATGCTCACCCCAGAGAAGCATAAGGAGGCGACATGAGTATACTCTACCCCTCCCTGCTTTGGCTGCTGCTGCCGATCGCCGTATTGTTCTGCTATCGATCCAGGCAGATCACCGATACGATCCATCTGATCGTACTTGCACTTCTTGTGATGGCGCTTAGCAGGCCGGTGGTGGACCAGGGAGCACAAGAACGAAAAGTAGAGGCTCAGGAGATTATTATCGCGCTGGATGTTTCTTACTCTATGCGCGCTAAGGACATAGCACCCGACCGCTATACCTTTGCACTGCAAACGATCGAATCTTTTCTGGAGCGTAATCTCAATGACAACATCACGTTGATCGCATTTACAACCAATCCGCTTCTTCTCTCCCCGCCAACTACGGATCATCAGCTGATCTCACTCGCGCTGAGGAGTTTGAAACCTGATAATATCCTCACACACGGAACCTCTCTTGAAAAACTTCTGAAGCGGGTTTCCGAACTTCCGATGAAGAAGAAGAACCTGATCCTGATCAGTGATGGAGGAGATGAGAAAAACGAAGCTATATTAAATAGTATTATCAGGGAGAATGGGATTCGTCCGATCATTCTTGCTATGGGAACCTCCGGAGGATCAACGATCATAAAACCTGATGGAAGTTCTCTCAAAGACAATGAGGGCAATCTTGTGATCTCACGGATCAACCCGCTGCTTGCAACCCTTGCTGCACAGAACAGCGGCAGTCACCTGACACCAATGAACTCACCTGAAGCAACAGCAGCAGAGCTTCAGGAGGCGCTTGATACGTTGGATGCAGAGAAACAGCAGCTCAGCAAAATGACACGCTCCTATCTCGAACTCTATCCCCTCCCTCTTTTTGCAGCACTGCTCCTCTTTTTGCTTGTGCATACACGCGGCGTCAGGTACCTGATGATTCTTGCACTTCTCTTTGGAGCAAAAGCGCAGGCCTCTATCTTCGATCTGATCAAGCTGGACAATGCCTATCATGCCTATACAAAAGAAGAGTATAATCGCTCCAAAGAGATACTTGCCAAGGTTTCAGTGCCGACACTGCAAAGCCAGGTAGCGTTGGCGAACAGCTACTATAAACTCGGAGAGTACAAACGCGCGATAAAAACCTACCAGGGTATCCGCTCCACCTCTCCCCGGGTAAAACAGATGCTCTACTACAATATCGCCAATGCCTATACCCAACTCGGATCCTACGATAAAGCAAGAAGATACTATACGCAGGCGCTGCAGTTGGGAGAAGATAAAGATGCCCGGACCAACCTGGCTCTGGTCGCCCTGCTTCAGGAGAAAAAAGACTCACTGGGAATAGCCCATCCAAAATCACAGAACAACTCCGGTTCCAAATCCGAAAATCAGGAGCAGGAGCTGGGCAAAGAGACGCGCAATGAAGATCAGCCCAGTTCAGGATCAGGAAGCGGCGGCAGCGAAAAGAAGCAGAAGAGCAAAGAGAAGATGAAGCTGATCGAGGATAGACAGAGCAAGCAGGAACAGCCTCTTGGCTCCAAAGTATATGAAATAATAAATAAAGGGTATATCCATGAAAAACAGCCTTGGTAAAAAAATAGCAACTGTTTTAATATTTTTTAGTATAGTACTGTTGTATGGAGAAGGCTTTACATCAAATGCAATGTTGAATAAAAAGAATGCCTATATCAAAGAGCCTGTACTCCTCACCTTCGATATCAACCAGACGGACCATTCAAAGGTAATGATCTTTGATTTTACGCTGAAAGAAAGCGATGCATACGAGTTTCACCGTCTGGATGCAAAAGAGGTAGACAGCTACCAAAAGGCGAAGATACACTATACCTACCTTATCTACCCGCTCAAAAGCGGGGTGATAGATATCGGTTTTCAGCTCATCCAAAAAGTGACAACCAAAGAGAACGTCACCTACAGTTTCTCCGGGGACAGGGACAACGTAAAAAATATTACTACGACGGATACCCCTATTGGACTAGAGCCTTTGCAACTGACGGTTAAGCCGCTTCCTGAAGGCACACAACTCGTAGGAGACTTTACCCTGACGCACCAAATCAAAACGCTTGAAGCCCATGCGTATGAGCCTATACCCTTCAATGTCGAGATTAAAGGTGAAGGTTACCCGCCGATAGTTGAAAATATCTTTGTCTCCAAAGATGACTATACGATTTTTCAAGAGGCCCCGGTTGCAAACGCAATACGGACTGCCGAAAACACCTATAATACGGTCATCTACTCCCTGGCATTGAACGCAAAAAAAAGTTTTACTTTAGATGAGATCGAAATAAATTCGTTCAATCCGACCACGCAAAAAAGCTATATACTGACAATACCGAAACAGGAATTCAAGATAAACCCGGTTGCAGACTCTGCCCTGGTGGACAAAGTGGATTCTCCGGCACCGCTGAAAGCCACAGACTGGTCCTGGGCAGGTACGCTTCTGGGCTATATCGTGGTTTTTTTCTCAGGTTTTTTGACAGCGAAAAGTGTACAATGGCATCAAAAAGAGAAGTTAAGGAGTGATCCGTTTATCGAAAAGATCACCCGGACAAACGATCCCAAAAAACTGCTGAGCTTGCTGATCGCTGAAGACAGCAAAAAATTTGCATCAGCCATAGAGAAGCTGGAAGCGCATCTCTACAGTAAAAAACCGCTTGATCTCAGAGCGATAAAAAAGGAACTCCATGCATAAGAAGATAGAGGTACTCAAAAAAGAACTCTCCAAAGCCGTCATCGGCCAGGAGCAGATGATAGACGGTCTGCTGATCGGACTGCTCAGTGACGGGCATATCCTTGTTGAGGGAGTCCCCGGCCTGGCGAAAACGACAACGATCACTACCCTTTCCAAAGCGCTCGGACTTGAAAGTAAAAGGATACAGTTCACCCCCGACCTTCTCCCCTCCGATATCATCGGGGCACAGATCTATAATCCCCAGACCAATGACTTCGGTATCAAGAAGGGACCGCTCTTTACCAACCTGCTGCTGGCAGACGAGATCAACCGTGCCCCCTCCAAGGTACAGTCTGCCCTGCTCGAAGTGATGCAGGAACGTCAGGTGACGATCGGTGATGAGACCTTCAGGATCGAATCTCCCTTCCTGGTAATGGCAACACAGAACCCCATCGAACAGGAGGGAGTCTACGCGCTGCCTGAGGCACAGCTGGACAGGTTTATGATGAAGCTGGTCGTCACACATAACAGCGAAGAGGATGAACTCACCATTATGCGAAAAGCCGCCACAAAAAGCTTTGGGAAAGTAGAAGCGGTACTCACCAAAGAGGAGCTGCAAACACTGAAAGATGCAGTCAGCCAAGTCTATGTCGATGGAGAAGTGGAGCGCTATATCGTGCAGCTGATCGCAGCGACCAGGGAACCGGAGAGATTTGGTCTGGAGAGTTTAAAGACCGATCTGATGTACGGTGCGAGCCCCAGAGCCTCCATAGATCTCTACAAAGCTGCCAAGGCCAAGGCATTCCTCCGGGGCAATGACCATGTTACCCCTGCCGATATCGGGTTTGTCCTGCATGATGTCCTGCGCCACCGCATTGTCCTCAGCTACGAAGCCAGGGCCAAAGGGGTCAGTCCCGATGAGATCATCTCCAAAATTGTTCAGGAAGTACCCATACCGTAATGTCACTCACGCTTAAAACCCTGCAGCTCAAAGCCCGATACCAGGTCTATACCCTGCTCGCCGGCAACAACCTCTCAAAAATGCATGGGGAGGGATATGACTTCAGTGAACTCAGAGAGTACCAGATCGGCGACGATGTCAGAAAGATCAACTGGACCATCACGGCAAAACTGGGGCATCCCTACATCAAAGAGCTCCATGCCAACAGGGAGCTCTCTATAGTTGTTGCAGCGATGATGGATGGCAGCCTCTATTTTGGCAAAGACAACGTCAAACAGCATACCATCACGGAGATCGCTACGATCCTTGGCTACTCTGCCCAGCACAACAACGATCTCTTTACAGGATTCTGCTTTCATAATGATAAACATCGTGTGACCCCGCCCACCAAACAGCTCTACCACATAGAAAACTTCTCAAAAACACTCTTTGAACAAGAAACACTGCATACGGCACTGGACTATGCCAAGGCGATCCAAACACTCTCTACCCATATCCACAAACGCTCGCTACTCTTCATTATCGGGGATTTTCTGGAGCCGGTCGACCTTTCACTGTTGGCACAAAAGCATGAAGTGATCGCCATTATCGTAAGGCACAGAGAAGAGGAACGGCCAAAAAAGCTGGGGGAAGCGATACTCGACAACCCCAAAAATAGACAGAGCCGCCATACCGACTTTGGTACCGGAACGATCCAACACTATCTTGCCAGACTCAAAGCACATGATGAGGCGATGCAAATGCATTTCATGCAGCATAACATCAGACATACGAAGATCTATACGGATGAGGAGCCTGTGGAAAAACTGCTCCGGCTGTTTGTTTAATAGGTTATCGTACTAAACTATACGAATCATTTTTTAAATAGTACATCTAACTTTATTGACCTCTCGGAATAACCTCCCTTGTCATCCTGAACTTGATTCAGGATCTGAAAGAAAACACTGTTATGGTAAGATTCTCAATGGTTGCAGCAAATACCCCTGGGATGCAGTTCAGAATGATGGAATATGCAAATTTTAAGTTATTCAGGGGATGCGAATAAGATCGTTAACTCTCACCAATCCTCATAAACAGATACCAACGCATAACAAGAGTAGATGATCAGTTGAAGTATCAGGTATAAAAAAATTTTTACTGTAAATCAAGAGGAGAAAGAAAACTCCTCCTCAAAAGAGGAGGATAAGAAGATATTCAAAAAATTAATGACTATGGAAGAGTAGTATCATTAATATCTATCGTTGTTGTTGTATCCGCTTCTACACCAACATTATTGATAAACCCTAGAACTGCTTCAAACTCACCGTTAACGTTATTTTCTACCAATACAAGATCATAGGTACCTGTAGTTAACCAAGGAAGCGTAAACTCACCATCCGTCGCATCTGTACTCACTACTGCATTTGAAAAGTTATTTGTAGCATTCGTCTCATTATCATCCCATGTATCATCACTGTAAGCATAAAGGATTGCCTGAGAAGTTCCGTTGATATCCGCGGTTACCGTACCGTTGATCTCTCCAACTTGGATATTATCAACGATCTTGATTGTTGGTCTAAGTATATATTTACTACTTACCGACTGATCATTTCCCGTAAGCTTAACAGATTTTCTCAGATCAAAGTCTGCTGTAACATTCACCGTTCCGCCAGCCGGGATCGTAAAGCTACCGATCGCTTTGTATCCTGTTTGCTCACCACTTGGTACAAACATGGTTTCATTGATGTCACCCGATAATATCACATAGCATTTCTTTGTATTGAGCTTAAAACGTACATGATCGATCACACCTGCCGGAAGTTCTACTTGATTTAGCATCGAGGTGTTTCCATCCTGGAGGCTTAAAAGATCAATGGTAGTTTCATTAAAATCTACCTCTTCCCAGCTCTCATTGCTATCAGCATAATGATATTGAAGCCCCGTAAATGTCACAAATACACCGGTAAATATCTTCATGGTCCGTAGGCGCATCTGTCAGGCTCAGCGCTACCATTCCTGTATTGGAAGCAGTACCATCTGTTCCACCTCCACATCCGGAGAGTATCAAACCAAGGGTTAATCCCAAAGCGGCTATAAATTGTTTCATTCTTCCTTCCTTATATTACACGTAATAAATACCATCTTAATTGCTAAACAATAAAGAGGTCTTTTTTGTTGTACAAACGAAGCGTAAAATTCATTTTGGCAACCCGGCTGTCTGCGTCAGACCCGCAGCTTTCCGTCCTTGTTTCGCAACAAGTTTGGCACAACAAACCGAATAAATATTATATGCAGGCTATAAAACCGGAGGGAAACAGGAACATAAAATACATTCTGTGAAGCGGTATTTGGCAACCCGGCTGTCTTCGTGAGACCCGTGGCTTTCCGTCCTTGCTTCGCAACAAGTTTGGCATAACAAATAGTATTTAAAACCTCAAATAATTTTCAGTACTCTTGCATTGTAGAGTGATTATTCTTAAGTTTAAATAAAGTAAATCTAATAATAAAAGTAATTTTATGTTATTTTTTTATCTGTTACAATCCCGCTGTTTTAAACTTCTTGAGTGGTACAAAAGTCAACATCTATAGGGTACTTTCGCCGAAGGTGTATCTTTGGTCGTAAAGTTCAGATGTGTATCCTGGTCATCAAAAAAGATATCTGCTCCGAAGGCTTTGATCACCTCATACTTCTGTACCCCGCCCTGGAAAAATGCTTCATCGACCCGTACGCCCCAGGCATCAAGCGTACGAAGCACCCTTTCGTGTGTGGAAAAGCTGCGTGCAGTCACCAGTGCCGTACGGATCGGGGACTTCTCCATCGGAAACCTGTCCTGAATATCGGAGAGGACCTTCAAAAATTTGAAGAAAGGACCCTTGCTGAGCGGATTTTTGGCATTCTCCCTTTCGTGGGCAAGGAAAGCCTCCAGCCCTTTCTCCTGATAGATCTTCTCGCTCTCATCACCAAAGATCACAGCATCTCCGTCAAACGCGATCTTGACCATATCCGACTCGATATCGGCTCTGGGTTTATGCGGCAATATCGTAGCAGCTGCCACATCCGCATTGATCGCATCCTGGACATCTTCAGGATGCGCAGAGAGAAAAAGGTCGACCTTAAAGGCATCCAGGTATCTTGCCACCGGTGTCCCCGCAGTCCATCCGCTCCGTTCGATCTCCAGCCGGTAATGCTCGATGGAACGACCGATGCGGAGTCCTGTCGCTGCATTGTTGCGCGAGAGGATGATCACCTCTATCAGCTTGTCATCAAAACTTTTGTTGATGGCAAGCAGGTTTTTGACAAACCGGAATGCCGTGCCGACCTCCAGAGGTGTCTCTTCATTCTTCAGCTGATAGTCATAGTAGGCTTCAAGCCCCTCTTCATCAAATATCCGGTTCTCTTTTTCCAGATCAAACAGCGCCCTGGAGGAGAGAGCGATGACCAGTTTGTCTTTCAGATCATATGCCATGGATCACTTCTCTTCAAACATATCATTCTGGATCGCATTGGCTCTTTTTATCATGCGTCCGAAAGTGGAGTCGATCACCTCTGTAAGCTCTTTAAGATCCGAAACATAGGAGATCGCCTTATCCAACTCGCCTTCATCCACATCCTGTTTTTTGCCAAAAATCTTCCCCAGCAGACTACTGCTTTTTTCATTTCTTGAAGAGATAATCCCGCATATCTTGTCACTCTGCTCATGCCACTCTGCATGACGCGCTGCCAAAGCTTTGATATTTTCTGTTCCATAGATTTTGTTCAGCAAAGTTTTTCTCTCCTCCATCCATTTATGGATGGGGCAGTCAAAAAGCTTGACACACGCTTCTTCTGGAGGTATCAACCCCTTCACAGCTTTTGTCATCACCCTCAAACTGTTGGCATGATGCAGATTAAACGCTTTCAACTCATCAATCAGCTCTTCCTTGTTGCCCATAAAATTCCTCCTGGGGATCATCTTCATAAAAGTTTATCATAAATAGTGTCTCAGTTTCTGAGTATCAAATAAAGATCACTAATTAATATATAATAATATTAATTAAATTCGGATATAATCCTTTTTTTCAAAAAACAGCTATTTTCAGAAGGAAAAAAATGCATACACCTCTCCCTAAAAATGAAGAGATCATCCTTGATCCGAAAAGATATATCGTAAGCAAAACAGACCCGAAAGGTCTGATCACTTATGGCAATGACTACTTTGTGGAGATATCCGGATACAGGGAAGCCGAACTGATCGGGAAACCCCACAATATCATCCGCCATCCCGATATGCCGAGAGTCATCTTCAAACTGATGTGGGACCGTATCCAAAAGGGACAATCGCTCATGGCCCTTGTAAAAAATATGGCCAAAGACGGAAGATACTACTGGGTCATCACAGAATTTGAGTCCAAGAAAGACACACTGACCAACGAGATCAAAGGATATACGGCATTCAGAAAGGCTGCGACCAAAAATGCTGTAAAAGAGATTGAACCTCTTTATCAGAAGCTTCTGGAGATCGAAGCCCAGTCAGGCATGGAGGCAGCAGAAAAATACCTTGTCGGGTTCCTTGAGGAAAAGAGGATCACCTATGACGAATTTATCGATAAGGTAGTAGGGAACAAAGGACTCTTTAAAGTCTTCTTTGCAGCGATGAAAAAACTTTTTAGTTAAAGTGCACAAAAAAGCATAGAGTATATAGTATAATAGACCATACTATTCCAAGGGAGGATAGAAATGAGTTTTGGAAATATTGTATTACTTATTATTCTCGGCGTGATCGGTTACCTGATCATTATCTACAACAAATTTGTCTCTCTCAGAGCCGGTATCGATGCTGCATGGTCAGATATCGATGTGCAGCTCAAACGCCGCTATGATCTTATCCCGGCTTTGGTTGATACGGTCAGGGGGTACAAAAACTATGAGGCTGAGACGCTTGAAAAAGTGATTCAAGCCAGACAGCAGGGGCTTGAAGCAAAAAGTATCGAAGAGAAAGCAACTGCAGCCAATATGCTGACGGGAACCCTGGGAAAACTTTTTGCACTTGCAGAAGCCTACCCCGATCTCAAGGCCAATACCAACTTCCTTGATCTGCAAAATCAGCTAAGCCATATCGAAGATGCGATACAGAACGCAAGACGCTACTACAATGCCATCGTACGGGACTACAATGCCAAAGTCCATTCATTCCCGGATCTCTATATCGCACAAAAATTCAACTTCACAGAACGTGACTACTTCGAGCTGGATGAAAGCGAAGCCGCAGCCGTCAATACGATGCCGAAAATCGATCTCTGAAACCCATGAAACGTTTTTTGGTAATCACCCTTCTTTTGCTGGGGTGCTTTACATCGCTCATTGCAGAGAAGATCGACAGCTACAGGGTTGATCTTACCGTAGAACAAAGCGGTGAACTTTTCGTTACCGAAACGATCGTCTATAACTTTGAAAACGCTTCAAAACATGGCATATTTCGTGATATACCCATCCAGATCAAAGTGGGATCAGTCACCAAAGATATCGGCCTTTACCAGTTTTCTGTACAAAAAGATGGAGAAGATGTCACCTGGGAACAGTCGTCACACTACTCCCAAAAAGCAGGAATGATGACACGTCTCAAAATAGGCTCACCTTCAACCTATGTCACAGGAAAACACACCTATACCATCTCTTACCGTGTAAAGCTTGGTGTACTCCCCGCATCACAACATAGTGATAAAGATGCGATCAGGTGGAATGTTGTCGGGACGGGATGGCAGATCCCCATCAACCATATCCAGGCCAACTTTCATCTGCCAGACTCGCTGACTAACCACGATATCTCCCCTTCTACCTACACAGGCAGATACGGTACAACCACCACCTCTGCCTCTGCGCATTGGATCACACCCTCGCATC
>JAQVHV010000137.1 GCA_028696055.1 Sulfurovum sp.
AGGATCGCCCTGCTTTGTGACTCATCGAAGATGTCCCTGTTGTTTGCCACGTTCACATCTGCTTCAACACCAAGGCCTGATACCGCCGCCATTTTTGCAAGTGCAGTAGCGATACCGCCGACATTGACATCTTTTGCCGCTTTGAGCAGTCCTTTTTTATTCGCTTCGATCACAAGGTCCCAAAGTGCCAACTCGCTGTTATAGTCAAATGCCGGAAGCGTGCCCACAGTTTCTCCGTGAAGCGCTTTGATATAGAGTGATCCGCCAAACTCGCCTTTTGTCTCGCCTGCCAGAAGGATCTCGTTGCCCTCTTCGCAGAATGCCGACGGAAGCACTCTGTTCTGATCTTCATTGAGCCCCACCATCGCGATCGACGGTGTCGGGAATACTGATACACCGTTCGTTTCATTGTAGAGAGAGACGTTACCGCTGACCACCGGGGTGCTGAGTGCCGCACACGCCTCTTTGATCCCTTCGCATCCCTCTGCGAACTGCCACATTACTTCCGGGTTTTCCGGGTTACCGTAGTTGAGGCAGTCTGTGATCGCAAGCGGTCTTGCACCGCTCATCGCCACGTTACGCCCAGACTCTACCACGGCAAGCGCCGCACCTTTTTTCGGATCGATATAGCAGTATCTCGGGTTACAGTCACTGCTCATTGCCAGTGCTTTTCCGTTCTCTTTGATACGGATGGAAGAGGCATCAAGGCTACCGGGGTGCTTGGTCGTATTGGTCTGTACCATAGAGTCGTACTGGTTGTATACCCATGCTTTATCGACCACTTCAAGCGAACTGAAGATCTTCTCGAAAGCCTCCTGGTCATCTACCGCCGGGAAGCTATCAAGAGATTTCGCATTTACAGCATCCAGATACGCAGGTCTTGCGGTTGGTCTGTCCAGTATCGGTGCCTCTTCGCTGACCGGTGCGATAGGCATGTCCGCGCACTTCTCGCCATGCCAGAAGAGCTCCATTCTTCCTGTATCGGTAACCTCACCGATCACGGCTACATCAAGGTCCCACTTTTCAAAGATATCGATGATCGCCTGCTCACTCCCCTGCTTTGCACAGATCAGCATACGTTCCTGTGACTCAGAGAGCATAAAGTCATACGGCGTCATCCCCTCTTCGCGCGCAGGCACTTTGTCAAGATGCATGATCAGCCCCGCACCTGTCTTTCCAGCCATCTCGAATGAAGAGGAGGTCAGACCCGCAGCACCCATATCCTGGATACCGACAACATGGTCTGTTTTGAAAAGCTCCAGACATGCCTCAAGCAGAAGTTTTTCGGTGAACGGGTCACCGACCTGTACCGTTGGACGCAGTGACTTTGACTCTTCAGTAAAGCTGTCGCTGCTCATTACCGCTCCGCCCAGACCGTCACGCCCTGTTTTTGATCCGACATACATCACCGGGTTGCCGATACCTGAAGCCACGCCGAGGAAGATCTCGTCAGATTTTACCAGACCAAGCGAGAATGCGTTCACCAGGATGTTCCCGTTGTAACTCTCATCAAAGCTCACTTCACCGCCGATCGTCGGTACACCCATACAGTTACCGTAACTTCCGATCCCCTCTACGACCCCGCGTACAAGGTGTCTTTGGTACTTTGCCGTATCACTGTTGCCCGTCACTGTACCGAAACGCAAGGCATTGAGGTTCGCCACAGGTCTTGCACCCATTGTAAAGACATCACGGAGGATACCCCCTACGCCGGTTGCAGCTCCCTGGAACGGCTCAATGAATGAAGGGTGGTTGTGGCTCTCCATCTTAAATACCGCAGCCATCCCCTCACCGATATCGATGACACCGGCATTTTCGCCCGGTCCCTGGATCACCCAAGGCGCTTCTGTAGGGAAACCGTTAAGATATTTTTTACTGGATTTATAGGAGCAGTGCTCTGACCACATCGCTGAGAAGATACCGATCTCCACGATATTGGGGTGGCGACCGTCAAGGATACGTACAATCTCTTCGTACTCCGGCTGGCTAAGCTTGTGCGCTTTTAAAACTTCATCTAGATTTTCAATAGGTTGTGACATGTCTGAGTGTCCTTAAGGCGTTGAAATAAGACTCATATTTTACTCAAAAAGTGCTAAATAAGGGGTTAATAGGTAGAATAACAGCAATGAAACCAAAAGGGTATAAATGGATAAAATATTACAAATGTTGATGCTTCAACAGCAACTCAATGACGCGACCAACGGCGAAGGATGGGAGCAGGGAGTCACTAAAAACGGCAAAGTGATCGACTGGAAACGCTGCACATACCTGGAGTGTGCTGAGTTGATCGAATCCTATCCCTGGAAGCACTGGAAGAATATCGATGCCGAACCCGACTATGCCAACATCAAGATCGAAACGGTGGATATCTGGCACTTTATCATGTCCCAGGGGCTGGAGGATTATAAGATCAAACATATTGGCACTATCGAAAATCTTGCGGCAGATATCAATCGCTTACCGAATTTTTCTTCATTTGATGCCGACATCATGCCGACAGAAAAAAACTGTTATGAACAGATCGCTACGGTGGAAACGCTCATGAAAGCAATATTCTGCAATGAGAGTACACAAAAAATGATGGAGTCATTCATCAATGTGGCGATACAATCAGGACTTAACCTCGATGCGCTTTATCAGCTCTATGTCGGCAAAAATATCCTCAACCAGTTCAGACAGGATCACGGATACAAAGAGGGAACGTACATCAAGCTATGGAACGGAAAAGAAGATAATGCAATTATGCAAGGATTTCTGGATAAAGATAATACGATCACTCCTGATGAACTCTATCAGAGGCTCAAGGAAGCTTACCCCTCTTTTGATTGAGTTTTTCAGCCATCTCCTTCACTTCAAGCAGCCTACCCGAGAGGGTAAGCCTTGGGTAAAAATTAATCCACCCTTCGTGTCAGGTCTTTGACTGTTATCTGGTTACCATAAACTTCAACCTTGGTTGCCAGACGGATACTTTTCGTCGAACCGTAACCACACTCTTCACCGCACTG
>JAQVHV010000051.1 GCA_028696055.1 Sulfurovum sp.
CTGATATTAAGCAAAAATTATGCTCATTTACTCTATAATCGCACAAAATATTCACCTTTTGCTAACACAGGTTGAATTTATCTATTAAATAAAGGAATTATCATGGCAAGAAGATGTTCAGTATCCGGAAAAGGTCCACTTGTTGGAAATAACGTATCACACGCGAACAACAAGACAAAAAGAAGACAACTTCCAAACTTGAGATCAGTAAAGGTCACACTTGAAGACGGTACAACAAAGAGAATCAAAGTTGCTGCTTCTACACTCAGAACAATGAGAAAGATAGCTGCACAAGCTGCAGCTAACTAGTATCCCACTCTGCGGGATACACTCCTTTGGGTCCTATCCAAAGATTAAAAAAGTTTCTCGGATGGAGAAGCACCCCAAAACCGCATATTACTCTAAATGACGAGTTCTATGGTCATTTAGCACCTTTTAGACTCCCTCTTATTCTTACTGTATTGATGATGCTTATCGGCACGATGGGCTATATGATCATTGATGATTTTCCTCTGATGGAAGCGATTTTTCAAACGGGGATCACGTTTACCACTGTTGGGTTCGGAGAGATCGCACCCCTTTCGGATGCAGGACGTATCTTTACGATCACATTGATCATCTTTGGTTTTATCCTCTTTTCTATCTCTATAGGTATCATCGTGGAAGTGGTCAAAAGAGGTGAGTTTCAAAAAATCGCCAAGGAGCGTAAAATGCTTTATGAGATAGCAAGGCTAAAACAGCATTTCGTTGTCTGTTACCACAATGAATACACCATTCAGGTGACCAAACACCTCAGAGCCAACCACATCCCTTTTGTCGTAGTGGATCCCAGAGAAGATCTGGAGGCAATTGCAAAAAAATACCACTATCCCTATTTTGTTACGGCTGAACCTCATACCCAGGAAGGGATACTCAAATCGCACCTCTCTTCAGCCAAGGGGGTCATTACCCTGGCTGACAACATCGCTGACAATATTGCTACAGTTGCTTCTGCACGCCTCTATGAGAAAGAGATCCACAGAGGACAGCCCTACCTGATCATCGCCAATGCCAAAAGCAATGAAGATGACCAGAAGCTGCTGAAACTGGGTGCCAACAAAGTCGTGACGGCGACAAAACTGCTTGCGCAGCGTATCAATGCGATGGCAGCGCGCCCCGACATGGAAAACCTGCTTCAGGAGTTCCTGTATAAACAGGATACCCCTTTGGATATGGAAGAGGCAAAGGTATCAAAAACTTCCTGGCTTGCCCTCAAGAAGATCAAAACAGCAAGGCTTCGCGATGTCGCCAATGTGACGATCATCGGTATCCGTCAGAGCGATAATAAATTTATCCCGATGCCCAATGGAGAGACGATCATCATGCCCAAATCAAAACTCCTGCTGATCGGCACCAGCGAGGGGATAGCAAAAGCAAAAAGCCTTATCAGACGCAAAGAGAAACCCGAAGAGCTGAAGTACGTCTGATCTGCTTCTGTACTTGCGATCAATCATTTAATTTATGAATCAAATGGAGAAATAACAATGTATACAATCACACCTTTAGAAAAAGGGTTGGAAAATGTTCAAGGGTTTTACTGCGGTGCAACCAATGTCGGGATGCGTACCAACTCTGAAGACGGGGATGTCGCGTTTATCCGCTCGGAAGTTCCCTCCGATATCAGTGCGGTCTTTACCCAAAACAAATTCCAGGCAGCACCGATCAAACACTTTCAAAAATATCCGAAAAACTTCCAGACCGATTTCGTGCTGGTCAATGCAAAAAATGCCAATGCGATGACCGGAGAGAAAGGTGTGGAGGATATCGATACCCTGATATCAAAACTCACTGCAAAGATCGATGTCCTCAACCCTGTGATGGCCTCGACAGGCGTGATCGGCTACCGTCTGCCGCTGGAGAAGATCGCCACTGCTTTCGATACGCTCGATTTCAGCGGCAAGAACTCCGATCAAGCTGCCCGCGCGATCATGACGACGGACAGTTTCAAGAAAGAGCTTGCCTACAGAGTCGAACTTGAAAACGAAGAAAGTTTCCATATCGCAGCGATCTGCAAGGGTGCGGGGATGATCAATCCCGCGATGGCTACGATGCTCTGCTTTATTGCAACCGATGCAGCCGTTCCCAAAGAGGATATGGATGCCTTGCTTGCAGGGAGCACCGAGCGATCATTCAACCGGATCTCTGTGGATGGAGACACCTCCACAAACGACACTGTCCTGCTGCTTGCCAACAAAACTTCAGGCAACTACCATAAAGAGGCCTTCAAAGAGGCGCTGGAGAAGATCATGTTCGAGCTTGCGATGATGATCCTCAAAGACGGTGAAGGGGCCAACAAACTGGTCACCTTCGAGGTCACAGGAGCAAGAACGGAAGAAGAGGCGCGCACTGCAAGTGTCGCACTCTCAAACTCGCTGCTTGTGAAAACAGCGCTCTTCGGGGAGGACCCGAACTGGGGGCGTATCGCGTCGACGATCGGTGCATCCGGTATCGCATGCGATGATGAGAAACTTGTCATCCACTATGATGACCTGCTGATCTATGATGCAGCCCACAGAGAACTGGACAAAGAACGGGAGAAACGGGCCTATGAGATCATGAAACAGGCAAGCTTCAAAGTCACCTGCGATGTCGGGATGGGAGAGGGTAGCTATACCTCATACGGGTGTGATTTGAGCTATGAGTATGTCAAAATTAATGCAGAGTATAGAACATAATAGCTATAATTACAAAAAATAAGCAGGAGTAAGACGATGCTACACGAATACAGAGATGAGATCAGTGTCCTCAAGCAAGAGAATGCACACTTTGCAAAAATCTTTGAAAAGCACAATGAGCTTGACCAACAGACAACAGACGCTGATGAGGGAAGACTTCACCTGACTGATGCTGAACTTGAAAAGATGAAAAAAGAGAAGCTTCTTTTGAAAGATGAAGCACTCATGATGATCCTCAAGTACAGAAAAGAACAGCAGGAAAACGCATAACTCTTTTATACCAAGCGGGCTTTTTGGCCCGCCTCAGACACTCTCTCACTATAAACTTAAACTTATTAAACTCTCTCTACAAAGAAAATCATGGCACACTTTAATACGATCACCCAAATACCGCTTTCGCTTCTAAAGATACTTGACACGCTTCATTTTACACAGATGACCAAAATACAAGAAGAGAGTATCCCTGCGATACTGGATGGCAGAGATGTTTTGGCACAATCCAAAACAGGTTCAGGCAAGACAGTCGCTTTCGGTTTGCCTGCGGTGATGCGTACCGATGTTACATCGAACAGGCCGCAGACCCTGATCATCACTCCCACCCGTGAACTTGCCGAACAGGTCGCATCCGAACTGAGAAAGCTGGCTGCCTACAAGGCCAATCTGAAGATCCTCACGCTTTACGGCGGCGTACCTCTGCGGGCACAAGCCGACTCGCTGGAGAAAGGGGCGCATATACTCATAGGTACGCCCGGCAGGCTCAAAGACCACCTGGGCAAAAATACGCTCGAGCTCAATAGCATCAAGTGCCTGATACTTGATGAGGCCGATAAAATGCTTGATATGGGATTCTATGATGAAATTGTCGATATCGCTTCCAATATCCCTGCACCAAGACAGACGCTCCTTTTTTCTGCAACCTTTCCCTCCAAGATAGAAGATCTGAGCAAAAAGCTGCTTATAGATCCGCTCTCCATCAAAGTGGATACACAGCAGGATGCTGGCAAAATCGATGAGATTGTCTATGAGACCTCCGATAAATTTCATACGCTCATCACACTTATCAATGCATTCAAACCGGCTTCCCTGCTCATTTTTTGCAACACAAAAGCAGATGTCGTTGCACTTGCTGACAGACTGCATGGCCTAGGCCACTCTGTTATCGACCTGCAAGGTGACCTGGATCAAAGGGCACGCAATGAAGCCGTGATTGCGTTTTCCAACGGTTCAAAACGGATACTAGTGGCCACTGATGTTGCTTCAAGAGGCCTCGATATCAAAGAGATAGAACTGGTGATCAACTATGACCTCCCTTTTGATAAAGAGGCTTACACGCATCGTATCGGACGCACAGGCCGTGCGGATGCTTCTGGTATAGCACTCTCGCTCTATACATCGAAAGAACATTCGAAATGCGATTATATCACCTCGAGAACACGTAAGGGCGAACTGAAAAAGTTAGGAGATAATCATGCCTACAAAATGGTGTCAGAGTGGGATACGCTCTGTCTCAACGGAGGGAAAAAGAGTAAGCTGAGAAAAGGTGATATACTGGGAACACTCTGCAAGGAAATCGGTATCCATGCAGATGATATTGGAAGGATAGATATCACAGACAACAATGCTTATATCGCATTGAACCATAAGGTGGTTAAAAAAGTACACAATGCATTGAAAAGCGTAAAGATCAAAAAGAGAAAATACCTCTCCTGGATACTCAACTAATCCCTATCCAGGATCTTCTGACGTCTTTTGTGGCGTACAATATAAAAGATCGTAATAAGCACCACGCTCAGCAACGCGATCAGTGTCGCTGAACGCAGATACTCAGAAATCAACTCTTCCTGTGTTCCAAGCAGATATCCCAGTGCCACCAATACAATCACCCATATACCTGCCCCCAATGCCGTATAGAGTGCAAATTTCCCTACATGCATCCGTGCAAGTCCAGCCGGAAGAGAGATTAGCTGGCGGATCCCCGGGATGAGCCTTCCATTGAAGGTAGAGAGCTCTCCGTGTGTCCTAAAAAACACTTCAAGCTTATCCATTGTTTTCTCTTTAATTAAAAAGTATCTGCCGTAACGCAGAATAAAAGTACGTCCGACATAGATAGCCAGGTAATAGTTAAAGAGTGCGCCTGCTACCGAACCAAATATTCCGGCAAACACCACACCGTAAAGGTTCATCTCACCTTTATAGGCCAGATACCCTGCGGGGATCATCACGATTTCGCTTGGAAAGGGGAAGAAGGTACTTTCCAGAAACATCAGCAAAAAAATACCTGCATAACCAAGAGTACCGATATAGGAGACGATCGTTTGTGCTATTTCATGTATCATGGCTGCTCTATTGTTTTTTTAAAAGATTGTTGTGGTCATTCTTCCTGGCTTTAGCCGATGAGTAGACTTTTTCACTGAAGCAAAACAGAGAATCCCTGTTTTGCCTATTATTCAGAAAAAGCGCCTACAGAAGTCAGTTTTTGATAGCGACGCTCCAGAAGCTCATCCACAGTAAGCTCCCTCAGCGCTTTAACATTTTCCAGAAAGTAGACTTTGATCACCGACGCAGCAGTATCCTTATCACGGTGCGCACCTATCATCGGCTCTTCAAGTACATCATCCACAAGCTTATGCTCGAATAGGTCATTCGGGGTGATCTTCAGTGCTTTTGTTGCAGTCTCTACCTTGCTCGGGTCATTCCATAAAATCGCGGAACATCCTTCAGGAGAGATGACAGAGAAGACCGAATAACGCATCATGGCAAGTTTGTCGGCCACGCCTATTGCCAAAGCACCACCTGAACCCCCTTCTCCGATCACGATGGAAACTGTCGGCACCCTGACCGCTGCAAATTCAAAAAGGTTTTTTGCGATCGCTTCACTCTGCCCGCGCTCTTCAGCACCCAGTCCCGGATATGCACCCGGAGTGTCTATCAGCATCAGTACAGGAATATCAAACTTCTCTGCAAGTCTTACTGCACGCAAGGCTTTTCTATACCCTTCGGGGTTTGGCATGCCGAAGTTTCTTTTGATCTTGTTCTTCTGTCCCCGCCCTTTCTGCTCACCGATCACCATCGCTTTCTGATCACCGATCCAACCGATGTAGCACAGAATCGCAGGATCATCACGGAAGGCGCGATCCCCATGGATCTCATAGGCATCATGCATGATCGCCTTGATATAGTCAAGCGCATAAGGTCTGTCAGGATGGCGTGCGAGTTGCAGTTTCTGAAAGTCAGAGAGGGAACCAAATGTCTTGTTTACCTCTTTCTGCAGATCTTGCTGCAGTCTTGCCACCGCATCCATATTGGCGATGGCATGGGCAGAGACAATATCTTCCTGTATCTGCTCGATCTTCTTCTCAAACTCTAAGTATACTGCCATCCTCTTCCCTTATATTTTTTTAAAGATCACTACGCCGTTAGTACCGCCGAAACCAAATGAGTTGCTCATTACGATATTCAGGTCAGTTTTTCTCGCTTCATTGGCGATATAGTCAAGGTCACAGTCTTCATCCTGAGCCGTATAGTTGATCGTCGGTGGGAGAACACCGTCTCTCATCGCCATAAGGCAGGTAACCGCTTCGATCGCACCAGCGGCACCGAGACAGTGGCCGATCTGCCCCTTGATGGAACTTACCGGAGGACAGTTCTCTTTCCCGCCGAAGAGCTCTTTAAGTGCAGCAGTTTCATTCTTATCATTCGCTGGCGTTGATGTACCGTGTGCATTGATATAATCAATTTCCGGTTCTCCTGCCATTTTGTATGCCATCTTCATTGCTCTAAGCGGGCCGTCCATTGATGGTGCAGTGATGTGGCTTGCATCCCCGCTCTCTCCGAATCCGATAATCTCTCCATAGATCGTCGCACCGCGCGCTACCGCATCCTCGTAGCTTTCGAGCACTAACGCACCGGCACCCTCGCCCATAATAAACCCGTCACGCTCCGCATCAAACGGTCTGGATGCACTCTGAGGATCATCATTACGTGTAGAGAGTGCTTTCATTGCAGCAAACCCGCCGATGCCTACCGGACAGATCGCTGCTTCCGCACCGACGACCAACATCTTGTCAGCCGTTCCTACCATGATGCATTTTGCAGCCTCGCTGATCGCGTGTGTCCCGGCTGCACAAGCCGTAACTGCCGAAAGGTTGGGGCCCTTTAATCCTTGATAGATAGAGATAAACCCGCCAAGCATATTTACCAGTGAAGAGGGAATAAAGAACGGAGAGATTCTTCTTGGCCCTCTTGTTTCACAGATCACGGAGTTCTTCTCGATATTCGGCAAGCCGCCGATACCCGAAGCCGATACAATACCGAACCTTTCCATGTCAGTTCCCTCGGAGAGCTTGGCATCCTCCATCGCTTCCTGCGCAGCCTTCATCCCCAACTGGATAAATCTGTCAGCCTTTTTTGCCTCTTTTGCATCCAGAACGGTCAAGGGATCAAAATCCGTGATCTCTCCTGCAATCTTTACAGAGTGCTGCTCCGTATCAAATGATGTAATCTTTTTGATACCGCATTTACCCTCGACTATTGCAGCAAATGCGCTCTCTTTTTCAAGTCCCAGAGAGTTGATCATCCCCAAACCTGTCACTACTACTCTTCTCACTATCTCTCCTGTACAAATAAGATATATATCAACATTTCGAAAAATGCTAAGATCTATCCTAAAGGTACCCCTGAACAGGGGCACAAAAAGGCTGCTTACTTAGTACTTTCGATGAACTTGATCGCATCGCCAACTGTAGCGATCGCTTCAGCCTGGTCATCTGGGATTTCAATATCAAATTTCTCTTCAAGCGCCATAACAAGCTCTACCACATCCAGGCTGTCAGCACCAAGATCTTCCACGAATTTGGAATCTTCTTTTACCTCGTCCGGACTTACATTCAGTTGCTCAACAACCACTTCTTTTACGTCATCAAATAGTGCCATTTGATTGCTCCTTATAAGTTTAAAATACCTCAAAGTATAGCTAAAAAATGATAAAAAGGAGTTAGACCTGAAGGCAAACCGGGGAAATGTCCTCTACTTTGCTTCTGAAATCTACACGAAGTTACAAAAAACTACAAAGCTATTGGCCCAGAAGTGACTTCTTGACAAACGGATCATGGAGATGTTTGCCCTGGAGCATCAATAGTTTCATCTCTTCATAGGGGATCAGCCCCTCCTTCTTGTGCTCATAGGCTGCGAACCCGTACCCCATCGGAGAAGAGGCTGTACGGGTATACCAGGCCTTATCCACATCGACCCAGTTGCCTGTATCAAGTGTTCTGGTGATGACCTTTTTGGTTTCTATCTTGCGCCCCTCCAGCCAATCCACCACACACCCGATATCATCAAAGAAGTAGGTATCCCCTTCGGGCGTGATGATCTGCGCACTGTACTCCATCTCTTCGATATCCATGCTGCACTCCGAACACTGATACTCTTTGGGCTGGATCGCTACAGGTTCATGGGCTGTGTTGCCCTTGTAGACATAGCGCGCTCCCTGATCCGTTCCCAAAGAGAGCAGCAGGATGACAATAATCGCGATCACGATCACGAACGTAAGAAGGTTGATCAAAAACTTTTTCATAAAAGCACTCCATTCTTAAGATAGTACAATCCGACATAACTGCTGCACAACAGCACAAATAACGTCAGAAATCCTATCGAAATTTTCTTGAGCTTTAGGGCATCTCTGCCAAAAATTCCTTCCATGACGGCACTCTCTATCGCCAGGAAGGTGCCCGTGAAGAGCAAGCCCCAGAGTAGATATCCGATATAGCGGTACTCAGCCTGCATCATACAGAAGGGGCACCTGTGGGTGGGAAGCTCATAGATATAGGTACCGAAAAAATATACCACACTGTAGTAGGCGATCATTGCAAAGAATAGGCTTGCTGCGATACGTACCAGATAATGCCCTGTGAACACTATCAGCACCAGAAGCGCGTAGAGCAGATAGAAAAGTATCAAGAGCTTCGGGATATCCAGTCCGAGCGGGAGGCTGTTCCCACCGATCTCTCCGAAAATCACCGAACAGCAGCTGACGGGATTAGTGGTTTCGATATGAGTAAAGTAGAGGATATCCAAAACGATCTCTGCACTCAAAAGTATAAAGAGCAGAAGATAAAACCAGGACTTCAGCTTCATATAGGGGTAATGCTTCTCCTCTAGATCCAAACGGTTGATCCCCAGCCATAGACCGCTCAGAAAAAGAATGATGATCTTCAAAAGCAGCAGCGGAGAACCGTAATCGTTCGCATCGATCACACCTGCCGCACACATTGCCCCGGGGACCAGAAGGGAGAGTGCATCGATCGTATAGGCGAAGTAAGGGAGTAGAAGCATTTTCAGCCCCAGCACAAAAAAGATGATGCTCATTACCAGGTAGGAGCGGTTCTCCAGGTCAAACTGCCTCTTGGTGAAACGGTCAAAATTCCACCCTTTCAATATTCCCAGGGTGGCGATTGCTGCGATGAAGAGCAGCAGGTAGAGCAGTGCTTCTGAGAGGAGATAGACGATCACCTCGCTGCTTAGGAGGATCTCATTCACCGTGCTTTCCTATCATCCCGTCCGCCATGTGGATCACACGGCTCTCAAAAGGCAATGCTTCAAAGAGCGGATCATGTGTCGCAATAACAATGGTTTTGCCTGCTTGATTCAGTTTTTGAATGGTGTCGATAAACCTGAGCGAATTCTCCCTATCAAGATTGGCAGTAGGCTCATCACAGAGGATCACCTTGGGGTCATTGACCAGCGCTCTTGCGATCGCACACCGCTGCTTCTCCCCGCCTGAGAGGGAAGCAACATCCTGTGATGCCTTGTGCAGGATCGATGCGCGCTGCATACTCTGCTCTGCCATCTTGCGGATAGCCGGCATATCCAGACCGCTGTTGATCAGAGGGACGATCACATTCTCCTCCACGCTTAACGACTCTATCAGGTTAAAGTGCTGAAAGATCACCCCGATCGTCTTTGCACGGTAGGCGGAGGCATGCAGGTCAGGAAGCTTGGAGACCAGTTCTCCCTCCACCACGATCTTCCCGCTGCTCGGGCGGTCGAGTGCAGCGATCAGGGAGAGGAGTGTGGATTTTCCGCTTCCGCTGATACCGCTGAGTATCACACATTCGCCCTCTTCTACTTCAAGGGTGATGGACTTCAGGGCCTCAAAGAGATTTTCCCCTTCACCGAATCTTTTGCCGACATCTTCGATCCTGATCATCGCATCGCCTCCTTGGGTGGTATCACAGCGACCCGCCAGGAAGGGATCAGCACCGCCGCAAAAAACGGTACGGCATAGAGTAAAAAGAGCGACCCCAGTGTCCCGAACGAAACCTCGGGGATCATCTGCACCTGGTTTTCCAGGTTGGCGCCGCCCAGGAATATCTCTATCAGAATTGGCGCCCCGAGAACAAAGACATACCCGTATGCCGCTACCGTACCGATCACGAAACTGCTCATCACCAGGATCATCGTCTCATAGAATTTCAGCTTCAGGATATCCCTGATGCTCCAGCCGACTGCCCTCAGTATCCCTATCTCTTTTCGCTCATGCGAGTAGACCATGGCATATCTCTGATACAAGATCAACATCAGGGTAAGCAAAGCGATAATGTAGAGGATCAGAAAAATTCCCCCCTTGTAGTTATAGAGGTTCTCATACGCCTTCTCAACCTCCCTTTTCTCCACTACCCTTATCTCATAATCGACCAGATGCAGTTTTCCTATGACATTGTCCCACTCGGCATCATTGGGGACATTGAAGGTGATATCGGTCACCTCATCCTCTTTCAGCCCGAAGATCTCCCGTGCCAGACCGATGGGCATAATGATCATATCGTTGGCAAGAAGATTCAGCGATCCGGGCAGTACCTCATAGATTTTCACCTTTTTAAACTGACCCCGGGGTGTCTTGAATGAAAAAGTGTCTTTATAATAGTGCTTCTGGAGAAAAGCTTTGACCCCCTCCCCCACGATCATACTCTCCTCGGCAAAGAACTGCTTCAGATCGATACCTTTCACCAGTGACTCTAATGCTTTGGACCCCTGCTCATCAAAAAAGTCGATCCCTACCACCAGAAACGACTCCTCTCTCGGCGCATAAAAGTAGCGGCCGTGGATCCGGGGTGCCACCTGGGATACCCCCTCGATCTCAATGATCCTGTCAGCCCATGCAAGCGGTGTACTTACGGGCCTTCCCGCTTCTATCCTTGTGACGGTAAAATCCGCCTGCTCATCCAGTGTATCCTGCAGCGTCTGCTGCAGGGAGGATGAGATAAAAAGTACCGCACTGACCAGAGCGATCATGACAACCGATATCGACATAATGCCCAGATGTTTGCTCTTCTGCTTGAAAAGCAGGAGGGTAAGAAAGTGCAAAAACGGAGACCTACTCAGCATAGACAAACTCCATCCTGTTGAGTGACTGCATCTGCGGAGAGGCAGGATGCTCTATCTCCTCCCCCAGAAACGCCGGTTCGTAAAATGCCGTACTGAGCGAAGGGGAAACAATGCCTGTTACCGCCACCACGTCAGAAAAAGCCTTCTTGTGCGATATTTTGTCCGCAGAGAGATAATGACCGACCGCCATACCCGTCACCACCATCAAAAACGCTGCCGATCCGATAAACTGTTTAATCATCCTGGAATTTCCTTATCACAGTCCGTCCAATGCCATTACCATCGCATCCGTGATCTCATCAAAACGCAGGATCTTCTTCCCCTGGTGATCCGCTTTGAATGTCTCAGCGCTTTCAAGCGTTTTGAAAGGGATCAGTTCACGTCCCATCGGTCCGTAGACATTGGCATCGTAGACATAAAATGCGCCTCTGGCATCGATCGCTTCGAGCGTATAGTAGTCTGTCACTTTCATCTCCGTGATATGCTCCCTGTCAAAAGGGAAATTCCCGTCAAAGATATAATACTTCATCATATCCTTCACCCCGTCGAAGTAGTAGGTTTTCCCTTCATAGCTTATCGAAGCGGCCCATTTGGGATACTTGGCAACGAACATCCCGCATACGGGGCATTTTGCATCTTCCGGCACATGCAGATGACCTTTGACATCTTTCATACTTCCATTGCTGAGATAGTAGGCGACCGCTTCGAGTTTATCCTGCGGTAGAGGCGGGCATGCCTGCGACCTCCTGATCTTTTCGATCAGCTGCTCGATCGTCCCTGTAGCATCAGGAAACTTATCGGTATCGCAGAGGCTTTTGGCGATCTTCTCCCCCTTCTGTGTAAGTTTGATCACTTTGGCCTGGCTTGGCTCACCGGCAACGAGAGGGTATAAAAGTATAGAGAGAATCAGAATAGTTTTTTTCATAGGGAACCTTTTGGAAGCGGGGAAAAACCCGCTTTTTTGGGATGTAGTGCAGCTTCTATCTGTTTTGCAGATAGAGCCCGACAGCCTGAAGCTGTTTGGGGTTTAGTCCTTTGCAGAGTTGATCGGCAAGGATAGAAGCCTTCGCTTCGGCGACCGAAGCGAATTTTTTATCTGTCTTCTGACACTTGCTGTGGTAGAGCTCTTTTCCCATCTTACGCATTTTCTCACGTTTCTGCTCAACCATATTGATATCATTCTGGAAATCCTGCAGCGCTTTTTGTAGTGCTCCGTCAAAATTGGTCACCTCTCCGCCATAGAGATCTACAAAGGCTTCTGCCTCCGCTTTATCGGCAAAGGCATATTTGCTCGTCATGCTCATCGTACCGCTTTGGCTGCTTCCGACAACATAATATGCTTTCCTGGCATCAATGAATTTCAGGCTGCTGACATCAACGACCTTGATCTCTGTGGGCTTGAGCCCTTTTTCAATATCCTCGGCAAGGCAGTGAATCGAACAGTACTGCTTGACCTCTCCGTTGATGGTGGCCGCATGATTGGTCTTGTAGTACATCGGCAGGTTCATGCCGCAGTTCGGACAAAACCCCTTGGCATCACCCTTTTGCAGCAGTGTGGCTTCAGAGGGTGAAACACTCTGAAACATCTTCATCATTTTTTTGGGCTTGGCCTCCTGCATCTTCTCTCCGCATTTGCCTGCACCGCACTTCATCTCAGCCAAAGAGAGGCTAGAGAGTGCCGCCAGTGCCCCCGCAATCAGTAAAACCTTTTTCATCTTCACTCCTAAAATTTATATTTTAGATTCGCATAGAAATAGCGTCCAGGCTCATTAAGCAGCATCACATCATTACCCGGTACACCAAGCAGCG
>JAQVHV010000138.1 GCA_028696055.1 Sulfurovum sp.
CCCCGGGAGAAGCCCGAGGATGACGAAAAGGGCTGCTGATGTACAAACTACTCTTATCACTGACTGCATTTTTTACCCTCTCTCTTTATGCAGAGAGCGGCATCAAGTGTACCACCGAACCGATCCAGCCCATTCAGATCATCGACAAGCCCATAGATTTCGGGAAAGAGCGTATCGAGATGACGAAAGACTATATCGCGTCCCACTACGGCAGAAAGGTCGATACTATCGAGATCACTCCGAAGATCATCGTACTTCACTGGACGGCGGAGATGAGCCTGGAGAAATCGTTTGATCGTCTGAAACCCGAAAAACTTCTCTCGGACAGAAAAGACATCGTCAAGGCTTCTGCGCTCAATGTCTCCGCGCATTTTCTTGTCGCACGCGAAGGGACGATCTACAGGCTGATGCCCGAAAACTGGATGGCAAGGCATGTCATCGGGCTGAACTACTCAAGCATCGGGATAGAGAATGTCGGCGGGAAAGGGAACAAAAGCGAGGATCTGACACCAGAACAGCTCAGAGCGAACATTGCACTGGTCGGATATCTCAAAGGGAAGTTCCCTACGATCGAGTACCTGATCGGGCACCACGAGTATACGCAGATGGAGGCGACACCGTTGTGGCTTGAACGGGATAAAGGCTACAGGACGGTCAAAAATGATCCGGGCGAAAAGTTTATGAGGGAGGTACGCAAAGCCGTAGAGTTCATGGAGCTTAAAACACCGCCGGAAGGCAGCAGGTGAACTCTGCTTTCGCTGCGCTGGACTGGGCGGTTTTTATCGCCTATTTTGTGGTGTTGACCGTGACATCGGTGCTGTTGAGCCGCATGAAAGTCAAGTCTACCCGTGACTACTTTGTCGGAGGGAACAGTGTCCCGATGTTTGCAGTGGCGGTCTCGGTGCTGGCTACTTCCCAGTCAGCGGCAACTTTTCTTGGGGGTCCTGAGTATTCCTATACCAAAGATTTGACCTTTATCGGATTTTATCTTTCCGCTTTCGTAGCTGTATGGTTTGTCGCCAAAGTCCTGATCCCGCGTTTTTATGCGATACAGGCGGTCACCGTCTATGAGCTGCTCGAAAAGCGCTACGGTACTGCTGCCAAGAAACAGGCGGGGGTGATGTTCCTGATCGGCAGGCTTTTTGCCAGCGGGGCGAGGCTCTACATCGGAGCCCTGGCGATCTCCATGATCCTCTTTCTGGATATTGCTCCGATGCATGTGCTGGTTTCCGTCATCGTGTTGATGCTGGGGGCTTTGGCCTATGTCTACTTCGGTGGGGTGAAGTCTGTGATCTTTTCGGATATCATCCAGGCAGCCACCTATATCGGTGCGGGTATTACCGTGCTTGTCTATCTCTATATGGCGTTGGATACGGACCTGGGTACGATCATCCATACATTGGGAGCGGATGAAAAGCTGAAGCTCCTTGACTGGAGCATGAGCGGCGGATTTGGTGTATGGGCCTTGATGGGCGGATGGCTCCTGCTCAATATCGCCGCGTACGGACTGGACCAGGATATGACCCAGCGGGCGCTGAGCTGTAAAAATACCAAAGAGGCGCAGCGCTCTTTGATGATGAGCATCTACCTGACGATCCCTGTGTCACTGCTCTTTTTGGCTATCGGGCTGCTGCTTTATCTCTTTTATCTACACCCTGAGCTTTCAGGGGTCTCGACTGAGGTGGTGCAGAAGTTCAACGGAGAGAATATCACCATCTTTATGTACTACATCCTGCACGAGATGCCCGAAGGGATGCGCGGGCTTGTCACTGTCGGAGCGGTTGCCGCGGCACTTTCTAGCTCCAACTCTGTTCTTGGTGCGATGGCATCTGTGGCGATCGAAGATATCTATAAACCCTGGAAAAAGGCCAAGGGAGAGACAGAGGAGATGCACTTTGTACGGGCAGGGCGCGTGGCGGTACTTCTCTTTGCCGCTGCACTCTCAGCGATGGCGATGCTCAGCTACTACTGGCAGCAGAGCACAGAGCTGCCGCTGCTTAACTTCGCACTGGGTGTTATGGCATTCGCCTACAGCGGTCTTCTTGGAGTTTACGGTGCGGCGATCTTCACGAAGCGGGGCAGTGCCGCGACCGTACCGTTTGCATTGATCCTCGGATTTATGACAGTATTGCTTCTGCAGCCTTATATATTGGGAGATATATTAAGTGAAATGATCGGCTGGAAAGTAGGGTTTGCCTGGCAGTTGCTACTTGGAACACTGGTTGCTTTTGGCGTAATGATGAGCGGGAAGGAGAAAGAAGAGGAATATCCTACCAAAAAATAATGAGAGAGTAGTGTTTGATGGGGAAATGCATCAAATGCTTTCCGGTAGGTATTTCTTCGCCGTGTTATAGCTGATACCGGCAGTCTGTGCTACGTTGTAAGGGGTGATCTCCCGGCACTCAAGTCTGAGGAGATTGATCGCGTTGTTGATCTTTTTTTTGCTCTCTATGATCTTGGATCTGTTCGCCTGACGCGTCGCTGTCTGCTTCTTTCCATGCTCAATCTGTTTGATATTTTGTACTTTTTTAAAGAGCTTATGCGCCACAGGTTTTCTGTCTTCAAATCTTCCGTCAGATTCAAAGTCACTTTTTTGCAACTTTAATTGGTTTAACATATTGAGCATAAGATCATACTCATGATAGTCAAGATCCAGCCTGTAATGTTTGATCTTATTATCATTTTCCATTTTCTCAAAATAAATCATTTGTGGCAAACCCGTTCATTCTAAATTATTGGCCGCATTTTACTATAATGAAATTAAAGCTATGGGTAAAAACGTGCTTTGTGGGCGTAAATGGTGGCAGATGACTTGAATAGTCGCGAAAATGTTGCGCAGAAGCTAGGATGCAGAAAGATTGATAGAGGTCAGCCGATAGCCAAAATTTTTTTTAGATTCGATCAATTCTTTCCCTAATATATTCCGGAGGTTCCATATATAATAGCGTA
>JAQVHV010000139.1 GCA_028696055.1 Sulfurovum sp.
ATAAAATCATAGTAGAGATCGATCGAACCGTTTTTCTGCCTCAGCTTCGCATCGGGAGGATACTCTTCGCTGCCCAGATGGCTCTCCCAGGGCGTTTTCATCCCCGCACAGTGTACATAGCCGCCGAACTCCTCTTTTTGGGAGATGTATCTGAGGGTACCGGGTTTGGGGTGCAGTCCCCCCTGTGCGTCCTGCTCCAGTTCATTGATGTAGTAGGCACCCACCTGGCACTCAAACTGCGAAACCATATAGAGCGTGCCGCTTTTTTGAAGGAGCGACACATGGTCGAGTCCCGCCCCGGAACCGAAGGGGTTGGAGGTGCCGTTGCAGAGATAGGGGCTGCCGTCGCGCAGCGTCAGCGGAGTATCCTTTCTGTCTTTCAGCAAGCCATACACCTCGCCGTTATCCATCTCTCCGGTGGCCATCAGGGTGCTGAAGCCTATCTTCTGTCTTGCCTTGTTGATGACCGCTTCGTCCGAAGCACGCAATGCATACTTCTCCGATGCCGTCTTGGGGAAAGCGACAGGCTTGAAACGCACCTCCAGCTTCTCCCCGCCCCACAGCGTATGATATCCCCAAAGAAAAAATACCAAAAATATATAGATAGGCTTCAAAATAGCGTTCCTTTCTCTGAAATCTGCTTACCAGACTGCAACATCAATGTTATAAAAATGTAACTGCTATGATACCAAATCATATTACGATTCTTCTACGATATCACAAGGAGTAATCTATGGAAAGTATATTTATGATCAAAAAGTTTGACGACGGATGGGACATCAAACAGTTGGCAAACGATATCTATGCACAGGAGGAGTACTGTATCGAAGCACTGGAGATCCCGGATGAGAAGATCTACGGTACGGAGATGGTCGCGAACGGTCTGCTTGAAGTCGTATTGACAGATATTCAAAAAAACGAACTCAACGAAGACTGGTATATCAACCTCAGAAGAGTCTGTGCCTAGACCAGTTTATACCCCACACCCCATACCGGGACAATATAATCCTTCTCTCCGGCAGGATCGATCTTCTTTTTCAGACGGTTGATCGCCACATTCACCGCATTGTCATTGACCTCATCCCCTTCGCTGCCCCATGCCTCTTCACGTAGGAAATCCCGAGTCAAAGGTTTATTGGGATTCCTTACAAAGACATGCAGGAGATCAAACTCGCGGCGAGTCAAAAAGAGAGGCTCGCCGCCGATAGACGCGATCTTCTTCTCTATATCCAGCGTGATATCCCTGTATTTGATCTTCTCCTGACTCGCCAGGGCCCCTGAACGTTTTAGAAGTGCTTTGACCCGGAGCAGAAGCTCTTTTGTGCTGAAGGGCTTGGTCATGTAGTCATCTCCGCCGCGTTCATACCCCTCTACAAGCTGACCCTCCTGGTCTTTGGCGGTCAGGAAGATCACGGGTATATCATATCCCAGATTCCTGATATAGGATACAAAATCGCTCCCCTCTACCCCAGGCAGGTTTCTGTCGATGATCATCAGGGAGGGTGACTCCTCCTCTAAGAAGCGCTCAACATTCTCGGTAGAGAGGAATCCCACTGTCTCATACCCCTCTTTCTGGAGATGGTACTCCAGAAGTTCAAGGATATCCTCTTCATCCTCAATGATAATAATTTCAATCGTTTTTTCCATACACCCATTATATAGCAGAGTCTCTAAAAAGAGGATGACGATTTAATAACGCTGATTCAACCGATCAGCGCCGGAGGGAGGAGGAAAACTTAGAGTTTCCCGCCTATGCGCGCAAAGATGATACGTCCGGAGATACACTCCAGCCGATCTATGATCTTGAGATTTTTTCGGATATATTTAAGCAGGTTGAAATACTCTTCAGCGGCGGTAGAGGAGCTGCCTATCTTCTCCATCATCTTTTTTTCAAGCAGTGAGTAGATATCGTCCGTTTTAGTATACTCCACCTCAATACGCGCAGAAAGATCCAGCAGCTTGTCATTGTCATCAAAACACTGCAGCATCTCAAGAGCCTGATCAAACGCATTTACGGTACACCTGTTGATACTCAGGGAATCCCTGATCAATGCAAGCATTTCCGTATCAGCTGTCGCAACTATTGTCTCCATATTAGTAATATAGTTGCTGATATTGGCCCTGATCCTGTTAATCGAGGAGGTCATCTTGAGGTAGGAAACCAGCTCTCTGAGATCCTTGGCTTCAGGTGTATACTTCGCGAAGATAAGCACAATATTATTATCGATCCTTTCTGTACGCTCGACGATATCCAGTATCTGCGTTCCCGCCTCTTTCAGGGCACGAATATCCCCCGTTTCTATCGCTTCGAGTGCACGATTATTTGCCTCGGCAAGATCTCTTATCGCCTGAAGTACGGCATTCCTTACCTCATATCTGGCTTCATTATAACCCGGTAACATTCTTCAAACTCCTTACTTTCTATCTTTTTAAAAGGGGTTTACTCCCCTTTTTTTCAATCTTTCTTAGTTGCGTTTTACCTTTAGCGGGCACAGATTTAGCCGAACCGGCCGGTAATATAGTCTTCTGTCAATTTCACCGAGGGATTCAAAAATATCTTGTCGGTCTTGTCATACTCGATCAGGTCCCCCAGATACATAAATGCAGTATAGTTGCTCAAACGGCTTGCCTGCTGCATATTATGGGTCACGATCACGACGGAGACTTCCTCCTTGAGCTCGGCGATCAGCTCTTCGATCGCCCCGGTCGAGATAGGGTCAAGTGCAGAGGTCGGCTCATCAAAGAGCAGGACATCCGGTTTCAGCGCTACGGCCCTGGCGATACATAGCCTCTGCTGCTGCCCTCCGCTCAACCCCATTGCACTCTCTTTGAGACGATCTTTGGTCTCTCCCCATATCGCTGCATCCTGAAGTGCTTTTTCGACACGCCCTTCGATCTCGCTTCTATCCTTGATCCCTGCCAGTTTCAGCCCATAGGC
>JAQVHV010000052.1 GCA_028696055.1 Sulfurovum sp.
GTCCTCGCATTGCCATGATAGTGCTGTTTCATCTCTTTTCTCGCTTATATTGAGATGTCTCAGCCTATCGCTTTCCTCTTTAAACTTTTATATACTTTCGCATCAACAACGTGGTGAAACTTGACAAGTAGTAAGTAGTAAGTAGTAAGTAGTAAGTAGTAAGTAGTAAGTAGTAAGTAGTAAGTAGTAAGTAGTAAGTAGTAAGTAGTAAGTAGTAAGTAGTAAGTAGTAAGTAGTAAGTAGTAAGTAGTAATGTTTTCATGGCTGGGCTTTGCCCAACCTTAATGACAAAAGCTTTTCAAAGAAAAGCCTACCAAATCTGCTCCCTACTACCTGCTCCTTACTACTTTATCAGAACTTCGTTCCCATAGAGAACTCAAAGGCGGATGTCCTGTCACCGTCTTGGGGATCGAGGGCTTTGGCAAAGACCAGGTTGATCGGCCCGAACCCTGACTGCCACTCCAACACGACACCTGTAGAGGCGCGTGTGATATCATCAAAATCAAGATCACCATCTTTTGTCAGGATAGGATCGGTTCCGATCATCCCGTAATCCACAAAGAAGGCCAACCGCATCTTTGCAGCCTCGGAGAGGGGGATACTTGCCTCCAAACTCACAGAGGCACTCTTGGTACCCCCGATACGTTTTCCTACTTCACCTTCTTCAGCGATACGTTTTATATCACCCTCTTCAATGATTTGCGGAGAAAGGGAGTATGCTTCATATCCTCTAATCGATCCGATACCTCCCATAAAGAGTCTTTCAGCGATCGGAATATATGCATTGTCTTCTGCCAAGAGCACAGTTGTTCTGGCTTTTGCACGCAAGATCAAGTCATAATCGATCAAATCTTCCATCCCGTAGTAGGCACCGAATTTACCGGAAAACTTCGTAAAATTTGCAAACTCCTCGTAACCGTCAGCTATAGTCCCCGGATCAAGCTCTCCATCAAGGCTGGAAAGCTCCAGCGTTGCAGATGCGATAAACCCTTCTCTGGGCTGATAGTAGTCATCCGTATTGTCAAACTTCACACTTGTAAACCCTGAAAACTTTTGATATTTATCATTATAGAAAATATCCTGCCAATAAGTTGTTGTATTGGAATCAGAATTGATTTCAGACTTATTGTCCACATAACCGACTCCTACTGATGCATAGATATGCCTAAAGAACTGACGCCCCAGAGAGAGGTTCGCACCCAGTTGATTCTGAGTAAAATCGATGTACTCATAATCACGTTTATAGACACTAAATCCCAAACTATAGAGACTGTCCCATACTCTGGGATTTGTGAATGATAGATTGTAGTTCGTAGAGATTTTGGAAAGTTCAAATCCCAGGGTACTGCTGATCCCTGAACCAAAAAGGTTTTTGTCAGAGATCGATGCATTGACCATCAGCCCCTCATAGGAACCATAGCCGCCACCCGCAGAGATCGTCCCTGTGGGAGCCTCCTTCACTTTAACCAGAAGGTTGATCTTGTCTTCACTTACCCTTTGTGTCTCGATGTCCACTTTTTCAAAAAATCCGGTCCTGCCCAGTGCATTTTTAGAGTCTTTCAGGTCTGTGGCATTGTACTTATCTCCCGGTGCAAGATAGATATAACGGCGGATCACCCGGTCTTTTGTCACACTGTTCCCTGAGATCAGTACATCATTCACCGTAACGGGAACACCTTCTCTGATCACATAGTTCAGATCGATTGTCTGCGTTTTGGGGTCTTTATGCATCTGGGGGAGTATATCCACGTAGGCATACCCTCGGTTTCCGATCTTCTCTTTGAGGGTCTCCATATCCGTACGCATACGTTTGATATTAAAGACTTTTCCCGATTTCAGTGCAAGCCCGTCTATCAGTGTTTTGCTATCCAAACCTTTGAGGTTTTGGGTGATGTTGATCTTTCCTATACGGTACTGGATCCCCTCTTCCACCTGATAATCTACATCCGCCCGGTAGGAACCGAAATCGACTTTCATCAGCGGCTTGCTGACATTGGCATCAAGGTATCCCTTCTCCATATATTTCTCTTTCATTCTGTAAGAGTCATATTCGAGCTGATCGACTTTGGCTACACCGTCATTCAAAAACGGTATCCATCCCCAGAAATCAGCCTCTTTGTTCACCAGATCAGTCTCCAGTTCACCTTTCTCTACCTCTTTCGCCCCCAGAACATTCATTTTTTGAATCCTGATCTTTTCGCCTTTGTTAACATCAAAGACAAGCGATATACTGCTCTGGCTCACTTTTGTAGTCGTCACCTCTACCACCGTATCATAATATCCCTGGCTCTCAAGATTGGTGATCAGTGCCTTTTGTGCCTGCTTTACACGTCTCTGATCATACAGGTCACCCTTTTTCAATCCTGTACTCTCAAGCAGTTTCTTGCCCTCATCCCCCGTCCCGAATCCTTTGATCTCAAGATTGGCGATCGCGACCTTCTCCTTGAAGTGATAGATCAGCGTATTCCCTTTGCTCTCTACCCATACATCCTCAAAGTATCCCTGTGCATAAAAGTTCTTGACCGACTGATTGATTTTGGCAAGATCCATCTCATCACCGACATGGATCCCCGATATCTCAGTAGCAACACTCGGAGAAAGATGTGCCAGGCCGACATACTCGATCTGACTGATTTTCTCTGCCACGAGCAATGCCCCCGCGAGTACTAAAGTAAGCGCTATTTTCTTCATTCCTTTTAACCTTGTCCTGCAAATAATTTTGTTAATAGTGTATCTTTTTCTATCTATCTGACACCTTAATCCGTGGAGAGCCAAACTCCATGAAATCAGAACCGTTTCATGGTAAAAATTCACAAAATCATGCTATAATCTTCCCTTTCCAAGGAGAGGTGAACAGCTATGACAAACGTCGGAATTATCGGTCTTGGGCTTATGGGAGGTTCTTTGAGTATCGCACTTCGGGAACGATCAAAGAGCTACTATTTTATCGGAATGGACCACAATGAAACCCATCAAAAAGAGGCGCTTGAACTCGGACTTGTGGATAAAATCGTCCATTCGCTTGATGAGATCAGCAAGTGTGATATTATCATCCTGACGATCCCGGTAGACGGGATCATTGCTGTCTCTAAAGAGTTGAAGAATCTCGATGAGCAGTGTACCGTGATTGACCTGGGAAGTACCAAAGCAAAGATCTCTGCATCGATCCCGGCATCCGTACGCAAACATTTTGTCACAGCACATCCGATGACCGGTACAGAAAAATTCGGTCCCAAAGCGGCAATTGGTAAACTCTATGAGAATAAGATCGTCGTTTTATGTGACATGGAAAAAAGCGGTCTCCACCAACAGGAGGTTGCCAAAAAGCTCTTTACCCAGATAGGAATGAAACTTATCTATATGGATGCCCAGGAGCATGACAGGCACGCCGCTTTTATCTCGCATATGCCCCATGCTCTCAGCTATTCCCTGGCAAACTCTGTGATGAAACAGGAGGATGTGAGCAGTATCGTAGCACTGGCGGGCGGAGGGTTCAGAGATATGAGCCGTATTGCCAAATCCTCTCCTCAGATGTGGGAGGATATCTTCAGGCAGAACCGAACCAACCTCATCGAAGCGATAGAGAGCTTTGAGGTTGAACTCAAAAAATGCCGCCATATGGTTGAAAACGGTGAATGGGAAGCACTGAACAAATGGATGGGAGATGCCAACAGGCTGCATGATATCCTCTAGAGGATACCTGCACTTTGCTCCAGAAAGAGATCTCTCTTTTTTACTTTTACATATACCGTACTTTTTCCATCAATCTTTTGAGCACTTTTTTATCGACAGCGATACTTTTATCCCCGTTCTTTCTGCCATAGAGTTTACGTACCATCTCTTCGATCTCCGGATCTTCATTGATATGCGGGTAGAGCAGCCGAAGGGCCTCGTCGTTGCCGGAAATTTGTGGTTGATTCCCCCTGCTTTCCAGCCATTTGAGCAGAAGATACATCACCATCATTCCTCCAATAAACGATAGAGCCAGCATCCACCATGCGATGGGCTGTGACTGCCGAGTCTTTTCACTCTCAGAAAGTGACGTATTTTTTTCGATAGAAGACTCAACTTTTGAAGGTACAGTGCCAGTGGGCACCGCTGCAACCAGTGCATTGATATCTCCGTCCACCCTGACATCATAGGAGGCAATTTCAAGCTTCTCCAGTTGTGAGGTTTTGGGGTTATATACGGTAAAGCTTTTAGCCGGGATCGTGAAATCCCTGTCCGAGATCATCGCAAAGCTTTTTGTGTAGCTGCTGTAGATCTCGCCATTCTCCACTCTGCTCTCTACTTTGGCATCATCGGAGAAGATCGTCACTCCATCGATCACATAAGGGGGAAACTCAAAATCTTCAAGATTTCCTTTTCCCTCTATCCTGATCATAAGATTAGCGGGCTTGTTGACCTCCACCTTGGTAGCATCTACTGTTGCATTCAGCGTAAACTCACCGATGAGATCGCTCTTCCGTGGCTGCGGCTTGACCTTGACCATCAGAGTATTAGAGGAGATATCATACCACTCTGTGGCATAGCGCCCGAAAAAATCTCGGCGGCCTAGATCTGCCTCTCCCAATTTTGCTGTCGCCGCACCGATCGTAAAGTTTCCTTCATGCTTTGCTGTGAGGAGATACTGTTTTTCTACTACGATGTTTCCGTTCTGGCGATACTGTTTTGGCTCACCCAATTTTTTGCTATAAAAGTCTTGCATCTGAGGATCAGCAAAATCCGAGAGCTTTGCACCCTCTATGCGGTCTGAGATAGAGAGATAGAGATTGACAACAAAACTCTCTCCTGCCATTACTTCTGTTTTCTCGCTCTTGAGTTCAAAGGAGTAGCGTGCATCCGCTTTGAGCTGCGGTGCTTTGGAAGCGACTACCTTGATACTTATCGGTTCGGTCTGATAGGTTTTACCGTCGATCATCACCGCATAGGAGGGAATGGTAAGATCATTTTTGGGAATAAAGCCTATGACCTTTGTGGTGATCTTATTGATTTTTATCTCGCCGTTGAGATAGCTCATATTTTGACTGTTTTGCATCGATGTTCCCACGACTGTCGCCCCCTCTATCTCAGAGATCTGGGGAAATTCTACCTCGTCCCCTTCCGCACGGATATGCAGCTCTGCAATATTGCCTTCTATCACTTCAGTGTCAGAGACTTTAGCCTCTACGGATGCCGCATAAAGTACAGCACTTAACAGATGCCAGATAATGGTCAGGATAAATAATTTTTTCATAAAATGCTCCTCTCTTTGCTCAGCTCGAAACACTCAACGCTCAATTTACCAAGGGTTTGCATGGCTCTTCTCCTTCTCTTTTTCCCGCCCCATCTGATACATCATCGTAGGCATCTTCTCGGGCAACTTATTCATCAGCTGTTTCATCTCTTTGGCTTTCTCTTTCTCTTCTTCACTTATCTCTGCTGGAGTGCCAGAAGCACTCTGCGCTTGCTGCTTTTGCTCCTCAGTCTTTTGAGCTTTCTCTTTTTGCTGCTGCTGATCTTTGGCTTTTTGCTCTTTTTGTTCTTGAGGTTTTTGCTCTTCTTTTTTCTCGTTTTTTCTTTGGTCTTTCTTATCCGTTTGGTCCGGCTTGCTCTGTTGGTCCTGTTGGTTCTGTTCTTTTTGCTGGTTCTGCTGATCCTCTTTTTTCTGCTGGCCTTGTTTGTTTTGGTCCTGGTTCTGTTCTTGTTTCTGTTGATCGTTTGGCTGATTTTGATTCTGTTGCTGTTGTTGCCGTTTTTTCTCTTCTGCTTTCTTGGCAACTTCTAAATTATTTCTAGTATCAGGATCGTCACTATATTTCAATGATTCGTTATAATGCTCAACTGCTTTGTCGAAATCACCTTTTTTATAATAACTGTTTCCTAAGTTATAATTGCGTAATGCCTCATCTACACCTTTTGCATGCTTATAGTGTTCAATTGCTTTGTCGAAATCACCTTTTTTATAATAAGCATTTCCTAAATTATAATGAAGTTCTTTTGTTGTGCTACTCTGCTTTATATCTTCGAATAAAGCTGCACTCTTCCCATACTCTTTTGCCTCATACGCACGCTTTGCCTTTTCAATGGTCTTAAAATCCGTCAATCCTGCATTTGCAAGCGTGAAGAGTGAAGCCTGAAGCGTGAAGAGTGTCAGTATGCTTTTCACTGAAAAGCGTTTTTTTACACATATCATTTTGAAAAAATACTTACCAAAATTTTTCATTTCTCTTTTTTCCTCTCAACGCTTCTTCTGGGTATCGAACTCAATGCGATCAGCAATAGCAACAGCCCGGCACCTAAAGGATAGTAGAAGAGCTCTACTCTCTCTTTGATCCTTACTTCACCCTGCTGTTCGTCCTGATACCTGTTTTTGATACGTGCAGCCAGTTCCCGGATATCCTCTTCTCCGTGGCCTGCGACGATCCCTTCGCCGCCGCTCTTTTGTGCCAAAGAGAGCAGCGCGTCATTTCTCTGCGTGATAGCGATCGTCCCGTCTTCAAGTATATAGGGTTTCCCCTCTTGTGTCAGTACCGGTGCACCTTTGGTTGTACCAATCAGCACCACATAAAGATCAATATGGTGCTCTTCCAGGATATCCGCAAATCCTGCAATCGCCTCTTCATCCCCGCCATCGGTGAAAAGCACAACGATCTTCGGCGCTTTCTTCTCCAGCACTTCGCTTGCCAATATACCCAGTTCGGAAAAATCAGTTGACTCCATACTCATATAGCTGTCATCTACCCCTTCCACCATCATCTGCAGTGTCTGCTTATCTGCGGAAAACGGTGCAAGGATAAATGGGGAGTGCGCAAAGGCAAGTACACTGATCTCATCGCCGGGCATTGCCTCAAAAAACTCGGAGATCTTCATTTTGGCAAACTCCAGACGGTTGGGGTAGAGATCGGTACTGCGCATCGAACCGGAGATATCAAGCCCGACCACCAGATTTAGCCCTTTTACATCCACTACTTTATCCCCTTTCTCTATCACAGGGCGCGCCAATGCTACGATCATCAAAAAGATCGCTGCAAACATCGTGATATTACGCACCGCCAAGGGGATCGTCTCATCGCTGGCACTGAGACGCTTAAGTACCTTCTCATCAAAAACGCGTGAGAGCTTCTCTTTGTTGGTTGAAATCAGAATGGCGAAGAGGATGAAAGGGATGATAAGTATCCAGAAAAGATAGGGGTTGACAAATGTCATTTTTGGCTCCTTGGCTGGTGACCTTCAGCGGTGCACTCGTGCACATCGCTTCCGGTTCCGAAGCTACAAACGACAACAGTTTGTCGTTTGTTGACGCTTCTCATCCAAAAAAGACAAGGGTTGGCAAAGCTCATATTAAAGTCCTTTTTGTAGGTCGGAGTGTCCCCACCCCGACATTTATATCATGAGCTTGTTGCCGTTGCAATTCATTCAAAGTTTTTGTCGGGGTAAGGATACCCCGACCTACGATCATCAAATGATTCATTTCTATATCCCTCTTGCATTTCTAAAATAGATAAACCCAAGCAGGCTCAAAATGGCAAACAATAAAGGATAGATATAAAGATAGGTGTGCTGTACCACTCTCTTATCATCGATCTTGGTGACTTCAAGCCTGTCGATCTCCTCATAGATACGGCTCAGCTCACTGGCATCTCTTGCGCCGTAAGCCTCTGTTCCGCCTGCATCTGCCAAAACTTTGAGATAGTTGGCATCGTAGTCCCTGTTTGGATACCCGATCCCGATCACATAGAGTTTGATATCCTGTTTTTTGATCATCTCCACGACATCCTCCAGCGGTATCCTGCTGCCGTTGTCGATACCGTCGGTCAACAGGATCGCGATCCTTGATTTGGCTTTGGATTTTCCCATCATATTGTAACTCTGCACCAGCGCATCCTGTATCGCGGTACGTTTGCCGTTGATCATGCCGATATACTGCATCGAGATGATCTTCTGCAAAAACTCCTTTTCAAACGTCAGTGGAGAGGCGATAAAGGAGATCGCCCCGAAGCTTACCAGTCCGATGCGGTCATTTTCACGTTTGCCGATAAAATCCTCTACCACCTCTTTGACCACTTCAAACTTGTTTTTCATAGGGTTATGGGGATCAAATCCGCGCTGCAGCATCGACTCGCTCGCATCTGTGATCAGTACGATATCGCGTCCCTCTTTTTTGGTATTGGTATAGCTGTGAGAGAGTACAGGAGAAGCCAGTGCGATGACCGCCGAGACGATCCCGAACCATTTGAGGAAAAGAAGCAAAGAGCTTTTGTGTACACTGCTTGCCACCAGCTTTTCCACATGAGGGAAAAAGATCGCCCGGCTCCGCTCCCTGCACCTTTTAGCACAGAGCAGAAACGGAATGATCAACAGCAGTAAATAGGGAAACTCGAAACTAAATTGACTCATCCGCGATCCTCACAAAGAGATGGAACTGATTGAGCGTCTGCTGGTCCACTTCTTCGACCACTTTTTTGTATTTGTACTGTTCCAGCATCGGTTCAAGCTGGCTGAAAAGCTCTTTTCTTCTCTCATCCGTTGCCAGCAGCCTTGCATATTTGGTGGCTTCATAGGCAGCATGTTTGCTGTCCTTCCAGTCTATCTGCTTGAGCCTCTCCAGGTACATTTTGGCAAGATTAACCTTCCGGTTCTCCCAAAACTTTTTTACCGTAAAGAAAAATATCCCAAATCCCAGCAGAGCAAAAAAACCGATCAGCCCCCAGTAGAGATAAAAAGAGTAGTCCGGTATCTCCAGAAGCGGCTTGATATCACGCAGTTGTGCGGTGAGGTTTTGCTCATTTGCATTCGCAAGAGTGAATAGTGAATAGTGAATAGTGAATAGTTTTAGTTTGCGTTGTATTACAACGCTTTTATCTGAAAAATACTTTTCAAAGAAAAATTTTCCAACACTCCTCATTACCATCATGCTCTCCTCATCGATTTCATCAGCTTCAATGCAGGCTCTTCATGCGTATAGACTTTGACAAAACGTATGCCCTGTTTTTTGAACTGTTTGTAGAGCTTCTCATCATTCTCATGGATTGCTTTTTTATAAGCATTCAAAGCCCCGGTATTGATATCCCCTTCAAAACTCTTTTTGCTCTCCATATCGATCAGCCTGAGATACCCCAGTTCACTCGGGTCCTCTTCGAACCGGTCCCTGATGATCACAGCCACAACATCATGTTTAACGCTCAAAAGCCGCAGATCGATCCCGCCGATAAAGTCCGAAAGTATAAAAAGCAGTGACTTCTTCTTCAAACGAGTATTGAGCATCTCCGTGAGTTTGTCAAAATCCGCCTCTTTCCCCAGCAGTTCAAATGTTGTGACATCCTCTACCGCTTTATGGATAGAAAAATGCTTTTTACCCGGTCTGCTCCGTTCATAGAGCCTGTCGGCAAAAAGGATATGTGTAAAGAGATCACTGTTTTTTACCGCCGAAAACCCAAGCGTCGCCACCAATTCAGCCAGGATATCACTCTTTTGCCTTACAGTTCCAAAGTACATCGACCCGCCAAGCATTGAAACGACTACGACATTGAGCTCCCGTTCCTCTTTGTAGATCTTGACATAGGGTTTTCCCAGTTTTGCAGTGGTCTTCCAGTCGATCTTTCTTACATCATCCCCGTAGACATATTCGCGTAGTTCTGCAAACTCAAATCCTTCTCCCTGGAACAGTGAGGCATTGTTTCCAAGCATATCGCCATAAACCTGTTTTTTGGTTTTGAGGATGATCTTTTTAGCCGTACGATTCATCGGAGCAGCTCCGATGAATCAGTGAACAGCGCATAGTGAATAGTGAATTGTTTCGGATTGCTTTCTTTTGGAAAGCTTTTGTTATTTAGTGCAGAAGCATTGCTGTGCAATGCATACGAAAACTCCTCATTCCTCATTCCTATCTCCTCATTTTCCATAATGCACAGCATTATGGAATCGGTACTGCTGCCAGGATCTTCTCGATGATCCTATCCTGTGTGATCTCTTCGGCCTGTGCTTCGTAACTGAGGATGATACGGTGCCTGAGGACCTCTTTGGCGATATACGCTACCTCGATCGGTGAAACATAATCCTGGCCTTTCAGATAGGCGATCGCCCGGGCCGCTTTATACATATCGATACTTGCTCTGGGACTTGCCCCGAACTCGATATAGTGCTCCAGCTCTTCAAGCCCGTACGCCTTAGGCTCACGTGTAGCATGCACAAGTTCGATGATATAGGCTTCGACCTCTTCATCCATATGCACCTCAAGTGCCTCTTTTCGGATCCTCTCCAGGTCATCAAGCGTTGCTACCTGTTCGATCTCTTCAAAGCCGTTATTGGCTACCCTGCGGGCGATCTCCAGTTCCTCTTCTTTTGTGTTATAGCCCACAACTACTTTCATCATAAAACGGTCCAGTTGCGCTTCAGGAAGCTCGTATGCCCCCTCCTGTTCTACCGGGTTCTGTGTCGCCATCACCAAGAAAGGAAGATCGATCCTGAAGGTCTCGTCCCCTATCGTCACCTGGCGCTCCTGCATCACTTCAAGCAATGCTGACTGTACCTTCGCAGGCGCACGGTTGATCTCATCAGCCAAAAGAAGGTTGGTGAATACCGGGCCTTTTTTGATCTTGAAGGTATTGCTGGAAGGGTCATATATCTCTGTCCCGATAATATCCGAGGGAAGCAGATCCGGGGTGAACTGTACACGTTTGAAGTCCAGTCCCAGCGTCTTGGACAGTGCGTTTACCGCAGTCGTCTTTGCAAGTCCGGGGACCCCCTCAAGCAGGATATGCCCCCGACAGATAAGACCTGCCAAAAGACCTTCAACCATCTTCTCCTGTCCGACAAGGACTTTGGAAATCTCAGATTTAATAGTGGCAACAATTTGACTCACTTTCTTCTCCTATCTACCGCTATATATGAATAGCCTGAGTATACTTTAACGAAATTAATTGAAAGTAAATAACCGCCTTTGTAAAGGCGGTTCCCGTTAACGCTCTCCGAACGCTTCATTCATAGTTTTTGTGATAGGTTTTGTAATATATTGCCATACCGTTCTCTCTCCGGTAATGATATCAATCTGCGTGCTCATTCCCGGGCTAACCTCTATCCTTCTGCCATTTTTTGCAACCAGTACTGTATCATTGAGTACCACTTTCACTTTAAAGTAATATTTTTCACCTTTTTCAGTTTTCTCGACCAATGTATCCGGACTGATATAGGCAACTTCTCCATCGAAAATTCCGTAGATACTGTAGTCGTATGCATCCAGTTTTACTGCTACTTTCTGACCCTTTTGAACAAACGATACATCTGATGTCGGCAGTTTGGCTTCAATGATCAGCTTATCACCGAACGGTACAAGTTGCATGATGACATCACCAGCCCTGACCCTTGCTCCTCTTGTAGTAAGAAGAATGTTTTTGACGATGGCATCCATGGGTGATCTTATATCCGTCCACTCCAATGTAATTTTTTTATCTGCCAGCTCCTGTTCTTTCATGGAAAGCTCTTCTTCTGCTTTGGTCATATCGGTTTGTGAATCCTGAAAATACTTGTTTTGCACATTTGAAAGTTTTCCCTTGAGATCCGCGATCTGTCGTTTCAGCTTGATGATCTCCGCCGAGCCGATATCACCGGTCTTAAGAAGCGGCAGATTGTTTTCAAGCTCCTCTTCCGCCAATGCCAAGGATTCATTGATCGCCGTGGTCTGGTCTCTGATCGCCTGCTGGCGTCTTTTAAAGAGTTCGGTCTGGTTTGCGATAAACTCCGGGTACTCCTTCAGCTCATCCGGGAACACCAGCGGCTTGTCGAATACTTCGGCCTGAAGTCTGATAAGCGTTGCTTTCAATGCCGCTACTTTTGACTTGCTCTCGTCATATCCGGCTTTCGCTTTTTCCTGTTCCAGCAAAATCAGCCTCTGCCCCTCTTTTACGTGCTCCCCTTCTCTGACATAGATCTTCTCTATCACACCATCTGTGGCAGCCTGGATCTCCTGTGTCTTGGCGGTAGCGATTACGTGCCCCTCTGCATGTGATATCTGATCCAGTGTCGCAAACTGTGACCAGATCAGAAATGGAACGATCAATAAAAAAAGTGAACCAAAAATAATCCACAGCGGATTAACTTTTGTGATCAAAGGTATATGTTCTCTCATGCGTTACTCTTTTCTTGATGATTTGATGCAGGCGCCGTATTTTCGGCAGCAGCTTTTGCAGAAGACTGAGCGGCAGCCTGCTGTTTCGCATTTGCCAACTTGCCGAGTATATCATCTCTTGCGCCATCCATTACAATACCCTGTGGTGTCATGATGATAATCCGATCCACAAGTTTTAACAATGCAGGTTTATGTGTGACGA
>JAQVHV010000053.1 GCA_028696055.1 Sulfurovum sp.
GCTGTTCATCATCTCTATGGTGGAGGAGATATGGGTTGAGGCTTCATCGATGATCTCCTCTTCTCCCGTGATCAGGGAGGTGTGTACCCCTTCGGCTCTGAGATTTTCATACCCCTCCAGCGCAAGGAGACGCAGCGGCGCCAGGTAGTAGCCGGTTGTAGCTTCTTTGAGTGCCTGAAGTGCACTGTAGGTTTTCCCGGAGTTTGTGGGACCTACATGGAAGATGATCTTGCGTTTCAGCTCACGCGCAAGCGGGAAGAGCCTTTTGAAATCACGGATCGTTTTTGCCAGGAGTTCCTCACGCTGCTGTCTGGCAAGCAGGGGTTTGAGGTATTCTCCGAAGTGAAAGAGTATACGGCGCTTGGATTTCTCTTTGACCTTAAGGGTACGTGATGAGAGGATCTGCGCTTCGATATATCGGATGATGAAACCCTCCATTACTTCATCTTCCACCTTGAGCGTGCCGCACATTTGGCGCATCTCCTCGAAAACCTCTTCAACCGCAAGCTTGAAGTGGGCAAGGAGTCTGTCATTGACTTCATTGAGTTCGTCTTTGACCGGCAGCTCTTCCCCTCGCCAGATAAAGCTGTAAAGCAGTCTCTTCTCATAGGAGACAGAGGTCATATAGTAGAGCGTCGTACCAAAGAGCTCATAGTTTTTCTCTTTTTCTATGATAATATGGTCAGTGCTCTCAAAAACATCGTACTTTGTACTGATATTGCTTAATATTTTCTCAATAGTTTTAAACTCAATAGGTGCATGATAGGGGCTCTCCTCCGGAGTCAGGCGCCTTAATGCTATGGCCATCTGTTCTTCTGTGAGGTAAGGGTGGTGATACTCTCTGAGATGGGAAAGAAAGATATCCAGAGAGGTTTTTTTCTCCTCGTAGACCTCCTCTTTTATCTGGACAAGCAATGCGGTGATCTCTTCATCGCTCTTCTCCCACAGCTCTTCGAAGGGGATAGGATCGGAGATGCAGAGCAGTGTTTTGGTAAAGTCATGCTCTTTCAGGCAAAAGGTAAAACTTTCATAGAATGTCATTTCATTCAGCGTGTTAAACTCAACATCGAGTATTTTTTCCAACGTATGCAGCCGTTCTTTGAGACGGAGATAGCCAAGCTTTGCGACGACCTTCTCTTTTGTGATCTTGGCCGGACGCAGGTCAATGAAGGCATCCAGTATCCTGCTCTCTTCATCTTTGGTATGTTTAACTCCTTGAAGCAGTTGAAGTATCTTCTCCACCTTGTCAATATAGGCAGGGGGATTTCCCCCTTTGGGTACTGCCCGGTGAGGTTGGGTAAGATAGGAGACGATCTCTTCTCGGGTCTTGTATCCCTCTTCGCTCCAGACACGTCTGAGTGCCCGGATCATCTCTTCGCGTTCGAGTTTTATCATCGGTATCTCCAAAAGCATCACCAGCTCGATCAACTTGTCGTCGTCCAGCATCGTGATACCCTCGTCAAAAGGGAGCCCCTGAAAATAGTTTCTGATTTTATTGTTGAGTTTGATAAAGTGTTTTTTCTTTTTTTTGGCCATTGAAAATCTTAGTGCGTAATATTAATAACCAGTAAGTATAACATAGATGTGCTAGTCTATCGTAACGATATTGACCAACTCTATGCCTTCGCACTCTTTTTTGATACGTTTATGTTTGCGTGCATCCTCCTCGGCCAGCACCAGGATATCGGCAAAATCATTTTTGCTTACGATAAATTCATAGATCTCTTTTTGCGTTTTGATAGAGAGTGAAGCTTCATCATTTGAAACGAGGGTAAGGTTCCTGAGCCCTTTGCCAAACTCGCTTTTGATGGCTTTGGCCACTTTTTCATTCGCGAGGATCTCTGAGAGAGCGATCTCGAGATTGACATCATTGTTGCACATAATGGTATAGCTGATCTTCATGCTTCCTTCCACCTTTGACTCCTTGATAGACTTTTTTCCGGTATGGGATGATAGACAATATTTTACGGTCTATTTAAAAATATGTCAAATCGTCATGTTTTTACTCTGTAGGTTGTCGGATGATCGATGCATACTTAGCGGGAAATGGCAGAGCAGCTGAAAACTTATGCTATAATCGCGCCATATTATGGGCAATGCCCGACAAAAGGCGACACTGAATGTCATTTTCTATATTGGGACTTTCCCAACCACTACTTAAAGCCGTCAAAGAGACAGGATATACCAAACCTACTCCGATACAGGCGCAAGCGATTCCGCTGATCATCCAAAAGAGGGATGTATTGGCTGCTGCTCAGACCGGTACGGGAAAAACCGCCGGATTTACGCTTCCACTGCTTGAAGTGCTCAGCCAAAGCAAGCCCAATATGAATAAATATCAAATCAGGGCACTGGTGCTGACTCCTACACGCGAACTGGCCATACAGGTACATGAGTCCGTGAAAAACTACGGGAAACACCTTCCATACCGTACCGCGGTCATCTATGGCGGAGTGGGGATCAACCCGCAGCTTGCTGCGATACGAAAAGGGGTGGATATCGTGATTGCTACACCGGGAAGGCTGCTGGATATCGCCGGACAAAAAGGGATAGACTTTTCAAAACTTGAGTGTCTCATACTCGATGAGGCGGACCGAATGCTGGATATGGGGTTTATCAACGATATCAAACGACTGATGAAACTGATGCCGGAAAAGAGGCAGACGCTTCTTTTCTCGGCGACATTCTCTCCCGAGATCAAAAAGCTTGCTTCTTCCCTGCTCAATGCGCCTGCACTTGTAGAGGTAGCACGTGAAAACAGTACGGGTGAACAGATCGCACAGGTGGTGCACTTTGTGGATAAACACCGAAAAAGAGAACTGCTTTCCCAGCTGATCAAAACGAAGAAGTGGGAACAGGTTCTGGTATTTACCCGTACAAAACACGGTGCGAACAGACTGACCAAACAGCTTGAAGAGTCCGGCATCAAGGCGGCTGCGATCCATGGCAACAAAAGCCAGGGTGCCAGAACCAAAGCCCTGGCAAGCTTCAAGGCAAAAGAGATACAGGTGCTTGTGGCTACGGATATCGCAGCCAGAGGTATCGACATCGATCAGCTGCCCCATGTGGTCAACTACGAACTCCCCAATGTCCCGGAGGATTATGTCCACCGCATAGGCAGAACAGGGCGTGCGGGCAATGTGGGAGAGGCGGTCTCCCTGGTCTGTATCGATGAGCTGGACCTTTTGGCAAACATAGAAAAGCTGATCAAGTCAGAGATCAAAAAAGTGGATATCCCCGCTTTTGCTCCTGACCCAAATATCAAAGCAGAACCGATACAAAAAGGCAGATCACAAAAATCTCAATCGCCTCAGAATAAAAGCCGATCACGTTCCAACCGTCCTGACAAAAAAGAGAACCGTGAAGGCAAAGAGGGAAAAAGAGGCAGCAGCCGTACCCCAAACAGCAAGAGAAACAGAGGAGAGAGATCATGAAAAAAATATTCAAACTGCAAGACGAGAAACGACACCCAGACCGTATCATAGAAGCGATCAAACACGAGATAAGAAAATATATCAAAAGAGAGCGCGGGAAAAAACTCCCGGATGAGGCGAAGATGTTCTGGGATTTTGACTGCAAATTCGGGGAGAATGCCCAGAGTGCTAAAAGCATGACATTCAACGATATCATCGAAGCGTTGGATAAAGTTTCCAAAGCAGGGTGGTCGGAGTGCTATATCGAGATCATCAGCAGGGCCGAAGTGAAGCCTCCAAAAGGCGCTGCGCCTGCAACAGAAGAGGGTGATACGCTATAATATCGCAAAAAATCAGAGGAGACCGGTGATGAATAGACTTCTATTGACCGTTTTCGCACTTGTGATAGTCGTCATATTTAGCGGTTGTTCAAAAACATGGTCCGGGATCAAAAGTGACAGCAAATCCGCATGGAAAAGCACAAAATCAACCATCCATAAAGCAACGGCAGACTAGGGCGGTTTAGGTGCAGGACAGATACGTAGCCGACGTAGGGGACTTCGGAAAGTTCCAGCTTTTTCGCTATCTCTTCAACCACCAGGAGAGTCCGCTTGACGGAAAGGCACTGGCGCAGATCTGGTTCATGCATCAAGGGGCGGATGAACAGAACAATGACGGCAGGCATATCGACTACTTTGAACGTATGATGGGGAGTGATGAGTACCTGGAGTACTCGCTGATGGATATCCTGATGAGAGACAAGCGTGAAGTGACCGAACTGGAGGAGATGAAGCTCCTTAAAAATGCGATCTTCTACTATGAAGAAGTCCCAAAAGCCCTGGAGGACAGGTACCTCTGGCTCAATCATGCACTCACCTTTGCTTCAAAATCACAGATCGTAGCCGTAGCTCCAGATAACGGCATGGCGCTCAAGTGCAATAGGGCAGACAAGTCTTTCGAGTATCTTACCCTGAATGATCACTACCGGCAGAAAGTCTATCCCCATAAATATATCTTTGCCGATGAATTAAGCTACTTCTACAGACTGCCGTATCTGGAGATATGCATCGTCTATCAACATCTAAGCCGCTGTTTTTCTCATGACGAACAGATAGAGACTCTGCTTGGTTCGCTGAAAAAAGAGTATCGGCATGTCATCGCGATCAAACATAAGCCGTACTCACCGAGAGTTTTTTTCTTTTTGTGCAAATCAGAGATCATTCTGGATGCCCTAAGGCTCAGACTTAAAGCGTTTGAAACAAGCTTAAGTGAATTCTGGCAGCTGTTTGAGTAAAAGTGCGTTACTAGAAGATAAGTTGAATTTCGTAATCGTTGGTTAACCTTTTTGATCTATGATATAGAAAAGGGGATTTCCCTGGAAGGAATCAATATGCATACACAAAATTTTATCACGGTAACACTGATCATCACTGGTTTGGCACTGACTCCTATTATGGGTGACACTTCAGAACGCAAGATAAGCTACAGCAAGGCTTATCATCCTTCTGTCGTATCCAGTATCGCAAAAATTCTGCATAACCGGGGATTGGACGAAGATGCTGCGGAGCTGATCGCTTCAGAGCTCGTCAGCGAAAAAGAGAACACCTTGCTGGCAATGATGATGCACATTCTTGAAAATCATGATATTGTGACCAGGGATGAAGTATTGGCATATCTGAGTCAGGCGGCATTGCACAAACAGAAGTTGGATTTTAGAAGCTATGATCATCTTATAGGTATGGTAGAGAAGATCAGACAAAAACCGACAGATGAGTCTACGCGCAAAAAGCTCAAAGATCTGGCAAAAGTAACCCGCCAGTTATTTGCATAGGATTCTTTGGATCATTTAAATTAGAAAGTGCTGTCATTCCGAATCATCTTCAGGATGACGGCAGATTAAAAATATAGCTTGGTTAACATAATATAAAATATATTAAATAAATAGAAAAACTCTTTTGACCTATTTAGATAGGATGATCTAACATTTTGGAAGATCAAAAAATGATGTAAAGAAGATGAAGATCAGGAAGTTAAAAATAAAATAATAAATTTCCATCCAATGGCAGCCTCCCAAAGGAGCCTACTTATTGAATACCTCAAAAGAGTATTGTACCATCGGGGTATCTTCGCGATTTCCCCACTCTTTCATCGAAGCATCATAGAGTCTTACATGTTTGTAGCCAAGCAGGCCGCTGAGAACATAATAGTTAAATGATGTCTCAAGCCCGCCAGTACAATAGACAAGCACTTCATTCTCTTTTGGAAGCGTATATCCCTCTACAAAAAGTGTTTCCAGCTTCTTGGGATCTTTCAGTCTGTAGTCATCTTCCACAGAATAGTTCCATGGGTAGCTCATTGCTCCTTTGATATGTCCGTCTCTTGCCACTGTGGCTGTCGGAGTGATCCCGAGGTATTTGTCGCTTGGACGCGCATCAAGCATAGGCAGTTTTCCGATATGCTTCTGCACATAAACCCTGTCAGCGAACAGTGCCGGGTTTGTTTTTGCCTGGTAATTGCTGGCAGCGATTTTAGGCAGAGTTGTGTCGAGTGGAGCACCCTCCTTTATCCATGCCTGTTTGCCGCCGTCCAAAAGTGCTACATTTTCGATCCCGTGATAATTGAGCGCCCAGAAAATATAACTTGCTTTGAGAAAATCCTTTGGTGTTTGGATATCCGCATAGAGTACAACCTCTGTAGAAGCATCGATACCTAGATTCTGGATCGCTTCCTGGATCTCCTTTTCATTTCGGATAGAGATAAATGTACCGTTATCCACCCTCCATTTTTCTATCGTGGTATGAAGCGCATGTTTGATATGTCCTGACGCATAACTGTTTTTGTCAGAGATCTCTACGATTCTGAGATTTTTATTATCGATATTTTGTTGCAGCCATGCTGTGTTGATCAGCGGTTCGATTGCCAAAGAAGCAACAGAACAAAGAAGAGAGACGAGAAAAATTTTCATAGGTAACCTTTGTAAATGATTTTCCCTATTCTAAGGTATAGATACTTAGAGATAGATTTTATTAGATAATAATATTTATCTCTATGTTTTTACTTCATATAGAGGGTGTACACTATTGACATATTTAAAAATATTAAACAAAATCACCAGGATTAAAAATCTTTCAGCACCGGGAGACCCCGCATCGAATCACTCTGCATGCCGGCAGTGCATCAAACATGTAAAAAATATGGTCCAAAGCATGTAGCCAAAAGTATGGAAGCCTGCAAGGCACGTAAAATAGGGGCTTTTCAGGCAAATAAATGAACATCTGTTCATTCAATGACGGATGAAGAATATTAATATATGAACGTTTGTTCATATTGAAAATAATCACTCTGATTTCAGATGAACAAACGTTCATATCAACGGAGATCACCTCCCTTGACAAATGAACAATTGTTCACTATAATGCTGTTCAAAGGAGTCAGAATGTCCGAGCAGAACGTTAATACAGCCCTATTACGAGGCAGCAATACCAAGAGTAAAATACTCAAAACATCACTAAAACTCTTCTCCTCCAAAGGATTTAAAGCAACAACGGTAAGAGATATCGCCGGAGCAATGGGAGTGAAGCAAAGTGCCCTCTATAACCACTTCAAAAACAAAGACGAGATACTTGAAACACTCGTCTCAGAGTTAACCTCTTCGGCTATCGTACAGATATTTACCGATAAAGATACCCAGGAGCTTTATAAACAGGGAAAATCTCTTTTAATGAGTATTGCCACCACTTTTAAGCTTATAAGCTTTGACGGGCAAAATGAAGCACTTTTCAAGCTTCTGATGCAGGAGATATACAAAAACGAGCGTATCAGGGAGATCTATAATGAACATTTTTACCAGGAAAACGTCAAAAAGCTCTCCGGACTCTTCTTCTCTATGATGCAGGATGAGATGATCGAGTCGGGAGATCCTCTGTTGTTGGCAAATGAGTTTTTTTCGCCTCTCTTTTTCTATCAAATGCAGCTTTCTTTGCTAAAATTAGACAAAAAATCGACCTCTTCGGTCGTTTCAATGTTTGAAAAACACGTTGATCTCTTCTGGGACAACATCAAAATAGAGAAACAAAGCACCTTGTTTTAGGTAAATACTAATAAATATTAAGGAATATATATGGAAATTAATGATCTTTTTGCACACAAATCCAAAACATGGGATATGAACAGCAAACGCGTGAAGAATGCTCAGGCGATCAGTGATCTAATCGTAAAAAATATTAAACTGAATAAATCGATGCATATTATGGACCTGGGTGCCGGAACCGGTCTTTTGAGCTATTTTATCGCCCCTTTTGTAGAAAAGATCGTAGCGGTGGACAGTTCTGCCTCTATGCTGAAAGAGTTTGAAAGTAAATGTGACGAATTTGCCTGTCAAACAGAGGTAAAATATATTGATATTGTTAAATATGATACCACTGAAGCGTATGACGGTGTGATCTCATCCATGACGATCCACCATATAGAGGATACCCCTGCTCTGCTCAAAAAGCTCTATCGCATGGTAAAGGAGGGAGGATTTATCGCTTTGGCCGATCTTGATATCGAAGATGGAAGCTTTCACAGTGACAACAACGGGGTATTTCATTATGGATTTGACAGGCACAAGCTCACAGAGTATGCTTTGGAGGCGGGATTTCGTGATGTAACGTTTTCGACAGCCAGTACGATCAAAAAACCGCATGGGGATTTTACAGTCTTTCTGATGACCGCAATAAAATAATATTTTTAAATATAAAAATAAGGGAATCTCCCTTATTTTTCTTCACTTTTTTTGATCTCTGCTACGATCACGCCTCTGAGATCTCCCTCTTTAAAGCCTACCGCCTGATCTTTAGGATAACTGACGGCGATCATCTCGTTGATCTCATTGCTCATATTCTGACCATGACATTTGAGACAGACACCGGCAGTGAGAAGCGGCTTATAGACTCTGGTTACATTGCCCTCTTCTACGACTTTGATATCATTTTCAGAGTTAAAAGTCTTTTTTTCTATCTCCTGGATATAGCTTTCCATTACTGCGATATCCGTTGCATCAGGATTGTTGTTTTCATTACGTGTTTTGAGTGCGGTTCTTCTTACCTTTGCATCAGCAGGAAGCTTTTGGTTCACCTCTTCGGTGATCTCATCAGCCTTTGCGGTACAAAAACCAAAAGCAGCTACACCCGTAGGATCTGCTTTCATATGTTTTTCAAGTTCAACCTTGAGTGTGCCGCCTAGTTGTTTGATATAGCCGGCTCCTTCCATTTTTACATTTTTCGGCTCATTGGAAGCGTTTTGATCCGCTGCATTCAAAGAAGCAGCAAGCAGTGTTGAAAGCAATAGAGTTGATAGTTTCATCGGTTAATCCTTTAGTTGATAATTTAAACTTATTGAAATTATAAGTTTTCATTCTTAAAATAAAATTTAATTCTTGATTTTCGGAGTGATTCTTGTAGCAGTGAGGAAGATATACTCCTTACCGGTTACTGTCACCCGAAACTTATGCTGCTGTAGATACTTTTTTGCAAAGATCACATCATTGAAGAGCAAAGAGAGCTCACTCATGCTATAGTTGGGTGCCTTGGCCCCATAGAGCATCTCTCCACCGATCCATCTGCAGTTTGGGAAGCCCAGGATCAATGCACCCTGCTCTTTATCCAGAGAGTTTTGTACCAGGTGCATCAAAAAAGGCTTGAAGTTGATCGATGGGCTTTGAAGGGTACCAATCGAGATGATCAGGTCAAATCTTCCAAGATGCAGGCTCTCCAGCACATTGACATCTTCCGCAAAAAGCGTTACATTCTCCTCGGGAAGCATTGATCTGGCATAAGCGATGGCACTCTGGGAATGATCGATTCCCATAAATCCGATCTTTTGATAGGTATCGTTATCCAGATATGCTTTGATCGTCTGAAACTCATCGCCCCGGTTGATACCCAGGTTCAAGATGCGATTTTTCTCTTTCAGTTTGACATTATCCAATGCCTGAAGGTAGTAGTAGAGAAATGCAGGTTCTTCCATTTTATTGATATTGAAAAATAGTGAATCGATACCGTATTTCTCTTTTTTATCCTCTGCTTCTGTGTCATGAAACGTATCGGTCTGAAGTTTTTCAAAATGCAGTGTAATAAAGGGAAAAGTGCTGATATGTGGGGTCAGCATTTTGCAGTGCAGCAACTGGGCAAGATCTGTCCAGCTTTTGTATCCGTGATAGAGATACTCACTCTCTTCTATCACAACCTTTTCTCCTGCGTACCGACCGCCTTCATCGGGGTCAAGTACATCAAAAGAGATCACATCACCCTGCTGTAGTGATGCGACCTCCTGCTTTAACTCTGCAAATATCTCCTGCAGAGTCTGATTGGTAAATTTCAAAAGTATGCCTTATAAAATAAAGTTACTTACATTATATAATAAACTTTGTAAGAGATCATCAACCGCATTTCCCGGGACGATCTCTTTTTTGCATTCTCTCTCGCTGATGTGCATCAAACTCAGCCTGATCTATTTTCCCGTCTTTATTGGTATCGATATCCGCAAAAGAGGGTGCATTTTCCATATTTCTAAGCATTCTGCCTTCTGCGGCACGTTTCTCCATACGTTTTTTGCGTGCTTCTGTGAACTCTTCTTCGGTGATTACCCCATCATTGTTGAGATCACAGTCCGAGAACTTTGGCATCTGCATCATTCTTTTGGAACCCATTTTACCCATCGATCCGTCACCACATTTGCCCATCTTCCCTTTTGGTCCACTGCCGCACTTCTGGCTCTGCATTTCTTGTTGATGTGCCTTAAACTCTTCTGCATCAACCTTTCCGTCTTTATTGGTGTCGATATCAGAGAAAGCCGGTGCCTCACCTACATTTCTTAGCATTCTGCCCTCTTCGGCAAGTTTACTCATACGTTTCGCATGTGCTTCTTTGAACTCTTCTTCGGTGATCGCTCCATCCTGGTTGAGATCATACTCTGAGAACTTCGGCATCTGCATCATTCTTTTGGAACCCATTTTGCCCATCCTGCCGTCTCCGCATTTACCCATTCGGCCGGGCCCGGCATTGAGCTCTCTGTACTGCTGGCGCTCCTGGGGAGTCATCGTCTGTAGACGCTTTTGCATTTCGCTTGCGAGCTCTTCTGTTGAGATCTGGGAGAGGTCAGCTCCAAAGCTGCTTGAAACCAACATCGAGGTGATCAAAATATACTTTCTCATAAGGTGCTCCTTTATTATTAAAATGAGATTTTATCCATTATAATTTCTTATTCTTTAAAAACAGATAAGATAAAAATCATATACAGAACTTTTTGGTATCATTCCGGTAATACTTTTAAGGATCTTTATCGTGCCACTCTCTTATGATCTTATCGTTATCGGTTCGGGTGCAGCGGGGATGATCGCTGCGATTACCGCTGCACGGGACGGGAAAAAAGTGCTGCTTCTGGAAAAGCTCTCCCAGATAGGTGCCAAGCTCAAAGCCACGGGCGGCGGACGCTGCAACCTGACCAATACGCTGGACAATGAAACTTTTATGCAGCGTTTTGGACGTGATGGACGTTTTATGATGCCTGCTTTGGAGCGTTTTGACCATCACACTCTTATCGGTTTTTTTAAAGAGATCGGTGTGGAGAGTCATGCACCTGACGGGTTCAGGGTCTTCCCTGTGACCCATAGCTCTACGACAATCATCAATGCACTCAAAAATGAAATGGAGAGAGTCGGCGTCGAGGTGAAGTGTGGAGAGAAAGTTGAAACGCTTGAGCATGACGGTATGACGGTAAAAGGGGTGCGTACCCAGGATACGCTCTATCTCGCACCGCATGTGATCGTTGCCACAGGCGGCATGGGATACCCGATGCTGGGTGCTGAAGGGGATGGTTATCTGTTAGCAGAGTCTACAGGGCACAAAGTAACGGAGCTCTATCCGGCGATGATGCCGCTCAAGACCAAAGAGAGCTGGGTGGCTGCATGCAGGGCGGATACCATCGCCAAAGTGACGATGCATGTAGATATGAAAAAGTATAAAAAACTCAAAGCCACGGGTGATCTGATCTTTACCAAAAACGGTATACGCGGCCCGGTCGTGCTGGATTTTTCCCGCGAGATCACACCGCTTCTGCAGAAGTTTGAGGAGGTACCGCTTCTGATGAATCTCACAAAAGGGATGAACGAGGAGGAGATACGTGTCCATTTTAAAAAAGCACTCGAGAAGGATCCGCATCAAAACACACTCGATCTCGTAAAAAGACTTCTTCCCGGGTCTGTGGGACTAGAACTCTGCAAGATGGCAGAGATCGTTCCCGAACTTACACTTTCAAAACAGGAAGGGAGTGCAAGAGACAAGCTGTTTAAACTTTTGGCCTGGACACCACTGACGGTCACAGGGCATGACGGTTTTAAGATGGCGATGATCACGCGCGGCGGCGTCAGCCTCAAAGAGATCGATCCCTATACGATGCAGAGCCGCAAAATAGATGGACTCTACTTCTGCGGTGAAGTGATGAACCTTGACGGCCCGTGCGGCGGGTATAACCTGCAGTGGTCATTCTCCAGCGGTTACTTGGCAGGGAAACTGCTAGAATAACTTTTGCTGTGATGCATTCTGTCAAATTCTGCTGAAAAGTTCGGCATTCAGCAGTTCCAGGCGTTCGGGTGTACCGATGTCTAGCCACTCCCCCTCATAGAGCTCTCCTGTCACTTTGCCCTCACTGATCGCTTTTCTCAGGAGCGGTGCAAGCGGCGCTTTGCCGTAAGGCAGCCCCTCAAAGAGTTTGGGCGAATAGTACCCAATACCTGAAAAGGTATACTGCTTTCGATCTATCACTTTCATCCCCTCAAGACCAAAGTCACCTTCAGGGTT
>JAQVHV010000054.1 GCA_028696055.1 Sulfurovum sp.
ACAGCGGTTTTGAGAGGATCCTTCTTAATGACCTTATTAAAAAGTTTGCAGACGGTGAACTTGAAATGCTCGATGATACAAAAATGCAGGAGATCATCAAGCATCATGAGGGGAGACACTCTCATGATGACCATCACCATCATGAACATGAACATGAGCATGAGCATGGGCATCATCACCATCACCACTAAGATATGCAAGCAAGCCTGAGAGTATTATGACTATAAGACTTCTCCTGAACAGAGAAGTCCAGAGCACAAGTGCGAGGGCTCACCGCCGAGGTGAACTTAGCGTTAGCGTAGCTTGAGAAGTTTTACTTTGAAAGCGTTAATTAGAGGTTTGAAAAACCTCTAAAAGGAGAAAAGATGAAAGTAGTATTCCCCACAGATGAAAATATGGGTTATCTCAGTCAAAGAGGCGCGCATTTTGGTAAAGCCAAATACTATACCATTATTACGCTCGAAGCGGGAAAGATCACCGATGTTGAGTGTGTCCCCAACCCCGGCCACAGCGGAGGAGCCTGCGGAAATGCGGTAGCGAATATCATGGCGCTCAATCCCGACGCGCTGGTGGTCAGCGGTATCGGCGGTTCGCCGGCGGAAGGGTTTGCCAAAGCGGGCCTTGATCTCTATATTGATCAGGCGAGTCCTACGGTAGAGAAGTCCGTTGAGCTGCTGCTTGCAGGAAAACTGGAAAAGAGCAGCGGAAACGGAACCTGCTCTGTACATTGATAGAAGGAAGTTATTATGAAATATATTGCAGCGATACTGGCCTTTGTCTTTCTTGTGTTTCTGGTGAAAGTAGGCGTTGATAGCACCGCCAAAAAGAGCAGCAAAAGTGTGCGTCTGGAGTGTCATAAAAAGAGCACAGTGTTTGAACGTGTGTATGATCAGACACTGATCAAAGAGGTACAGCGTGCATTGCAGAAGGGGGAGTTCGAACTTCTCTCCCATGCGAAAAAAGCGCAGTACATGGAGAGCAAACTCTTTGAACATGTGGATATGAAAAAGGTTGATGCTATGGTCAACAATGCCTTTGCTGCCTACAAAGATCCCGTAGCAGAGAGCAATGCTTCCGTTACCGTCGACTACTTTGTCTATGAGAACGACAAGGATGATCCGGGCAAAAAAACCAAAGAAAGCAAACTCTTTGCGGGATATCTGCGTTTCAAAGTATTGGCAGGCGGAGAGAGAATTTATGTGATCCAGATAGATTTTATGGATCTGCAAGGAAAAGATATACCCGAGAAGGTTGAGTGTGCCGTTCAATCCATCATGACGGCTTCATAGTGATGTTTGAACTGAAACCTATCGCTACGATACGCTCCCCTTTCTGCGAACTTGTCAATATGCCCGTACAGCCGAAAGGAGCCAAAGATGTCTATGCCACGATCGAGTTCGATAGAGCATATGAAGAGGGGTTGAAGGACCTTGACGGCTTCTCCCATCTCTATCTGATCTACTACTTTCATAAGGTGAAAGAACCGAAGCTCAGTGTGGTCCCCTTCAATGACAAAACAGAGACCCCCAGAGGGGTTTTTTCCACGAGAACACCGATGCATCCCAACAGTCTGGGGCTCTCAGTGGTGGAGCTTGTCAGTGTGGAAGAAAATATCGTTACGATCAAGGGAGTGGATGTGCTCGACGGCACGCCCCTTCTGGATATCAAGCCCTACATCGAGAATTTTGACAAAGTGGAGGGCGAGGTGAGATCGGGGTGGATGAAGGCTTCAGAAGAGGAAGTAGGAAGGAAGAGATCAGATGACCGGTTTGTGGAGTATTGATGTTTAGACTCGACGACCCCAGGAACAATAGAAAAAATGTCCTGCATGCCTTTTTCCTGGCACTCGGCGTAACGATCGCGGAACCCTCGACGATCCTTCCTCTGATGGTGCATCACTTCACTGAGAGTGCGCTGATCGTAGGTATCTTCGCTTCGCTGCTTCGCGGTGGCGCGGTTGTGGTGCAGCTCTATGCCGCGTTCCATGCACAGGCCTACGTGCATGTTCTGCCCTATCTGAGAAAGGTTTTTTTCTTCCGCTTTCTAAGCTGGCTGATGATCGGCGTGAGCATCCTCTTTCTGGGTGATGAAAAGCCCGGGTTGACGCTCTTTTTTATAGGGCTTGGACTCTTTTTCTTCTCCTTCAGTGCGGGATTCGGTGCGATCTACTTCAAAGAGCTTCAGGCAAAGCTCTTCAGCCGGAAGTACCGGGGCAAGACGATGGCAAACCGCCAGATCGCAGGGGCGGTCGCATCGATCATCAGCGGGGGCGTGGCGGGATACGTCCTTACCTGGTACGAAGCACCCTACAACTATGCTGCGCTTTTTATCATCAGCAGCCTTTTTATGGCGATCGGTTTTATCGCTTTCGGGACGATCAGCGAACCTCCCAAAGAGAATGTATCACTCAAAGAGAAGCATTTCAGCTCATTTGTGGCCAATGCAGGGAAGATACTCAAAAGCGATAAGCGCCTGAGAGAGCAGATCGTGGTTATTCTGCTGGGGTACAGCTATTTTCTTGCGATGCCTTTTGTGATCCTGAATGCCAACGCTATGCACACTTTGACAGGGTGGATGCTTGGCGGTTTTATCACGCTTCAGATGGCGGGGAGTATTATAGGAAGCATGTTTCTGTGGCGAAGGCTTCATCACTATGAGCTGATGCTCACCCTGAGCCTCTTGCTGATGCTTGCAGCCTTTGTGATCGCCCTTTTTGCGGAATCATTGGCAAGCTATATGGTGATCTTTTTTCTTTTCGGTATCGCATTTGACGGATTCAAGATCAGTGAAATGAACCTGGTGATCGAGATCGCGCCGGAAGAGAAAAGGCCCGTCTATGCGGCGTTGCAGGTCAACATCACCTCTCTGGGGCTTTTCTTCCCCATACTCGGAGGGTTGCTGTTGAACCTGCTGGAGAGCTATACGATGAAAAACGCGTTTTTGGCCTGATATATTCATTTTTTATCGTTTTTTAGATAAAATCACAGAATTTTAGTACTCAAATAAAGGAATGTAATGAACATTACAGTAAAAAAAGTTGATGATGCGAACGCGATCGTATCAGGCAAAATCGACAATGCACAGATCGAAAAAAATGTGGATAAGCTGGCAAAAGAGGCAGCAAAACAGGTAAAAGTGGACGGTTTCAGACCGGGTAAAGTGCCCGTATCCGTAGTAAAAAGCCTTCATGGCGAGAAACTTCAGCAGGATGCCGAAGGCGAAGCGCTTAGAGAGTTCATCGATGCAGGGCTTAAAGAGGCAGAGATCGCTGCAGCGGACATGATCGGCCAACCAGGCTTCAAAAAGTACGAAAAAGGCGAGAACGAGATCGAAGTAGAGATCGAAATCTCATTGAGACCTACCTTTGAAGCAGAGGGGTACAAAGAGGTGATGCCGAAATTCGAAAAACCTGAAGCTGATGAGAAGAAGATCGATGAGAAGATCGAAGAGATCCTTACGCAGCAGGCACCGTGGGTAAAGATCAAAAGAAAAAGAATGGTAAAAGAGGGTGATATGACCCTGATCGACTTTGAAGGTTTCCTTGACGGTGAAGCATTCGCAGGCGGCAAAGCTGAGAAGTTCAACCTCAAGATCGGTTCAGGTCAGTTCATTCCGGGATTTGAGGATCAGATCGTTGGTATGAAGTATGAGGAGGAGAGAAGCATCAAGGTAACTTTCCCTGAAAACTACCAGTCGGCTGACCTTGCAGGAAAAGAAGCAGAGTTCAAAGTAACACTTCATGAGATCCAGGAGCAGGTACCTGAAGAGTTGACCGATGAAGTGGCACAGAAACTTCTTGGCGGAGAAGAGGGTGCAACAGTTGAAACGCTCAAAGAGAGAATCAGAAAACAGCTTGAAAGAGAAGAGGTCTCGAAGCTTTACCAGAGTGAGCTTAAACCGAAAATCGTCGAGGCACTGGTAGAGAAGTTCGACTTTGCATTGCCGCGCAACATTGTCGAGCAGGAGATCGATGCGAAGATCAACCAGAGAGCACAGGAGATGAGCGAAGAGGAGCTTAACGAGTACAAAGAGAATCCTGAAAAGATAGAAGCACTCCGAGACGAGGTTAGAGCGGATGCTGAAGCAAGCGTCAAGGCGACATTCATCGTAGACGCGCTTGCGAAGGAAGAGGGTGTGACCGTGGGAGACCAGGAAGTATCGCAGGCGCTTTACTATGAAGCGATGATGTCAGGACAGGATCCGCAGGCGATCATCAAGTACTATGAAGAGCGCAACCTTCTACCGGCGATCAAGATGGGAATGATCGAAGATAAACTCTTCGGAAAACTTCTCGGACTGGATGACTAACTTAAATAGTAAATAGCAGGGAGTAGGTAGTAGATAAGGTAGGGTTGCCTTTGGCAACCTTTTGTTTGAAAAAAGCATTTTTAAATGTTTACCAAATCTACTATATGCTATTTCCTGCCTCCTATCTCTCTTTTTCTATTAATAAATTTAGTGTATATTTAACTAGTTTTAGTACTATATTTCACTATATACTTTACAAAGGTGAACCAAATGAGTTATATCCCATATGTTGTAGAACAGACCGGCAGAGGCGAAAGATCGTATGATATCTATTCGCGCCTGCTTAAAGACCGTATCATTATGCTGAGTGGTGAGGTGAACGATGCCGTTGCCTCTACGATCGTAGCGCAGATGCTTTTCCTTGAAGCACAGGATCCCGACAAGGATATCTACTTCTATATCAACTCTCCGGGCGGCGTGATCACGGCGGGGATGTCGATTTTTGATACGATGAACTACATCAAACCGGACGTGGTCACGATCTGCATGGGGCAGGCGGCCTCTATGGGTGCATTTCTGCTCTCTTCGGGGACTCCGGGCAAACGGTATGCATTGCCCCATGCGCGTATTATGATTCACCAGCCGCTGGGCGGGGCACAGGGACAGTCGACGGATATTCAGATCCAGGCAAAAGAGATCCAGAGACTGAAGGATACCCTCAATGAGATTCTGGCAAAACAGACAGGCAAAACACTAAAAAAGATCGAAAAAGATACAGACAGGGATTTTTTCATGTCTTCGGAAGAAGCTGTGGAGTACGGTTTGATCGACAAAGTCCTGGAAAAAAGTTTTTCATAAGAAGTAGATATGGTAAGAGAGATAGTTGTATATCCGGACAAGAGGCTGAAACTTGTCTCCAGAGAGGTGGAGGCGTTTGACAACGCATTGCACGAGCTGCTGGATGATATGTATGAAACAATGGTGGAAAGTAGCGGTGTAGGGCTTGCGGCGATACAGGTCGGTGTTGACCAGAGAGTGCTGATCATTAATGAACCGGATGAGAATGATGTGCAGCGCAAAGAGAATACCCTGGAGATGATCAACCCGGTGATCATCGAAAGAAGCGGCTCTACTAAATACCAGGAGGGGTGTCTCTCTGTTCCCGGATATTATGATGAGGTAGAGCGCTCCAGATATGTCAAAGTGGAATACTTTGATAGAAACGGACAATCGCATACAATAGAAGATGACGGCTTTCTGGCGATTGCGATGCAGCATGAGATGGATCACCTTGAAGGGAAAGTTTTTGTAGAGAAACTCTCCTTTACAAAACGCAAACGTTTTGAAAAAGATTGGAAAAAACGCCAGAAAACCTCCTGATAGGTAGAAGGGAGTAGATTTTATGGGTTGCTTTATGGCAATCTTTATTATAAAAGTTTATTTGCATGATTGTTGGTGCGTGATTACTCACCCTACGCGATAGCGTCTCCGCCTCCCTTCGACAAGCTCAGGAAAAACGGGAGCTCACTATTCACTGGCAGCCTCCCAGCTGCTCCCTGCTCCCTACTACTTACTCTTGGATTTATACTCCTTGGGCGACCATCGCTTTTGCGACACGTTTAAAACCGAGGATATTGGCTCCGGCAGCCAGGTCCATATCCAGGTTATACTCATCACAGGTTTTTTTGATATCTCTGTAGATCTTGGACATGATCTCCTGGAGTTTCTGGTCGATCTCTTCGGGGCTCCAGTAGTTGAATGCACTGTTTTGGCTCATCTCAAGTACGGAGACTGCGACACCTCCCGCATTGGCAGCTTTTGCCGGGGCAAAGATAATATCGTTTTTCATAAAGAGTTCGATGCCTTGCGTTGTGGTAGGCATATTGGCTCCCTCGGCGATGATCTTGACATCATTGTCTATGAGTTTCTGTGCGCTCTCCTCCCCGAGCTCATTTTGTGTGGCACACGGAAAAGCGGCAAAACAGGGGATATCCCACACATAGCTTCCCCCTTGATACTCCTCCCTTTTGACATAGGTGGCTGTTTTTTTCTCTTCTGCATAGAGTTCCAGCGAAGCACGCTGTTCCAGTTTGATCTCTTTGAGGAGTGCCAGATCGATACCGTTGGGGTCATGGATCGTACCTTTGGAATCCGAACAAGTCACGGGGATCGCACCGATATCATAGAGCTTTTCGATCGCATGGATCGCCACATTGCCGCTGCCGCTGATCGTACAGATCTTTCCTTTGAGTGTTTCGCCCATATCCTCAAGCAGCGTCTGTGTAAAGTAGACAAGGCCATACCCTGTAGCAGAGCTCCTTCCCTCGCTTCCTCCCAGCGCTATAGGCTTTGAGGTGATAATGCTGTCATAGCTGTTGGTCAGCATCTTGTACTGGCCGAAGAGGTAGCCCACTTCACGCTCTCCTACACCGATATCTCCGCCCAGGATATCGATATCCTCCCCGATACTGTTGTAGAAAGCGGTCATAAAGGCCTGACAGAATTTCATGATCTCCTGGTCGCTTTTCCCTTTGGGATCAAAGTCGGCACCCCCTTTTGCCCCGCCGATGTGCAGCCCTGTGATCGCATTTTTGAAGATCTGCTCAAAGGCAAGAAATTTCAGGATATCGGGATTGACCGATGGATGGAACCGTACGCCTCCTTTGTAGGGGCCAAGTGCATTGTTGAACTGGATACGGTAGCCGTTATTGACATGGATACGGTTTTTGTCGTCCAGCCATTCGATCTTGAAGCGGATCTCCCTATTTGGGCATATGATCCGTTCGATGATATTGTGCTCGATATATTCCGGGTTTTTTTTGATGAAGGGCTTGATGGAGGTAAGTACCTCTTCGATCGCCTGAAAAAACGTTGTATCCCCCGCGCAGTTGGTTCCCCTGGCGATTTCCATAGCCTGTTGAATATAGTTCAAATCCTATCCTTTGTTGTTAAATCTATAGAGTATTATAGTACATATCGGTCACAAAAAGAGTATGATATTTTTTGAATAAATATGACAATATGACATTTTTTTTAAACTCCCAGTCTCTCTTTGCCATACTTAGCCTATGAATGCACAAGTAGATAGTGGTACTCCACCCAAAACTGAAGCAAAAAAAGAAGCGATAGTGAACCGACTGACCTGTGCGACATTAGAGGGGGTTAATGCGCAGGTGATAGAAGTGGAAGCGACCTTTACCAAAGGGCTTCCCGGATTTTCGGTGGTTGGCTTGGCTTCAAGCGATATCCAGGAGGCGAAAGAGCGTTCCAAAGCGGCACTTATGACCAACGGTTTCACCTTTCCGCCGCTCAAAATAACGGTCAATCTCAGTCCTTCCGATATTTCAAAAAAAGGGACACATATCGATCTTGCGATTGCATTACTCATTGCACTGCACAAGAGAGATATACAGGAGGAGGGGCTTTATGTCTTCGGCGAGCTGGGGTTGGACGGGAGAGTAAAGACAAGTTCGATGCTTTTCCCACTGATCTTATCGCTCAAGGAGCAGCGCCTGATCAAGCGGGCTATTGTGCCCAAAGAAGCGATCATTCACCTTTCTCATATCTCCGGGGTGGAGTTTATCACTGTGGAGACGCTGGATGAGGCGATCAGACTGTTCAACGAGGGAACTTTTGCCGCCAATACACAGCGATTTGATTATCATAGCGAGAAACTTCCACTGGGAGAAGTAGATTATTACTATGAAAAAAAATATGCGCATGATTTTAGTGATGTGAAAGGGCAGGGGGTTGCCAAGCGTGCATCTCTGATCGCTGCTGCCGGGATGCATAATTTCCTGATGGAGGGGAGTCCGGGATGCGGCAAGAGCATGATCGCAAAACGGCTCAAGGATATCCTTCCCCCGTTGACGGAAGAGGAGATACTCTCCATCGCCAAACATCAGTTTCTCGATGGCATCACGCCGAACTTCTCTGCGATCAGGCCGATCAGGGCCCCGCACCACACAGCGACTTCCGCCTCGGTCTTCGGCGGCGGTTCGACGCAGGCAAAGATAGGCGAGGTCGCTCTGGCGCACAATGGGATACTCTTTTTTGATGAGCTGCCGCACTTCAGCAAGCAGGTACTTGAGGCACTGAGAGAACCGCTGCAGGACAGGAAAGTACATATCGCCCGGGTCAATGCCAAGATCGAGTATGAAGCCGATATCATGTTCGTCGCGGCGCAAAATCCTTGCCCTTGCGGCAACCTCCTCTCCAAAACCAAACAGTGCCGCTGCTCGGAGATCGAGATCAAACGCTACCAGAACAAGCTCTCCGATCCCTTTTTGGACCGGATAGACCTTTTTGTGGTGATGCAGGAGGTCAGCAGCGAAGACAGGGGAGATATCACTTCTGCCCAGATGCATGAAGCCGTCCTCAAAGCCTTCAGGATGCAGAAAGCACGCGGGCAGGAACGTCTCAACGGAAAGTTGAGCGAAGAGGAGATAGAGAAGTACTGCGGACTGGATAGTGAGGCAGAAAAGATACTCGATGGAGCGATCCGGCGTTTTGCGCTCTCCCACCGTTCGATTGCCTCGATCAAAAAGGTGGGACGTACCGTTGCCGACCTGAATGGTCATGAGAGGATAGAGAGAGCGGATATGCTCGAAGCATTGAGTTACCGAAGGAGAAGATAATGTCACGTATCCATGAGCTGCACAAGCATGACAAACCCAGAGAGAAACTCCTTGCACGTGGAGCTCGGTCGTTAAGGGCCTACGAGCTTCTTGCCGTGCTTCTTGGCAGCGGCACGCAGGGGAAAGATGTGATCAAACTCTCCAAAGAGATCGAAAATCTCTTTGAGAGCGACTTTGAGGGGCTGAGTCTGGAGCGGCTCACTGCGATACACGGCCTGGGGGATGCCAAAGCGATGCAGATACTCTCCGCGATCGAGCTGAGCCGCCGCTACCTGATCAAACAGAATATCAAGATCGCCTCCGCAGCAGATGTTCACAGGGAACTTGCGGCCTATGTGAATAAAAAACAGGAGCACTTCATCGTCATGACCCTTGACGGCGCGAACCACATCATCGAAAAGCGCGTGGTCTTCGTCGGGACGCTCAACCAGTCCCTGGTCCACCCCAGGGAAGTCTTCGCCGATGCGATCTGCGACCGCGCTGCTTCCATCATCATCGCCCATAACCACCCCAGTGGCCAGCTTTTCCCAAGCGATGCGGACAAACGGATCACCCGGCGCCTCAAAGAGGTAGCCGACATGGTAGGGATCGAACTGCTGGACCACGTGATCCTCTCTAAAGAGGGGTATTACAGTTTTGAGGAGGAGGGGATGCTGTGAGTGTGATCCGTACGGTTATGGCGAATGTGATTGGTCCGTTTATGCAGAGCATGTCGAACCATAGAAAAGGAGTTGTCCTTCGATAAGCTCAGGAGGAACGGAAAAGAGGGGAGGGAGTTTTAGGTTTGAAAGCATTCCCCGTTCGCCCTGAGCTTAGTCGAAGGGTGCGAATGGGGAATGAGGTATCAGAATACCGAACAGATCGCTTTGGTGACGATAAATCCGCCGACAAGCAGCCATGCGAACATCGCTGCTGAGGTGTAGATCGGTGCAAGTCCGAGCCCTTTGAACTTGGCAAAGCGCGTTCCCATACCCAGCGCGGTCATCGCCATTGTAAGCAGGAAGGTATCGATCTCATTGATGATATCGACGATATCTGCAGGCACAAGGTGCAGTGAGTTGAAGCCTGCGACACCGATAAAGTAGACGGCGAACCAAGGGATGACAAGTTTCACTTTCTCTCCTGCGCCGCCCTCTTTTTTGGCACTGTAGCTCAGGTAGATACCGAGGATGATCAGCATCGGTGCGATCATGATCACTCTGGTCATCTTGACGATGACGGCAGAGTCCGCCATCTCTTTGGGTGAACCAGGTACAGAGGCAGGTACGGCAACCACCTGCGCCACTTCATGGATCGTCCCTCCCACGTAGATACCGAACTCTTTGGCAGTCATGTGAAGGAAGCCGGAAGCCGGTTCGATGATCGTCGTGTAGAGTACCGGATAGAGGAACATGGCGATCGTACCGAAGAGGACAACCATCGATACCGCGATGGCTGCTTTGTACTCTTCGGATTTGAGTACGGGTTCTGTCGCCAGTACCGCAGCCGCACCGCACACCGATGCACCTGAAGCGTTAAGCATGGAGGTGTCTTTCTCCATACCGAAGATCCTGTGGCCCAGCCATGTACCGAGGATAAAGGTAGAAGAGAGCATAATAAGAGAAACGAGGAATCCCGCCATCCCTACATCAATGATCTCCTGGAAGGTGAGCCTGAACCCGTAAAAGACGATGGCAAAACGGAGGATCTTTTTTGCCGAAAAGGTGATCCCTCCCTGCCATGCCTCGGGAGTCTTGTTGTGCAGGGTATTCGCATAGAAGATACCCATCACGATACCGATGACCAGCGGCGAGATCCCCAGATTTTGCACCGCTGGAAAGTCGGAGATATAGGTCGCAGCAGCAGCAAAGATCGCCACAAAGAGGATACCGCTTATTGTGTCTTTTCGTTTTTCAGGAGAAAAAGGCATAAGTTTCCTTGATAATTTTTTATTATTAACGAAATTATACTGATTTTTAGGTATACTTTCAAAATAAATAAAATTGAATGAAACTTTAAATATAATCAATTATTAATATTATAAGGGAAATTTATCATGAAAATCACACTGCGACAGATGGAGATCTTTATCAATGTGGTGGCTTCAGGACACCTGACCAATGTGGCCAAGGAGATGAATCTCAGCCAGTCGGCAATCTCCATGTCGATCAAAGAGCTCGAAAATATTTTGGGACGGCCGGTTTTTGACCGTATCAATAAAAAGCTGGTGCTCAATGAGGTGGGAAGAGCTTTCTATAAAGAGATAGAGCCTATCTACCGAAAGCTCTCGGATATAGAGTTTGAGTTCAAGAACTCCGAAAACAAAGGGATCATCCGGGTAGGCGCGAGTACAACGATCGTGGATTATCTGATGCCTTCCATCATCTGCAGCTACATGAGTGCCTATCCCGACGTAAAGATCACGCTCAAAGAGGGTAACACCAAAGAGATCGCGCGTATGATCGAGGAGGGGACGATCGATATAGGTTTTGTAGAGGGGTTTGTCCAGGGATCGGATATTGTCAAGGAGAAGATCGGCGTGGATGAACTGATCGTAGTGACAGCGGACAAGGCACTTTCCCAAAAGTCTGTCTTTATCGATGAGCTTGCCAATGAGCGATGGATACTCAGAGAACCGGGTTCCGGGACACGTGAGGTTTTTCTTGATTATATCAAAGAGAAGGTAGATGCGCTCAACATCTTTTTGGAGCTTGGGCATACCGAATCGATCAAGAGTATTCTCAACAACCGCTCCTGTCTCACCTGCCTTTCCAAGATCTCTGTGGAGGATGAGCTCAAAAGCGGTAAACTTTTCCAGGTGCCTGTGAAAAACTTTGACTGCAAAAGAGACTTTCTGATGATCCATCATAAAGACAAATACCACAGTTCGCTTTTTGAAAAGTTCGTTTTCTTCTCACGCAAACTGATGGTGAAGATGATCGAGGAGCAGCAATGTGCGATCGATCTGGCAAAAGAGTTAAAGAAGTCGCTCTAGAGCCTCTTGATACTCATCGGGACGGTTGAGGTTCAAAAACGGTTCTTTGGTTGCAAATTTCACATATTTTGTCTTTACCGTTTCAAGCAATGTCGTGAGACGGTGATCGCCGTTTTTAAGCATTTGTGCAGCTTCCGGCAAAATAGCGCGTCTGTAGATGCCGCAGAGCGGTTCGATGCCATGAGGACTTTCCG
>JAQVHV010000140.1 GCA_028696055.1 Sulfurovum sp.
GTGTACTTCTTATATGCGTAGAGCTTATCGTTTCATCCAGTTCTATTTTTACCCATTTTCTCAACATAGAGGTATCAAAACTGCTGTTTTTTCTCGTAGCTACCACCCATATCACCTGTTGGTTCAACCACTCATACTGATGCCATTTTGTCAATGATCCAAGGTTGTCAGAACCAATGATCAGACACTTGACATTATACATTTTCTGAAAATGCTTTACCGTATCAGCAGTGTATGTACTTTTACCTTGCGAAATCTCATAATCACTGACTGAAACCTTTTTCAAGGGGTCAAAAAGCGTCTGGCACCACTGCAATCTGAGCTTTGCAGGGGCAAGAGAGTTCTGCTTAAACGGATTGAGGTATGCAGGTACGATCACAAGCCTGTCGATATCCAAAGTGGCCACCGCTTTCTCGACGATCTGCTGATGTCCTTTATGCGGGGGGTCGAAACTTCCTCCGAATATCGCGATAGACTCTTGTCCCTTTTTACCCAAATATAACCTCAAATACAGTAAAATTACGTAATTTTAGCATAATAATCAAGGGATAACAAATGGCACTAAAAGTAGCAATCAACGGACTGGGTAGAATTGGTAGATGTGTAGCACGTATCATCGCGGATAGGGATGATATCGAACTGGTCGCTGTCAATGCAAGCGGTACTCACGAGATGATCGAATACAATGTCAAATATGACTCTGTACATGGTACACGCAAAGATGCCAAAGTGGCAGAGGGCTACCTCTGCATGGGGAACGACAAAGCAAAGATCCTCGCAGAGAGAGATCCCGCGAAACTGAACTTTGCCGAATATGGGGCAGAGCTGGTCCTGGAGTGTACCGGTGCCTTTTTGACTGCTGAGAGTGTACAGCCCTATCTGGACAACGGAATCAAAAAAGTGCTCTTCTCTGCACCGGCAAAAGATGATACTGCAACCTTTGTCATCGGTGCAAACGAAAATGATTATGCGGGTCAGAGCGTCGTTTCAAATGCAAGCTGTACCACGAACGGTCTTGCGCCGGTTGCCAAAGTCCTGGATGATGCCTTTGGTATCAAAAAAGGTCTGATGACGACGATCCACTCCTATACATCCTCCCAGCCGATCCTGGATGCAAAACACAAAAAAGACCCGAGAAAAGGACGTGCCGGCGCGACAAACCTCGTTCCGACAACCACAGGTGCTGCCAAAGCGATCTCAAAGGTGCTGCCGAACCTTGAAGGCAAGCTCAACGGACAGGCGATCAGGGTCCCTACTGCGGATGTTTCCATGGTCGATCTGACTGTGACACTGAACAAAGAGGTCACACTGGACGAAGTAAAAGCTGCTTTTATCCAGGCAAGCGAAGGTTCCCACAAAGGTATCCTGGGTGTTGATACGGAGTACAGAGTATCACAGGACTTCATCGGCGAAGAGCAGAGCAGCGTCGTCGCGCTTGACACGATCCAGGTAATCGGGGGCAATATGGTCAAGGTACTCTCCTGGTATGACAATGAGTGGGGTTACTCATGCAGACTTGTGGATATGGCGCTTCATATCAGCAAATAAAAAATACAAAGCGTGACAAATCACGCAGAGGGGCGTTGCTTCTCTTCAGATCAATTTTAAATCAGTATAAAAAAGAGGAAAAGTATTGAAAGATATTAAAAACCTAGATATTGCAGGCAAACGCGTATTTATCCGCTGTGACTTTAACGTACCCAAAGATGAGTTTGGAAATATAACCGATGACCGTCGTATCCGTTCTGCACTGCAGACCATCCGTTACTGTATCGACAGAGAGTGCAAAATCATCCTGGCTTCTCATTATGAGAGACCTGAACCGGGGCAGTATGAGGAGAAATATTCGCTTGCACCGGTTGCCAAAAGGCTCCATACCCTTCTCAAGATCAAAAATGAGATCTATATGGCAGAGGATGTGGTCGGTGAAGATGCACATAAAAAAGCCGCACAGCTTCAGCCTGGCGATATTCTTCTGCTCGAGAACCTTCGGTATGAGGCTGGGGAGACAGAAAACGATGAAGCATTTGCAAAAAAACTGGCAGAGTTTGCAGACTTCTATGTCAATGATGCGTTTGGGGCATGCCACAGAAAACATGCCTCTATCCATGCGATCACGCAGTTCTTTGACAAAGAGCACAAGGCGGTCGGATTCCTGATGGAGAAGGAGATCAACTTCTTCTCTAAGGTGATAGAGAACCCTGTCAGACCCTTCGTCGCGGTAGTTGGCGGCAGTAAGGTGTCTGGAAAACTTCAGGCACTCACCAACCTTATCGAAAAGGTCGACAAGGTGATCATCGGCGGAGGAATGGCATTTACCTTCCTCAAAGCACAGGGCTACGAGATCGGTAACTCGCTGGTCGAGGATGATCTGATCGATGAGGCAAAAGCAATCATGGAAAAAGCACAGCAGAACGGTATCAAGTTCTACCTTCCGGTGGATGTTGTCGTTGCTCCTGAATTTTCCGAAAATACCATTGTAAAGTTCCTCCCTACCCAGGAGATACCGAAAGGGTGGATGGGCCTGGATATCGGACCAGCAACCAGCAGACTCTTCCGTGAAGCGCTCAATGATGCGCAGACGATCATCTGGAACGGGCCGATGGGTGTCTACGAGATGGACAGATTCTCCAAGGGAAGTATCGCCATGTCACACAATATCGCACAGACACATGCTACCACGATCGTGGGCGGCGGAGATACTGCCGACGTGGTCAATAAAGCCGGTGATGCGGACGAAATGACCTTTGTCAGCACAGGAGGAGGGGCAAGC
>JAQVHV010000055.1:0-2231 GCA_028696055.1 Sulfurovum sp.
TATGTAAAATGCTCTGCCATCTTTTTCTCCTTTTTCGTTGAGTCACCATAGGTGCGAATAAGTTTCAGGACGTTTTTAGTTACCAATACTTTAGTTTTGGTAGGTTAAAAACCCATCCTGCCTTTAATTTGTATCAAATTATATCACAAAAAGTAAAAAAATATTGACAAAACGGAAATAAAGTCATATAATTGTGAAAAATTGTGAAAATTACTTACAGTTTAAGAATTATTGTGAAAGATTGAGAAAAAATGAGAAAAATATCCCCCAGAAGAGAATTTTATTCTCATATTGATGAAATTAGAAATCTATATGAAAACAAAGGTTTTTTATTTGCAACAGATTTGTATGAAGAAATGAAAAAAGTCCATAATCTAAAAATGAGTTACTGGACTTTCAATGAGTATTTTAAAAAGGAGATCAAAAAAAAGGAAATAAAGGATGAGACTGGCCCTCAAAAAAAATTAGATTCTGAACCAATATTAAACAAGGAGGATAACACGACAATACAAAAAGAGACCAATGACGACTATAAGGCAGAGATCGAGGCTGAAGTTATGGCCTACGGTAAGAAGATGCGAGAGATCAAAGAAATCATAGAAAAAGAAGGAAAAGAAAAATGAAAATTGCAGTATTGAACACAAAAGGCGGCGCATCAAAAAGTACGGTTGCGCTACAGGTACTTGGGGCGTATTTCCTAAAAAAAGAAGAACCGGTAGAAGTGATAGAGCTTGATGATGAGAACAAGGATGCCGAGAGTTTTTCTAAAACAGCTATCAAGACCAGACAGGTCAAAGTAGGTGATGGAAGTGCTATGAGCGAAATACTCAGAAGCAATATCAAACTTGACGATAGTAATCTCGTGATCGACGTCGGGGGGAACAAGACGACGACTTTGTTTATCGATGCGTTAAAGAAATCGTTTCTCTATGAAGCGTTAGATCTAATCGTCATACCGATGAGCGGAGGATCCCAGGATCTGAAAAATGCGGAAAAAACCTATGAGATGGTGAAGCCGTTCAATAAAAAAATTCTGTTCGCACTTTCGAGAATGAGAAATATCGAAAGAAAAGAGATTCAGTATGGTGAGTTTTTTAAAACATTTCCTAAAATGCCCTATATTATCCTGAAGGATAGTGATGTTATCGATCTTTCAAGGCAAATAGAAAAAACAGTATTTGAGGTTGCAAATGATGTGAAATATGGTGAAACCTTGGGTGAAATTATGAAAGATGCGTTGCTTACCAAAAATGATGATAAGTTCAAGTTTATTTCGGTGAAACGGGAGATATTTGAGGAGTCAAAGGAGTATGTAGCTGACATCCTGGAGCCAGCCTGGGAAAAGATCGAAAAAGTGTTGGCTAAAAAGTAGGTGCATGATGGGTGATATGTCACTACATGAAGCAAAACAGATCGCTGCAAAACTTGAAGCGTTGACAAGAGTTTTTCTGGATTCAGAGATAGAGAATCGGCGTGGTTTGCTCTCTCAGCTAGAAGACTTGAGGGAGACACTGAGTCCGACAAAAGTATCATTTGCCTCTATGGCCCAGAAAAGAGAGTATGAAGCGTTACTTGAGAGAATAGGGCTGCTTCTTGAAAATCAAAAAGCGGAAATTGACGAGATGAGTTTTAAGATCCGCGAGGAGTATATTTCAGATCTTAAAAAATTGGGTGAATCTACCTTGGTAAGCTGGCTTGAGCCGGCTGCAAAAGAGTATGAAGAGAAATATGAGATGCTGGAGATGCAGTTTAATAAACTAAAAGATTCTCCGATCAATTGGTTTGTACTGGGTTGTGTTTTTCTGGCGGGTTCGCTTGTGGGTGCAGCAGCAGTTGCCCTGGCGGTGTTTTAACCGCACCCGAAGGTGCGGAAAATATGTCGAACCGCCTCATGAAGAGGCGGATATAAATTATACCAAAAGGTTTTTTAATGCGCTTGAAAGCAAATGTGGTTTTTGTGATTGTGTCCCTTACCGCGCTTTTTTCATTGTATATCGCCCTTGAAAGCGGGAAAGTTATCTATAACGCTACTCCCAGCTATCCAACAGGGTTTTATCTCGTAGAGCAGAGCGAAGTTTATGGAAAAAACGATCTTGTGCTGATCTGCCCGGAAAACAATACCTTGTTTGAGAAGAACAATTTTGGGTTCGTGCAGCAAGATGATCGATATTGTTCCAAATATCAACCTCTCATCAAAAAAATCGTAGGAGTAGCAGGAGATCAGGTTTCTG
>JAQVHV010000055.1:2331-11665 GCA_028696055.1 Sulfurovum sp.
TGCCCGGAAAACAATACCTTGTTTGAGAAGAACAATTTTGGGTTCGTGCAGCAAGATGATCGATATTGTTCCAAATATCAACCTCTCATCAAAAAAATCGTAGGAGTAGCAGGAGATCAGGTTTCTGTCGGAAAAAAGGTTTTCGTGAATGGCAGCGAGATGAAAAATAGCCAGGTATTTACAGTATCTACCAGAGGTGATCAGCTTCATCCGTGTTATGGTGAACACAATCTAAGTGATAGTGAGATCTGGATCATGAGCGATTTCAACCCGGCATCGTTTGACAGTAGATATTTTTGTGCATTGTCCAGGGAAAATATTATAGGCAAAGTACGTTATTTCTGGTAAATCTTATAAAGGAGGTAGAAGATGAGCTATAGAAGCTTTAAAGCCCTGCTAGACTTAGCGGAACAACAGGGCATAAAGTTAGAAAACGTTGCAAACTTTTTACAATTTGCGAGCCAGTATTGTAACATAAAATAATTTTGCTACAATAAAAAAAATTAAAAGGAGAAGAGGATGAAAAAAACAATATTGGCGGCCGTAGCAGTTGCCCTGGCGTTGGTCGGATGCAACTCAAAAGAAGAAACTAAAAGCGTGGAGTATTACAAAGCGCATGAAAGTGAGCGAAAAGCGAAGTATAAAGAGTGTGATGAGAGACTTGTTGCTGCTTTGGAAAAAGGCGATGTGGAAGCAGCAGAAGCGATAGAAAAAGAGGAAGGCTGCAAAAATGCAAAAGCTGCAATGAGAAGCGGTAGGTCTCTTTTTGCTGATGAAATAGATGACACTGACAATCAACCTGCCGGAGGAAGAGGGCTATGATGTGGAAAGGTCAATATAGAGCAATTATGTTTATCATTTTTGTGGTTGGAGTAGTTCTAGGGTTCACAGTTTCTGAGGATCTTGGGATATGGATAGTGTTGATACAGTTGGTAGCGGCACTGGTACTGGCATTAGTAGATTTTTTAATGAAGGCGATCAAAGGAAAACCTTTGTTCTATGATACAAAAATAATGTGATCAACGTGAGTTTGGAGTTTTCTTGGAAGAGGGTCTAATAAGGGGATGCCTTATAAAGACACTCCAAACTCCCGAAAATTATAACAAACTGTAGGTCATGTTTTATTTAAAACGATCCTTATTTTTACAAAGCGTAAGATTACATTCTAAGTTCCCTCTGTGTGACGTGCTTAGCATTCACATTATAATTATCTAATATATGAAAAATTTTATGACAAATTGAAATATTAGTGCAATAGATAGTATATGTTCTGTTATAATTTACACTATGAATGCAACTGTAAAAAAAGTCCATAACAAAGCAAGAAGACAAGAGTTAAGAAATGATGACTCTTATATTCACATAATGAAGTATATGGGCTCAAAAAGAGAACTATTACCAGATATTAAAAAAGCTATTCAACAAATGGTTCCTAAAAATAGTACCATTTTGGATATATTTGCGGGTACTGCTTCAGTTGGTGCGTATTTAAAAAAAGACTACAATATCATATCAAATGACATTCAAAATTATTCACAAATTATTGCAAAATCTTTAATTGAAAGTAGCAGTATTGAATTAACAGAGGATATACATCATACAATTTTTATGTTAGAAAAAGAGTATCTAAAAAATAAAGAAAAGCTTATAAAACTTTTTTCTAAAACATATGATGATTCAAATTTTTTTGTAGATATTAAAAAAGGTGAATGGACAGATAAACTTAGAGAAGATTACCTACAATTTACTAGTAAATTTCCTTCACCATCTAATAAGTTTAAAACTTCTCAAAAAGAGTTAACCTTACTAAAAGATTTATATTTTAGCAAGGATAAAAGTACTTATCTGCAAACCGTTTTCCTCTTTTCAGAAACATATTTTAGCCTAGAACAAGCAATGGATATAGATTCTGTCAGATATGCTATAGATATGGTAATTGAGGATGAAGTATTAAAAAGTGTGTTTTTATCTGCATTGATTTATGCATATAGTTATTGTTCTTCTGGTACAGGTCATTTTGCTATGTTTAGAGACTTAAAAGATCTGAGTTCAATAGAAGATACATTCATCTATAGGAAAAAAAGAGTTTGGGAATATTTCTTAAAAAAATTAGATCAAATTATTGAATATCATCAATATATTCCCGATAAAACATATAAAACAGTTTCATATGATTTTTCAGAATTACTTAATAGCTCTGAAATCAAAGATACAGACCTAATTTATGCTGATCCTCCATATTCATTTGTGCATTACTCTCGTTTTTACCATGCAATAGAAAGTTTAGTAAAGTATGATTATGATATTCCAAGCTTTAAAGGGCGGTATAGAAGTGACAGGCATCAATCACCATTTTGTCAAAAAACAAATGTGACAGATGCTTTTAGAAGCTTATTCGAAGGTGCTAAGAAAAACAATTCTCATGTTCTGCTTTCTTATTCAGACACAGGAATGATTTCTTTAGGTGAAATTACTACTCTTTTAAAAGAGATAGGCTTTAAATCAAAAGTAGAGCAAATTCAATATGATCACTCTACATTGGGTAGAAAAGGTCATAAAAACAATACGATTAATGAATACCTAATTCAAGCAACTCTTAATTAGGCATGTTCATTATAGCACTTAGATGTTATACCAAATACTAATATAGGACACCCAGCTCCGCCACCACCATTAATTCGAGGTAATAGTTTGCCCATATGTGTGGTTGAAGCTCCATAAGAATGTCCTTTTCTTAAGTTATTAAAAATAATTTGTAGTTCATCTGACCTTGTAATGATTATTCCTAGACTTATCGCCCCAAGATCAAATAAGAGTCTAAAGTTATTTAAATCCCTGTCATAAAAAGGGTCTTTATTATTCCATTCTATATCAAGAGCAACACGACCTTTTACGCAATCAATTTTATGAGTAGGAGTATCTTTCTCTATATTATCAATCTTAATGCTTGTATCAAACCTTTTTTCTTCCCAACCTAAATTATATAAATAGTTATCCATAAATCCTGAGATAGGTGACTTTCTCCCGCCGCTAGTCACTATGGAACTTTTGCGTAACTCAAAAGCATCTAAAAGACTAATAAGGTCATTCCATTGTTCAGGAAAGTCAGTCTTTAAAATTGATACAGCATGTCTCCATTCATACACATCATATTTTTCTCGTATTCTTTCTGGTAATAGTTCTAATCCCACTGTATTTTATTCCTCTGAAAACTTTTTAAATTCTTCCAATTTTGCTTTGACAATTTCCAAATAGCCCGGTGGTGCGTATTTCAGAAGTTCGATGATATCCTTGACTTCAGCAGAGTGGTTAAAGGTTGATGTATTTACAGAAATATGCCCATTGTTCTCTACAACGAGTACCCCTTTATCTTTCGCACTTAACATATTGTTTATTTTTATTTGCCATTTAGAAGGCAGCTCGTTTCTGGAAAGCCATTTGGTTAATGCACTGGGAGATACACCTAGATATTCAGCTAATGCGGAATCTGTTTTTATTTTTAGTTGATACTTAAGCTCATCAAGACATTCTCTTACTTTCATTTAGTACCTTTTGTCATTAAAATAATTTTTTGAAGACATAAAGTAAAAAAATATTGACAAAATTGAAATAATGTCCTATAATTTCCTACATATACTATAAATAATAGCAAAATAATAGTAAAAAGGAAATCATTAATGGGAAAGACAAAACCCAACTCTGTGGCAGATCAAATCATGAAAAAGTATCACTGGTCCCTGAAAGCATACTGCGAACAGAGAAACCTAAGCTATGCGAGTTTACAGCGAGGCTTTTACTCGGAGCGAGCAAAATTGATTCTGGAAAATGATGATATCGATCTTAGAAAAGCAGGAGTTCTTGATGACAATGATCAGTGATTCGCAAAAAAGACTTCACTCGAAGATCATGAATGACTTTGGGCAGGAAGTTATGGAAGCATTGAATGACGATAAGGTGATCGAAATCATGCTTAATAGCGACGGCAGTCTATGGATCGAGAGATTAGGTGAGCCGATGAAGAAGCTCAAGGAAAATTCATGCCATGCAATGAGTGCAATATCGACAATCGCCAGCTACTATGACACGGAGATCACAATGAGTAACCCAATTCTGGAGTGTGAGCTCCCTCTATGTGGATCTCGCTTTGAAGCATTGATCCCGCCCGTGGTCAAAAATCCAAGTTTTACTATAAGGAAGAAAGCAGTAATGATATTTACCCTGAAAGATTATTTAAATAACAACATCATCACAACCCAACAAAAGGAGGTCATTGAAAAAGCAGTAATAGAGAAAAGGAATATTCTGATAGCCGGAGGTACAGGAAGCGGAAAGACAACACTTACAAACGCTATCATCGACAGCATGGTGAAGCTTACACCGGATGACAGGATCGTCATCATTGAAGATACGGCGGAGATTCAATGTGCTGCGGAAAACAATGTGATTTTCAGAGCAACCGAATATGCCGATATGGGTCGTCTTCTCAAGGCAACGATGCGGTATCGCCCGGATAGGATACTCGTCGGAGAGGTACGCGGGGGAGAAGCGCTCACGCTGCTTAAAAGCTGGAATACCGGCCACCCCGGCGGGATAGCAACGATTCATGCCAATTCTGCCTATTCTGCTCTGATCAGGCTTGAACAGTTGGTTGCGGAAGTAACCAGCGCAGGTGCAAGACAAGTGATAGGCGAAGCAATCGATCTTGTTATTTACGTAGAAAAAACAAAATCCGGACGGAAAGTAAAAGAGGTGCTTGCAGTCGAAGGGTATGACTTCAAGTCAACTACATATAACACAAAACACCTATAGAGGGGAACAAAAAATGAAAAATATGTTGAAAAACAATAGTGGGTTTAGGCTGGCAGCAATGCTTCTTTTGATGTGTGTGGCAGCTTATGCCAGTACGCAAAACTTACCATGGGAAGGACCGCTTGATACGATTAAAAGTTCACTTACCGGGCCTGTTGCAGGAGCAATATCTCTTATTGGCGTACTGGGTGCGGGAGCGGCCCTGATCTGGGGTGGTGAAATGCAGGGGTTCCTGAAGACAATCATTATGCTAATCCTGGTCATTTCACTGATCATTGCCGGGAATTTCGTGATTAGTATGTTCACAAGTACTGGAGCGGTGATATGAATGAACGTGACAATCTCATTGAATTACCGTTCTATACCGCGCTCAATAAGCCTCTGCTTCTTGCAGGCGGCGAGCGTGAGCTGATGATGATGAGTGGACTGGTATCCTTAACGTTGATCTTCGTGGCGTTAAGCTTGCAAAGTGCGATCATCGGTATAGCACTATGGCTTTTTCTCAGCACTGTATTACGCATGATGGCGAAGAAAGATCCCATGATGAGTAAAGTTTATGTAGAGAACATGAAATATAAGAAATTTTATCCTGCGCTGATGAGCGCCAATATGATGAAATAGGGGAGGGGGATAGTATGTTAAATCTAAAAGAATTTAAAACAGAACCTTACGATTTTGCGGGTCTGCTGAACTATGCTTTTTTTGTCGATGATGGGATCATGCTGCAAAAAGACGGCAGCTTCTGCGCTTGTTTTGAGTATCGTGCTTCAGATATCTTCAGCGCGGCACCAAGCGAGAGAAACCAGACAATGCAGCGAGTCAATAATTTTCTTGTCAAGTTCGGGTCAGGTTGGGCAATACAGTTTGATTCTGTTCGGGAAAGAGCCAATGGATATGGACTAAGAGAACATTCTCATTTCCCGGACCCAATTACAGGATTCATTGATGAAGAGCGAGAGAATTTTTTTAACGATGCGCAATTGTACAAAAATGAGACATTTGTCACTTTAACATACTATCCCCCTTCAAAGACCAAATCCAAAATAGCGAGCATGGTATTTGAAGACGATGGATCCAATGGAAAAGCAAATGATACATTGACGTACTTCAATACAAAATTGGAAGAGTTTCTGTCATTTTCATCCACTGCTTTTCTAAAGATAAGACAATTGAAGAGTGAAGAGATGCTTGGATTCCTGAATACTTGTATATCTAGTAAAACGCATCCTGTCAAACATCCGTATCCGACTATGTATCTTGATGCAGTACTAAGTAGAAACTTTGCAACAGGTGTAGTACCTAAAGTAGATAATATGTATATGCAAGTTGTCGCGATTGAGGGATACCCAATGACAAGTTATCCTAATATTCTGGATGCGTTGTCTCATCTTCAGTTGAATGTGCGCTGGAACACCAAATTCGTTTTCATGGACAACCATGAAGCGCTGGAAAGGCTGGAGAAGATCAGGAGACGGTGGAAACAAAAAGAACAATCGTTTTTCGCGGCAATGTTCAACCCGGCATCCACAAAAAGAGATGAACATGCCATGATGATGGTAGCACAGACAGACGCGGCGATCAGTGACGCAAATAGCGGCGCACTGGTGCATGGATACCACACTACCAACTTTGTGATCTATTCAGATGACAGGGATGAAGTAGAACAGCAGGCGGCGGAAGTCAGAAGGATCATCGAAGCCCAGGGGTTCAACGCACGTATTGAAGAGATCAATCCTGTTTCAGCGTACCTGGGAAGCCTACCGGGTAACATTACTCCGAATGTTCGCAGGGATATTGTCGGGAGTATGAGTCTTACGCACTTACTGCCGCTCTCGACCACCTGGCAGGGTAACCCGCACAACGAAAATGATCTGTTCCCTCCTCATTCTCCTGCACTTATGAAGGTTGTTAGCGGATCCACGCCATTTTATCTCAACCTCCATGTTCGGGATGTGGGCCACACGCTTGTTTTCGGGCCTACTGGAGCAGGGAAAAGTACTCTGTTGGCTACAATGGTAGCGCAGGCACGGCGATATCGGAACGCTAAAATCTTCGCGTTTGACAAGGGTATGAGTTTGTATGCGCTCACCAGTGCAGCGGGTGGAGATCATTATGAGCTTGGCAGTGACAGCGGTACCCTTGCATTCGCCCCGTTCAGCAATCTTCACGGCGACAGTGATTTCGCCTGGGCGGAAAGCTATCTTCAGATGCTTGTCGAACTGCAAGGAGTAAAGCCGACATCAGTACAGAAAGACTTAATGAATGCCGCCCTACGGTTGCATCAACAAAAAGGATATTCCTCATTGACTGATCTGGTATCTAATATACAGGACTCCGATATCCGCCAAGCGCTAAAGCACTATACTATCGCAGGCTCAATGGGTAGGCTGCTAGATGCCGAGAAGGATAATCTATCACTCAGTACTTTTTCTACATTTGAGATCAATGATCTGATGAATATGAAGACAGAAGATTCTCTCCCAGTGCTGCTCTATCTTTTCCGAAAGATAGAAAAGTCGCTTGATGGAAGTCCTACATGGCTTTTTCTGGATGAGGCATGGATACTTCTTGGCCACCCGGTCTTCAAAGAGAAGATTCGGGACTGGCTGAAAACCCTGCGGAAAAAAAATTGTGCGGTTATTATTGCAACGCAGTCACTGAGTGATGCAGCGAGCAGCGGGATCCTGGATGTACTTCAAGAATCTTGTCCAACAAAGATCTTGCTGCCCAACCCGGAAGCATGGAATGAAGGAAGAGAAAAAAACTGGGGGCCGTATGAGTACTATAAGTTGTTCGGTCTGCGGGATGTGGAGATAGGTATACTTGTCAATGGGGTACAAAAAAGAGACTACTACTACCGATCACCTTATGGATCGAGACTGTTTGATCTTGGTTTGGGTGAATTTGCCTTGGCATTTGTGGCCGCAAGCGGGGAAGAGGATGTCAGTAAGATCAAAGGGCTTCAGTCTGAGTATGGTGACGGGTGGATCGAGCAGTGGCTTGACTACCGAAGAGTAGGGAAATAAGGATCGAACATGAGCGAAGAGATAACAACACTAAGACAAGACATACTGGAGATAAAATCTATGATGAAACTATTATTGCCAAAGCAATATACTGTTAGTTATCTTTCGCAGCAAACAGGAAAATCCAGGCAAGCTATAAGAGGCTGGTTGATTCGTAACGGTGAACCGGAAGTTGACTATTGGGAAAAAGGCGGTAAAATATATGTCTCGGAGGAGACGGCCTTATTATACATCTCAAAAAGGAGAGGTTGATGGGCTATAAAATCAGAGGTAATAAAATTTATGTGACCGGTACCGTGAACGGAAAACATTATCGTATATCTACCGGAAAAGAGGCAACACCTCTTAATTGCAGGTGGATAGAAAAAAATCACCGTGAAGTTCTTTTTAAACTTATCGATGCGAAAATGGCGGCAGAAAATAAGAAAAGCGCAGTATTTAGTGAATACGCTATGTATTCATTGCAACTCAATGAGTATGCGAGAAAACCTAATACTGTGAATAGCTATTACAATATTTCCACAAAGCTTATTATTCCATTTTTTGCCAACTATTTGATCGATGAGATAAAGCCGAACGATATCAAGGCGTGGCAAAGTTCACTGGTCAACCGGGGGTATGCCAAAGGCACGATTAGAACTGCCAGAGCTGTTATGAGTACAATCATGAATGATGCGAAAATGGATGAACTGATACAGACAAACCCGATAGGGAGCGTTAAGTTGCCCAAGAGCGCACTCACGCCCCCCAAACCAATCGTACCGTTCACTCTGGAAGAAGTCAAGCAGATATTGGATCAGTCGTCTGAAGAGATGCGAATATTTCTGACAGCGGCTTTTTTCACCGGTATGCGTACCGGTGAACTATTGGCCTTAAAATGGGAAGATATCGATTTCAATGCAAATCGAATCTATGTTCGAGCGACAAGATCAAGAGGTCGGGAAGGAACGCCAAAGACGGGCAAGGAGCGTATGATCGATATGTTGCCGATAGCAGAAGCTGCACTCCGGGAACAATACCGTAAGAGTGGTTTACGTTATCACTATATATTTAATTCAAAGAAGGGTAGGCCGTGGGCAAATGCTACGACCTTATCGTATCGTTGGAAGCAGATACTAAAGAAATGCGGTTTCGCATACAGACGCATTTATGAGACCAGGCACACATTCGCTACAATGATGCTGGTTGGCGGTGAAGACGTGTTGTGGGTTTCACAAATGCTTGGACACAGTACGATCGCTACAGTAATTAATTCGTATGCGAAATATATACCATCGGCAAAGCCTGCAAGAGCTGAGTTTTTGCAGGATTTTTCGCACACTTTTCGCACACAAAATTCAACAAAGGCGGTATAGCGTGATGATGTGTATAATAGAGTATAATACATAAAAAAATAGGCATGGTGAACCCGATGGTGAGATGGCTGATACTGCTTTCCCTTTTGATATCTACGCTTTCTGCAGCAGAGGAGAGATACCCTGTAGAGAACTGTCCGGCCT
>JAQVHV010000141.1 GCA_028696055.1 Sulfurovum sp.
TTTGACTGTAAACTCAGCTTTGAACCGCTGGAGCCTGTGAGTTTCTCCTTCAACTCTCCCAAAGGTGCATGTCCGGCATGTGACGGGCTGGGTATCCGTTATGCGATCGATCTGAAAAAAGTGATCGATCCGGATCTCAGCATCGAAAAGGGTGCAGTGAAGATCATGTACGGGTTTAACAAGAGCTACTATACGAAATTTCTCAACGCTTTTTGCGAACAGAACGAGATCGATATCAATGTGCCCTACGGCGAACTTGCGGAACACCAGCAAAAAGCGATCCTCTACGGGACAGGCGGTACGGTGGATTTCACCTGGAAACGCCATCATCTGAAGCGTGAATGGCCGGGTGTCGTGAAGTTCGCCCATGAGATGTTCAAGGAGGAAAAAGATCTCAACGAGTATATGACGGAGAAGGTGTGTGACAAGTGTCAGGGGCACAGACTTCGTCCACGCTCTCTTGCGGTGAAGATCGAAGGGAAGAATATCGCAGATATTGTCGATATGCCTATTGAGAAGTCCTATGCCTACTTTGCGGATGAGAAAAGTTTTTCCCACCTGAATGACCAACAGCGTCTTATCGCCGATTCGATCCTGAAAGAACTCTATGAGAGGCTTTTTTTCCTTTATGATGTAGGACTTGGCTACCTTTCATTGAGCCGTGATGCGCGTACGATCTCCGGCGGGGAAGCGCAGCGTATCCGTATCGCATCTCAGATCGGCTCCGGACTGACCGGGGTCATGTATGTACTGGACGAACCGAGCATAGGACTGCACGAGCGTGATACGATGAAGCTGATCAGGACACTGGTCTCACTGCGGGATAAAGGTAACAGTGTGATCGTCGTCGAACATGACAAAGAGACGATCGCGGCAGCAGATTATATCGTTGATATCGGCCCGGGTGCAGGTGCATTTGGAGGCCAGGTGGTCTTCTCGGGTACTACCGACGCACTGAGGAGAGCAAAAACCCTGACAGCCGATTATATGTTCGGGCGCAAGAATATCTCCTATCCGCATGACAAGCCTCAGGAGAAGTGGATCGAGATCAAAAACGTGACGCTGAACAATATCCATGATCTCACTGCCAAAATACCACTGCATAATTTTGTCTGTATCACAGGGGTAAGCGGAAGCGGAAAAAGCTCACTGATCCTTCAAACCCTGCTTCCTGTTGCCAGAGAGCTGCTTAATCATGCCAAAAAAGTGAACAAAGTAGACGGTGTAGAGATCAACGGCTTGGATGCTTTGGATAAGGTGATCTATCTCGATCAGAGTCCTATCGGTCGTACACCGCGCTCCAATCCTGCGACCTATACAGGTGTAATGGATGAGATACGAAAACTCTTTTCCCAAACCAAAGAGGCAGAACTGAGAGGGTATAAAATAGGGCGTTTCTCGTTCAATGTCAAGGGCGGACGCTGCGAAAAGTGTCAGGGTGATGGACAGATCAAGATCGAGATGCACTTCCTGCCCGATGTGATGGTGAAGTGTGATGCCTGCAACGGCACACGCTACAATGCACAGACACTTGAAGTGCTCTATAAAGGGAAATCGATCGCCGATGTGCTTGCGATGAGCGTGGCTGAAGCGTTGGAGTTCTTCAAGGCGATACCGTCGATCGCTGTGAAGCTCAAGACGCTGCAGGATGTCGGGCTTGACTATATCACGCTCGGGCAGAATGCTACGACCCTTTCAGGGGGAGAGGCTCAGCGTATCAAGCTCAGTAAGGAACTGAGTCGAAAGGATACCGGGAATACGCTCTATATCCTGGATGAACCGACTACCGGTTTGCATTTTGCGGATGTGGACAGGTTGACCGGAGTGCTCCACCATCTGGTCGAACTTGGAAATTCGGTAGTGGTCATAGAACACAATCTTGATATGATCAAAAATGCGGATTATATCATCGATATGGGGCCTGAAGGCGGGAACAAAGGCGGTCTTATCATTGCAGAAGGTACGCCTGAACAGTTGGCCAAAGAGTACAAAAAGACAGGAAGTTATACCGGCGAATACCTGCAAAAAGAGCTTGGGGTCTAGCTCCTTCGCTTGGTATAGGACGCCCCGTTTTATACCGGCCTTTTAAAGTTTTTCTTGGCACCCGGCTTATTCCTGATACTGAAGGTGACAGCCATCTTGACAATATAGAGCAGTATCAATGCCGCAAGGATCTCATACCCGATTGCCCATACCATGATAAATGAAGACTCCTGAACCAATACCAAAAATGCTTCATAGTTGCTTTTAGCAATGTAAATAAATAAAAATAATAGCCCGGTAATGTAAGGCAGAGAGATAAAATAGATAAGAAGAAAGAGTTTTTCAAATCCGGGAGGAAAGAAAAGCGGGGTATCTTCATATCGGATTTCCTGTTTGCCGAAACTGTTTTTTGATTGAAACTTATTTTTCTCATGAGGTTTAATGTTGATACTGTTATCTTTGTCATTAAGCAGACCAGCCATTGTTTGTCCTCATTGCAAATTGGGTTATATTATAGACTGCTCTTCCTTAAAGTGATTCATTGTAGCATCTTATGATCTTCCCGGGAGGCGCATATTGTGGATATCTCACGATTTCTCCGGCATTATCCGCAACTATTTTTCTTTCATTGCAATTGTCGATATAATACACAAAAAGTTGAAGGTTCATTTTGAAAACTATTACGATCATAGATACATTCGGATTCTTTTTTCGTTCCTACTTCGCGCTCCCTCCGCTC
>JAQVHV010000142.1 GCA_028696055.1 Sulfurovum sp.
TTTGCATTTTTTTTCTTTTCAAGGAAGCCTTTACATTCTGTAAACCGCATTTGCTGGCTTTGGTTCGTTTCTCTTTTTTTGTTGCATCGACAAAAAAAGAAAATGAACAAACAGGGACATTTTTTTATTCATTGAAATATCCTTTAGGAGTTAGATCATGAGTGCATGCAATAGTATGAAATACCAAGAAAGCAACGATAACCTCCAATTTCTCCATCAGGAGATCTCCCAGTGGAGAGAAAGCCCCTCAGAAAAAACAGTATATGCCCCCAAGGAGGAGACGATCTTCCTCTCGGGAGGACTCACACTCCTGCAGGACAAACTCATCGAATCCGCACTCAACTCCCTCGGCATCCGCTACATCTCCCTCCCCAACCCCAACTTTGCTTCGTTTCAGACGGGCAAAGCCTACGGCAACAGGGGACAATGCAACCCCACCTACTTTACCGTCGGAAACCTTGTCAAGTATCTGCAAAAACTCCGGGATGAACAGGGAGTAAGCGCTGAGGAGATCGTCAGAAAATATGTCTATGTCACCGCAGGGGGCTGCGGCCCCTGCCGTTTCGGGATGTATATCACCGAGTATAAAAAAGCGTTGCGGGATGCCGGCTTCGAAGGACTGCGCATCACCGCATTCGAGCACAATAAGGGGATCTACCAGGGAGAGGAGATAGAGGATCCTCTCATTGAGTATACGCCGACCTTCTTTGTTACCCTTATCAAAGCGGTGATCATCGGCGACATCATCAATATCCTCGGCTACAAAATGCGCCCCTACGAGGCCGAAGCGGGCAGTGTCGACCGTGCAATCGAGGAGTGCCGGAAGTTGGTTGCTGATGCATTCCTGCAAAAAAGATCACCGCTCAAAACCATGTGGAGATGCCGCAGTATCCTGGAGAAGGTCACGCTCAACAGGCTGCAGCCCAAACCAAAGGTGATGGTCATGGGGGAGTTCTGGGCAGCAATGACCGAAGGGGACGGCAACTACAACCTCCACAGGTTTCTGGAAGCCGAAGGGGCTGAGTGCATCCCTCAGCCGATCATCAACCGACTGATGCTGAGCCTCTGGGAAGCGGAGCAGAAACTCTACCAGAGTGAAACACTGGAGAGTGAAACATCAAAAAGTATAGACTTCTCAGCAGTCAAAACCAGAATGATGCTCAAAGCCGGCAAAGCAGCCGTGAAACTCTACTTCACCCTCTATGCCAAAGCGATAGGGCTTCACGACTACCATATCCCCAATATCGACAAACTGGCAGACTACAGTAAATCCTACTACACCCTGGAGTGCGAAGGGGGTGAAGGGCATCTGGAGGTTGCGCACCTGTTAGAGAGTGTCAAAGAGAACCTGGCACACCTTGTCATCTCGGTCAAACCCTTTGGGTGTATGCCCTCCTCTGCTGTCTCTGACGGCATCCAGTCGCTCGTCACTGCCCGCCATCCCGAAGCGAACTTCCTTGCCATAGAGACCTCCGGAGAGGGGGCTGCCAACTTCCACTCCCGCGTACAGATGGCGCTTTTCAAAGCAAAGCAGGCTGCCAAAGAGGAGTTTGAAGCCCTCAAGATACCCGAGAAACTTCCCGAGAAAGTGTACAACTACCTCTATCAGCCGACCAATAGAAAAGCTGGAAGTGCAGCCAAGCTGATCGCCAGTCTTTAGTCCTTTTTTTCTGCAAGGATGTGGATATAGCGTCCCATATCCCGGTAGACCGGTTCGCGGCAGTAGCGGTACTCCAGTGCCATCAGTTCCTCCAGGTCCGTATCCTCAAGTACATCATTTTTCATATAATCATGAAAAACACGGATACCCGTCTGCACTTTTATCTCATACCCCTGCTCTTCCAGCCACCTGATAAGCACTTCGGGTTTCTGCGGATAGGGAGGAGTGAGTTTTTTGCCCTTGCCGTACCAGGCAGACTTATCCCCCACATAGGGGACACACCACCCGCCCCTGAGGGCATTGCGGTAGACAAAACTGTGATAGTTGAAAAAGAGCAGTGAAAGGTGGCCTCCCGGTTTGACCTTCCTGGATACGACACGAAGCGTCTCCAGGGGATCAGCCAGCCACTCGATCACCGCATGGAAGAGGACAAGGTCCTGCTGCGGTATCTCTTCAGCCATCTTCTGGGCCGGCAGTTTCTCAAAACGGGCATCGACTCCCGCTTCCCTGAAGGCCTTTTTTGCCTCTTCGAGCATCTTGTAGGAGATATCGCAGCAGGTGAGTGTGTGCCCCTCTTTGGCCAACCAGAGTGCCAGCTGTCCCAGCCCGCACCCGGCATCCCAGATCTCCATCGCATCTTTTTGGTGGAGTTCCAGCAGATCCTCCTGTAGCAGTTTCAGACGCCACTCCCCCTTGATATTGCCATAGATATGATCTTTGAACTTTTCAACCAGAGGATCAAAGTTCTGGTCATATTTCCCGCGCTCTTTCTGTTTCACTCTTCCGCCTTATGCTTTCTCTTCTACCCTGTGGACCACTTCGGCAAACTCCTCTTCGACCTCTTCATCGATCTCTGGAGCCTCAACCGATCCCGCCTCTCTGTCCAGATATACGCCCATGTCCAGTTCATCTTCGCTTTTGGCCACGATTGTGCTCACCACGGCATCGCCCGTGACATTCACCGCTGTACGCAGCATGTCAAGCAGTCTGTCAACCCCGAGTATCAACCCGATCCCCTCAACCGGCAGGCCCACCTGCACAAAGACCATAGAGAGCA
>JAQVHV010000056.1 GCA_028696055.1 Sulfurovum sp.
GAGGAGTTAATCAAGAATGGATAAAGTTAGAATCCAAGAGATAGCATTAGAAGCAGGACTATCCAACAATGAACTGCTGGAAAAAGCAAAAGAGTTGGGGTTTGAAGTAAAAGCGGCCAACAGTGCGATAAGCATGGATGAAGCGGGGATACTTGTAGACTATGCGATCAGCGGTACACTGCCAAAAGGGTTTAAAAAACCGGGAGAGAAGAAGGCGAAAATAAAAGTGGTCAAAAAAGAAGAATCAGAGATCATTGAACCTTCAGAAGAGAAAAGTACAGAGGTTTCCGCAGCAGAAGAAGTGGAGAGTGAGCAGCCTGCTCTTCAAGAAAAGGTAGAAGCAGAAGAGGTTGAAGAAGAGATATCAGCTCCTAAAAAAACGGTGAAAAAGCGTAAAGGGATCTCAGTGATCACTCCGGAAGAGGAACCGACCGCACAGATCAGAAAGGCTTCAGATGAGGAAACACCCAAGCGGAAATCTCTCTCTAGAGGCGGTATCAAAATTGTACGGAAAGCAAAACCGGAACCTACAAAAGCAACGAGAAAGATCTCTCTTGACCAGGCGAGCACAGAGGCTGTTTCCTTAAAGAAAAAAACCAAAAAAATTGCTGAAGCAAGAGAGTCCGGAGAGAAGCTGGATATTTTCAGCGGTGATATCAGTTCAGACATCAGTTCCGGGTTTGGCGAGGAAGAGGTGGTGCTACTGGACTTCTCTGACAAAAATATCTATGAAGAGATGCAGAGACAGGAGCAGAAGCGTAAAGAAGAGGCTAAAAAACGTGAGAGTGCAGGTGTGTTGGGCGGTAAGACCAAACAGGCATTCCGTCCTCAGCAGCAGCGTTCGCTTAAACGTGGAGGCAAACGCAAGAAGTATGTCAAAGAGGCAAGTACTGAAGTCGTAACCTCAGTCGAGATCCCTGAAAATGTAAGGGTATATGAGTTTGCCGAGAAAGTGAACAGGTCTGTAGGCGATGTGGTCAAGGTACTCTTTGCACTGGGTATGATGGTAACGAAAAACGATTTCCTTTCCAAAGATGAGATCGAGATCCTGGCAGAGGAGTTCGGTGTAGAAGTCAGCACGATGAACCCGCTTGATGAGCTTGATTATGCAGCGGCTTATGATGTAGTAGAAGATGAGCATCTCGAAGAGAGACCGCCGGTCATTACGATTATGGGGCACGTTGACCATGGTAAGACTTCACTCCTTGACAAGATCCGTTCAGCAAAAGTTGCAGACAAGGAAGCAGGCGGCATTACGCAGCACGTGGGTGCCTACCAGGTAGAAAAAAACGGCAAGAAGATCACTTTTGTTGATACACCGGGTCACGAAGCCTTTACGGAGATGCGTTCTCGCGGTGCACAGGCGACAGATATTGTTGTTATTGTTGTCGCAGCGGATGACGGGGTGATGCCACAGACAAAAGAGGCAATTTCTCATACAAAAGCCGCGGGTGTTCCGATGATCATTGCCGTGAACAAGATGGATAAAGAGACGGCAAATCCTGACAATGTCAAAGCGCAGCTTGCAGAAATGGGAATCACGCCTGTCGACTGGGGCGGAGAGTATGAATTTGTGCCTGTATCGGCTCACACCGGCATGGGGATCGATGATCTGCTTGAGACGATCCTGCTCCAGGCTGAAGTGATGGAACTGGAAGCTGATCCTACACGTAAAGCAAAAGCAGTGGTTGTTGAGAGTTCGCTGGAAAAAGGCTTTGGACCGGTTGCAAATGTGATCATCAAAAACGGTACACTGAGAGTCGGTGACAATGCGATCGCTGGGAAAACATACGGACGTATCAAAGCGATCAAGCTTGACGACGGAACAAGCGTGAAGGAGATCGGACCAAGTACGCCTGCAGCGATTGTAGGTCTGAATGAAGTACCGGGTGCCGGTGACACACTGATCGTGATGGAAAGTGAAAAAGAGGTAAGAGAGCTGGCAGAGAAGAGAGCAGAGTACGAAAGAGAGAAGCAACTCTCGAAGAGTACAAAAGCCTCTCTTGATGACCTTTCCGAACTGATTGCGGAAGGGAAACTCAAATCACTCCCGGTTGTGATCAAAGCGGACGTACAGGGTTCTCTTGAAGCGATTAAAGGAAGTCTTGACAAGCTTAAAAATGAAGAGGTTAAAGTCAATATCATCCATGAAGGCGTCGGTGGGGTTACGGAGAGTGATGTGACACTTGCAGATGCTTCAGAGCACTCAGTGATCCTGGGCTTCAACGTACGTCCTACAGGTGCAGTGAAGAAAAAAGCCAAAGAGCTTGGTGTGGAGATCAAGTCTTACTCAATCATCTATGACCTGATCGATGACGTGAGAGCACTGCTTGGCGGTATGATGAGTCCCGTGATCTCTGAAGAGGTGACAGGGCAGGCTGAAGTACGTGAGACATTTGTGGTCGGTAAAATCGGTACAATTGCCGGATGTAAGGTAAGTGACGGTGTGATCACAAGAGGGAGCAAAGCAAGGCTTATCCGTGACGGTGTGGTTATCTATGAAAGCAAGATCTCTTCACTTAAACGTTTCAGCGAAGATGCAAGAGAGGTCAAAAACGGCTACGAGTGTGGTATCATGCTTGAAAACTATAATGACCTTAAAGAGGGCGATGTGATCGAGACCTTCAAGAATGTTGAGGAACAGGCAGTACTGTAATGACACAAGAAGAGATCAAACGACACCGGGTAGAATCTATCCTTAAAGAGGTGATCCCTGAAGCCTTAGCTACGCTTGACGATGAACGTATCAATGCACTGCTTGTGACTGAAGTGGTTTGTTCCAAGGGACGCAGCGATGCAAAGGTCTATCTGGACAAATCGTTCTTGAATGAAAAAGAACAGAATGAAGCGCTGCGGCAGCTGCGCAGTGTATCCGGTTATATACAGAATCATTGCAAGCAGAGTGAGGGGTGGTTTAAAGCACCTCGTCTTACCTTCGAGTTTGATGAGCAGCTGGAGAAACAGCAGCGTATGGAAGAGCTATACGAGCAGATCAGTAAGAAAAAAGGTGAGAGTGATGAGTAAAAGTGAAGATCAGATCGCAAAGATCGTAGAGGCCAACGGTGCATCACTCTACGGCATAGAGACAGTTACAGAGTTTGATGAGACGATCTACCGTGTACTGATCACCAAAGCAGGCGGGGTAACACTGGATCAGTGTGCAGATATCTCCAATGAACTCTCTCCTTTTTTGGATGTACACCCGCCGGTAAGCGGTAAATACCGTTTAGAGGTAAGTTCTCCGGGTATTGAACGCAAACTGACCAAACCGAGCCATTTTGAAAATGCCATCGGCGAGAAAGTGAAGATCAAGATATTGGGCGGGGAGAAGCTCAAAGGAGTGCTTAAAAGTGCAGATGATGAAGGTATCATGGTCACAACGAAGCAGGGTGATGAGTCGTATCGTTATGATCAGCTGGGAACCGTAAAAACCTACTTTGAATGGTAATTGAAGGTTAAGTGGCATATATGAAGTTTGATGAATTCTATATGCAGCTTGCTCTCAATGAGGCATGGAAGTACCAGGGACTTACCTACCCCAACCCTGCGGTAGGTGCTGTACTCGTTGAAGAGGGGAAGCTCCTCAGTGTAGCTGCCCATCAAAAGGCAGGTACCTCTCATGCAGAAGTGTTGGTACTGATCGCTGCCTACGAGGCAAAAAGCGGCCAAAAGGTCGGATTTGATCCAAAAAATGCTCAAATGTCGCATGATTTCCTCCTGAAACTTCCTCCGAACTTCTTTGCACAGTGTACCATCTATGTCACCCTGGAGCCATGCTCGCATCAGGGTAAAACACCTTCATGTGCTTCCCTTATTTCAAGATTGCAGTTGCAAAGAACGGTGATTGCCACACGTGATCCGATCAAAGGACATGACGGTGGCATAGAGATGCTTGAGAATGTCACATTTGGTGTTTTGCGTGAAAAGGCGGAGAGGCTTCTTGGGCCTTTTAAGATTTGGCAAAAACGGGCATTTGTTCTCTTTAAAGTGGCACAGACATCGAATGGCCGTATCGGTGGAGGCTACCTGAGTTCCAAAGCTTCTTTGCACCATGTCCATCAGCTTCGGGAAGTATGTGACACCCTAGTGATAGGAGGCAATACGGTGAGAGAGGACAGGCCGACACTGGATTGTCGTTTTACAAGGGGGAAAGCACCGGATGTAAAGATCTATTCTCGTAAAGAGAATTTTGACAGAGAGATCCCTCTTTTCAAAGTAGAAGGAAGGGATGTGGAGATCACGGATGACCTCTCTTTTCTTGAACGGCCTTCTTTTGTGCTGGTAGAGGGGGGTGAAGGAATGCTTCGGGAAATGCAAAAACAGATAGACTGGCTGTTGTTCTATCAGACACCTAAGCTCTCTACAAACGCTTTATCCTATAATATCGATATGAATTTAGAATTTTTGCATACCGAAAGCATGGATGTAGATATGATGATATGGAGTAGACAAATTGGGTATTGAAAAACTGACCGACAAAGAGGAAAAACAGAAAAAGATCGTCAGCATGTTTGATGATATCGCATCGACATACGATCTGGCAAACAGAGTACTGAGTTTTGGTATTGATATTCAGTGGAGAAAAAAAGGGTGCAACAAAGCTTACGAGATACTCGGTAAGGAGAGATTGACCCAGATCACAGATGTTGCTACAGGTACGGGTGACCTGCTGCTCTTCTGGAGAGATATTGCAAAGCAGCGAGGGATTGCTATAGAGAATTTTGTGGGGATTGACCCCTCTGTGGGGATGCTGGGTGTCGCTAAAGAGAAAGTTGATTTTGCGACATTTATCGAAGGGAAAGCCCAGGAGCTTCCCATCGAGGATGAGAGCACAGAGATCATCTCTATCTCCTATGGTATACGCAACGTCGTAGACAGGGTCGAAGCACTGCAGGAGTTCCACCGTGCACTCAAATCGGGGGGGATGGTCGTGATCCTGGAGTTTACCAAGCAGGACCGCAGCGGTATTGTCAACAAGGTTGTTGATTTCGGAATGAAAAAAGTACTGCCGCGTGTAGGCGGGATGATCTCTAAAAATTACGAAGCCTATAAGTATCTTCCCGATTCTATTGAAGAGTTTTTAACGACTGAGATGTTGGAAAATGAGCTGAAAGAGGTCGGTTTTGAGATGAAGTATGTGAAGTCTTTCTCTATGGGTATCTCAACACTTCTTGTCGCACAGAAAGTCTGATAGAAGGAAGGAGGCCCCATGTCACAGTCTATGATCAGCGTCTCCTCACTCAATACCAAGATCAAATCTCTCCTTGAAGCAACTTTTATGCATATCCTCGTAGAAGGAGAGGTAGCTTCAGTCACTTATCATACCTCCGGACATCTCTATTTTTCGATCAAAGACAGCGAATCCTCGATCAAATGTGTCATGTGGCGCTCCAGTGCAGCCAGGATGAAGTTCCGCCTGGAGCAGGGGATGCATATCGTGATAGAGGGCTCAGTCGGTGTCTATACACCCCGCGGTGAGTATCAGTTTTATGCAGTGAAGATAGAACCTTACGGGAAAGGGGCTTTGGCATTGGCATATGAGCAGCTTAAAGAGAAGCTCAAGGCCAAAGGGTACTTTGATCCTGCAGGTAAAAAAACGATCCCGAAAATCATCCAAAAACTCGTTCTGGTCACCGCCAAAGAGTCAGCGGCGCTGCATGATATGCTCAAGATCATTCAGAAACGATGGCCGTTGCTTGAAGTTGTGATCGTAGATACTCTGGTGCAAGGGGAGAATGCAGCGCCTCAGATAGCCAGGGCGCTTGCCTCTGCGGACAGACTGAAAGCTGACGTGGTTGTCGTAGGAAGGGGTGGAGGAAGTACGGAAGATCTCTGGGCGTTCAATGAGGAGATCGTTGCCGATGCGATCCATATGATGCATACTCCTGTCGTAAGTGCCGTAGGGCATGAAGTGGATGTCATGATCTCGGATTTTGTTGCTGATCTGCGTGCGCCGACACCCAGTGCCGCGATGGAGATGATACTTCCGGATATCCAGGAGGTGATGTATGCACTAGGGGAACTGCATGAACGTTTCAGATATATGTGGCAGGAAAAAATCAGGCAAAAAGAGAACGCTTTGGCACATCATCATGAGCTGATCCTGCGCTCATCTCCAGTGAGAAAACTGGAGGAGATCAATAGACGATACGAAGAGCTGAAAAACGAATTTGCACGAGCAGCCAATCGTAAAATAGATAAAGAGCGCACCATTCTTCCTGAGATAGAAAAAAACTTTTCTCAGCAGATGGGATTTGTTCTGCAGCATAAAATGGAACTTCTGGGGTATTTGACAAAAAGATTTGAGATGGCCGATCCCAAAAAACAGTATAAAAAAGGGTGGGCACAGATCTCCATCAGAGGCAGAACAATTTCCCTGAATAGATTAAAAAAGGATCAAACCTTTATTCTGGAGGATCAAAGCGCCAGAGTCGAGGCACGCTGTCTGGATATAACGGAACTGGAAACCACGACATAAAATTTAAGTAGAAAACTGATAGTATCTAATCCCAGAATGTTAAAAAATAGACTTTTCTGATAAAAACAAGATGAACGATATCTGAAAATGATATCTATCAAAAAGGTTAAGCAGTTGAATTCGGAAGAGCTGAGAATGTATATCACAGAAGCGCTAATACACCCGGATATGCTGGTGGCAGCAGGGATCATTATTCTGTTCTTGTTGTTACTCTATATTTCAGTAAAATATTTGTACCAGAAACCGTCTGCTCCGGAAGATACGTCGAAAGAGCTGTTGGAAAAAGTACTTGACCGTTCAAATGAGTCTGCCCTGGCGCTCTCTGCCTCCTACCAGGTGGTCTATCTCAATACGCCAATGATCAAGCTATTAGGATTAACACCCAATGATGCCTCCCGGCAGATCTCTCAGTCAATTAGAATAAAAGTAAAAAAAAGATGGTTGGAACTGGATGAGCTGATCGAAAGTGAGATGGCAGCATTTGGACTTAATCAGTACGATCAAGGACGAACGCAACTCAAAATTCAGGGAAAAAACACACTGCCAGTGACGATGCATATCATCAAAAACATCCATGTAGATGATGAATGGAAATATATTGTTACGTTTCAGGATTTTCGCTACGAAGAGGAGTGCAGAGCGTTGGCGCACCGCCATAATGTGACCAAGCTTCCCAACCAAAACCAGGCACTCGAAGATCTTAATCTCCTCTTTGCCAAAACCCATTTGATCAAAGGGAAGATCGTACTTATCGCGGTGGAGATAGACAATTTCCTTAAACTGAGATCACTATTCGGGTATAAACAATCCACAAAGATCATTATCAAACTCGCAAACTATCTTGTATCCAGATCGGAAAAATATGCGTTCAGTGTCTACCATATGTATTCCAATGATTTTTTGCTTGTGATGACTGATGTGGAAGATACGCAGACAGCATTGGACTTTGTAGCAGAGTTGCAGACGGAATTGATGAAGTTTTATAAAATGCAGGATGTCAGGATGTATTTGACTGCATCGGTAGGTCTCAGTATCTATCCTGACAGCGGAAATACAAGAAACCTGCTCGATAATGCCTATAAAGCGTTGAGCGAAGCAAAGTCCCATGGACACGGACAGGTACATCTCTTTATGCCCGAAGAGGCGAGGTTTGTCTTTGATGAGTTGACACTCTATAACGAGATGCACCTTGCACTGGAGAATAATGAGTTTGAGCTTTATTATCAGCCGATTGTAGACGCGAAGAGTCGTGAGGTCATCTCTGCAGAAGCATTGATCAGATGGATCCACCCTGTGCACGGGATGATACCTCCAGATGCATTTATACCGATCATGGAAAAAACAGGTTTTATTATCGAAGTAGGGAAATATATCCTCAAGGAGGTCCTGAAGCAGCATAAACGCTGGGAGCTTTTTAAATTTAAACAAATTCCCGTATCGATCAATGCTTCGATGATAGAGATAGAGTGCGGAAACTTTTTTGAAGAGGTCGAGAAGAAGTTGGAGGAGAACCGGGTAGATCCCGGGTTGATCACCTTTGAAGTCACGGAAGGCAAGGCGATGGAGAGTGAAAAAAGCACGCTGAATGTCTTTCGAAAACTTCAAAAACTGGGAGTGCGTATCGCTTTGGATGATTTTGGTACGGGGTATACCTCTTTTTCCTATCTCAAAAAGTTTCCCGCGGATATTCTGAAGATCGACAGGTTGTTTATGGAGCATATCCTGGTCAAGTCGGAGGATCAGAGAATCGTACAGGGGATGATAGAACTTGCCCATAATCTGGAGATGAAGGTAGTTGTTGAAGGTGTTGAAAATCAACAGCTTGCAGACCTTATGGCCTCCTATGGCTGTGATTATCTTCAAGGGTATTACTTTTCAAAACCATTGCCTTCATTTGAGTTTCAAAAGCTTTTACGATAGCTTCGATAAAGCGTTCTTCCTGTTATCCTGAAGTTGATCCGGAATCTTAAGGGAAAAGCTCGTTAAGGGAAGTAAAAATGTTTGTGGAGATAAAATGGTTGGGAAAAAGAAGCCGTACTCCAGCTGGAGTACGACAGTCGCGTAAATCGATAGACGATTACATCATACCCGGCATTCCCGGCATCTGCGGCATATCAGGCGTTGGAGTCGGATCCTCTTTTTTATCCGAGATCGTTGCCTCAGTGGTTAGGAGCAGGCTTGCTACCGAAGTGGCGTTTTGAAGTGCTACACGTTCTACCTTCAGCGGATCGATGATCCCTGCATCAAGCATATTTACATATTCGCCTGTCGCAGCGTTAAATCCTAAAGTGGCATCTTCGGTATTGGCGATCCTGTCGGCAACCACTCCCGCATCAAAGCCCGCATTGCTTGCGATCTGTTTGAGCGGAGCAAATACTGCTCTAAGAATGATCTGTGCACCGACCTCTTCGTCTCCTTCAAGACTGAGGTTGACGGCCTGAGATGCCTTGATAAGCGCTGCACCGCCGCCGATAACGATACCTTCGTCCACCGCTGCTTTTGTTGCAGAAAGTGCATCATCGACTCTGTCTTTTTTCTCTTTCATCTCGGTTTCGGTTGCAGCACCTACTTTGATCACCGCTACACCGCCTGAGAGTTTTGCAAGTCTCTCCTGGAGCTTTTCTTTGTCATATTCGCTAGTGGTATTGCCGATCTGGATCTTTATCTCGCTGACTCTTGATTCCACAGCGGCTTTGTCGCCTTTACCATCTACGATGACAGTGTTGTCTTTGTCGATTACGATTCTCCCTGCCTGTCCGAGTTCAGCCAGTGTTGCTTTGTCGAGGCTTAGCCCAAGCTCTTCTGTGATCACTGTACCGCCTGTAAGGATAGCGATATCTTTGAGCATCTCTTTCTTTCTGTCCCCAAATCCAGGCGCTTTGACTGCAGCGATGTTGAGTACACCCTTGAGACGGTTGAGCACCAATGTGGCAAGTGCTTCACCCTCTACATCATCTGCGATGATAAGAAGCGGTTTGCCAGTCTGCTGTACCTGCTCAAGAACCGGAATGAGGTCTTTCAGTGATGTTACTTTCGAATCGGTGATAAGGATCAGCGGATTTTCAAGTTCGCATGTCATCTTTTCTGAGTTTGTGACAAAGTAAGGAGAGAGGTATCCTCTGTCAAACTGCATACCTTCAACCACTTCAAGTTCATCCTCGATCCCTTTTGCTTCTTCAACCGTAATGACACCGTCTTTACCTACTCTGTCCATTGCCTCGGCGATCAGGTCTCCGATACTTCTGTCAGAGTTAGCAGAGATCGTTGCTACCTGAGCAATCTCTTTTTTGTCTTTCACTTCTTTGGAGATCTTTTTCAGCTCTTCGATGATCGCTGCACTCGCCTTGTCCATCCCTCTCTTGACTTCGATCGGGTTGGCACCGGCGGTGATGTTGCGCAGTCCTTCCTTGAAGATAGAGTGCGCCAATACCGTAGCAGTGGTTGTGCCGTCACCTGCTTCATCGGCTGTATTGCTGGCTACCTCTTTTACCAGTTGTGCACCCATGTTTTGAAGCGTGTCGCTCAGTTCGATCTCTCTGGCAACGGAGACACCGTCTTTTGTGATATGCGGTGCTCCATAACTTTTTTGGATCAATACATTACGACCTCTTGGCCCCATAGTTACTTTTACTGCATCCGCAAGTTTACTTACGCCTTCATAAAGTCCATTTCTTGCTTTATCTGAAAAAAATATCTCTTTAGCCATTGTGTTATCCTTTATTATGTAAGAAATTTTATTGTGTGGATTGAGCCGGAATTATGACAATATACCCAGTGCGTCCGATTGTTCCATGATCAAATATACAGTGTTATCTATCGTGATCTCAGTGCCGGCATATTTGCCAAATACAATCGTATCTCCTACCTTTACCTCTTCTACTTCGCTGCCTACAGCGATCACTTTCCCTTGAGAGGGTTTATCTTTGGCATTGTCAGGAATAATGATCCCTGATGATGTCGTAGATGCTTCTTCAATGCGCTCTACAAGCAGTCTGTCACCAAGTGGTTTAAAATTCATTATGACTCCTTAATAGTAATTTTGTAGCGATTTTACAAAAAAAATCTCTGATTGTCAATAGGGTTTAGTCATATTGACTAAAATTTATTGATATAGTTATATTAGTTTAAGCTTTCAACTGTTATAGTTAGTAGAAAAACAAGGAGATATATAGATGCAGCCAAAGCAAAAAAAAGTAATACTTTTTACTACTCCGACCTGTAGATGGTGTACCACAGCAAAAAAACATTTGAGAGACAATGGAATCCAGTTTAAGACGATTGATATTACCAAAGATCAAAAAGCAGCCAGGGATTGCCAGAAACATGGATGTCGCGGTGTACCGGTCTATCTGATAGGTTCACAATGGATTTGTGGGTTTGACTATGAAAAAGTTGAAAAATTGTTAAATCTTTAAATTTTTTTAAGTTTTATTAAGGAAACCATAGCTATAATTTCGACCTCCAACAAAGATGTCAAGGTAGCTCAGCTGGTTAGAGCGCTGGTCTCATAAGCCGGAGGTCGAGGGTTCAAGTCCCTCTCTTGACACCACTTAAATATAAAATCCAACAACGTATCTTATCTACGCTCTTTCAAGGTTATGGCATTATAGCAAAAACTAAATTGGTAACCTATTGGCAACCAAATCTATTATTGTTCCAAGATAATTTTTGTATATTGCAGTAAAAATCTTCTAAACTTTTGATAGCCAACTTCATTGATGAACTCTAATCTGTGATAAGTAAACCTTGTGTAGAAATCTCTTTCTTCTTGTGCAACTTTTGCTTCTTTCCATGCTTCTAAATTTTTTTCAAATAATATTTAGAGATAAAATTCTGAAGTTGTCAGTATCATCTATCTCTAAGCTTCTACTTGCGATATCTTTTGACTCATAGAAGTATGTAGAATTGTAATTTGGTAGATAAAATAATAATCTGCTAATAGTTTGTGCAACATACTTGTATTCAGTATTAAGTATTTGGCAATAGATAGTGTAAAATAAAGTTCGCAATTTTCAGATATGCTAATCTTTTCAATTGAATAATTGGAGATAAGAATGAAAATTGATGAACGAGAGTTATTTAAAAGAGTCATGACAGACTTTATATTGGA
>JAQVHV010000057.1 GCA_028696055.1 Sulfurovum sp.
GAAGTGATCATCCAGTTTGCGGCGATCATGGCGGTTCTACTCTTGTATAAAGAGAAGATCTCCTTCAAAAAAATCTCTCTTTGGCAAAAACTTTTTGTCGCTTTCCTCCCTTTGGCTGTTATTGGCTTTCTTTTCAAAGACATTATCAAAACACTCTTTACCGTGGAGATCGTAGCATGGATGTTCATTGTCGGCGGTATTATCTTTTTGGTCGTAGAAAAGTTCTACAAAGAGGAAAGTTCCCATACCTATGATGTCGAGAAGGTAAGTATGAAGCAGGCGCTATGGATCGGATTTGCTCAGATTTTTTCCCTGATACCGGGAACAAGCAGGGCGGGTGCGACGATCATCGGCGGGCTTTTGGTGGGACTGGATAGAAAAGCCTCTGCAGAGTTTTCATTTTTATTGGCGATTCCCGTGATGGCGGCGGTAAGCGGATATGACCTGCTCAAGTACTACAGCGAGTTTGCCGATGCCAACTGGGGTGCGTTTGTCGCGGGGTTTGTCACAGCATTTGTCGTGGCCTATCTGACGATCAAACTCTTTTTGGTATTTCTGCAGCGTTTTACATTTGTGGCATTCGGGTGGTACAGGATCATACTGGGGATCCTCTTGCTTATGATGATCTAGTTTGGGTTTATTGAGTCTCTTGAGGGGGGCTTTGATAAGTTCAAAAGATTTTTGGACAGAGAATAAGGTAAAAAATATGACATTTAAAGATTTCAATTTTCACAAAGACCTTTTCAAAGGTGTGAAGATCGCCGGTTTCAAGGAACCGAGTCCTATTCAGCAAGTTGCAATTCCGATCATCGAGAGCGGTTCCGATCTGGTAGGGCAGGCCCATACCGGAACAGGAAAAACTGCTGCTTTCGGTTTGCCATTGATGGATAAGATCGCAAAAGGGGAGTGTGAGCGAGCGCTGGTCATCACCCCGACACGAGAACTGGCGACCCAGGTCAGTGATGAACTCTATCACCTGGGACGTTTTGCGGGGATACGTACACTGACGGTATACGGGGGTGTGGGGTATGGCAGGCAGATTGCCCTGATCCACAAAGGAGTGCAGGTCGTTGTGGCTACGCCGGGAAGGCTTAAAGACCTTTATCGTAAAGGTAAAATAGAGACATTCAATCCCGAGATTGTTGTACTCGATGAAGCCGATGAGATGCTGGATATGGGATTTTTGGATGATATCAAAGAGATTTTTGAGTATATTCCCCAAAACAGGCAGACACTGCTTTTCTCGGCAACGATGCCCGAACCGATCAAAGCGTTGGCAGAAGATATCCTCTATCAGCCCGAGTTTGTATCAGTGGTTAACGAGGAGGAGACAACCAACAATGTGATTGAGCAGCGTTATTATGTGATAGAAGAGAGTCAGAGAGACGATGCGATCGTGAAACTACTTGAAACCGAGAAGACAGACAAGTGTATCATTTTCTGTCGTATGAAACGTGAAGTAGACAGGTTGACTGAGCATCTTCTGGCACTCGGGTTCAATGCCGGAGGGCTGCATGGCGACCTTGAACAGGAAGAGCGGGAAGTGATCGTCAAAGGTTACAGAAGAGGTGAGACGAAGATCATGGTGGCTACCGATGTTGCGGCAAGAGGCCTTGATGTCAAAGGTGTCAGTCATGTTTTCAACTATCATATCCCGTTTGATCCCCAAAGTTATGTTCATCGAATCGGCCGTACCGGACGTGCAGGTAAAAGCGGACAGGCGATCACACTGGTAACAACCGAAGAGTTTAAAGAGCTTCAGCGTATCCAAAAAGAGGTAGGTGCACAGATGCAGCTGGCTACGATCATAGATGATAGCGGGATCGACACAGCGGATTTGGAGTATCTTGCCGAAAAGATCAGAAAGACTCCGCTGAATGAGAATGCTTCGAAGCTGTTGGTTCTTCTTCATGAGATGGATCAGGAAGTACTGCTGGAAAAACTGCTGTCGCAGCTGCTTGAGAGGGAACACCCCCATATCAGTACGCAGATCGGGTTTGACCAGGAAAAGGTTGATGATATGATGCTGGAGTATGAAAGTGAGCAAAAAGAAACACGCAAGAAGAATCGAAGCCGAAAACGTCGATAAATTAAGCATTTTTACCTTCCAAAAAGCTAATTTATTTTAAAATCGCATATTACTTATAAAGTGAGACAATGATGGAAACAGAAGTAAATTTATTAGTCGAAAGTATCAAGTTTATGATGTTGGGAATGGGGGTTGTTTTTCTCTTCCTTCTTATACTTGTACAAGTCGTTAAACTTCAGGCGATGGTAATCTCAAAATACTTCCCTGATGAAGAGCCTTCTGCAGCCCCTGCAGCTCCTTCTTCCTCTGACAGTGATGAGTCGGCACGTGTCGCTGCGATTATCGCTGCTGTTACAGAATTTCGAAAAAATAAATAATCAACGCAAGGTATCGTAAATGGCAAAAAAATATATAGATATTATGGACACAACCTTCAGGGATGGATTTCAGTCTGTTTTTGGCGGTCGTGTACTTATGGATGACTTCTTTCCTGCAGTAGAAGCTGCAAAGCAGGCGGGTATCACACACTTTGAGTTTGGGGGTGGAGCAAGATTCCAGTCACTCTTTTTCTATCTTCAGGAAAATGCCTTTGAGATGATGGATGGATTCAGGGAGATTGTCGGTAAGGATGCTAACCTTCAGGTGCTTTCCCGTGGTATCAACACAGTGATGCTTGATACGGGCAGTCGTGAGATGATCGACCTTTTTGCAAAGATGTTTGCAAAACACGGCACTACAACGGTAAGAAACTTTGATGCGCTCAACGATGTAAATAACTTGATGTACTCCTCTGAATGTATCAAGAAGTACGGAATGAACCATGAAGTGGTCGTAACCATGATGGACCTTCCTCCGGGATGTAAAGGTGCGCATGATGTCGCCTTCTATGAAAAAACACTGAGAAACATTCTTGAGAGCGGGATTACGTTTGATTCTGTCTGTTTCAAAGATGCTTCAGGTACTGCAAATCCCCATAAAGTCTATGAGACGATCTATATGGCAAGAAAGCTTCTGGGTGAAGAGGTGCACTTGAGACTCCACACGCATGAGACAGCGGGTGTATCGGTAGCTGCATATCTTGCAGCGCTTGAGGCAGGTGCAAACGGTATCGACCTTGCAGCCTCACCGGTGAGCGGCGGTACATCGCAGCCGGATATCCTCACAATGCTGCATGCAACCAAGGGTACAAACTTCAACCTCGGTGACCTTGAGCTGAATAAGGTGTTGAAATATGAAGAGCGACTCAAGGAGTGTCTCGCTGACTATATGGTGCCGCCTGAAGCAACCCAGGTTTCACCGCTTATCCCATTCTCTCCGATGCCAGGCGGTGCATTGACAGCAAATACGCAGATGATGAGAGATGCAGGTGATCTTGAGAAATTTGATGAAGTGATCCTTGCGATGAAAGAGGTGGTAGAGCGTGGCGGGTACGGTACCTCTGTAACTCCTGTGAGCCAGTTCTACTGGCAGCAGGCGTATGCCAACGTCATGTTTGGGCCATGGAAGCAGATCGCTCCAGGCTATGGGCGTATGGTACTGGGATATTTCGGTAAGACTCCGGTAGAGGCTGACCCTGAGATCATCAAATTGGCAGGCGAAAAACTCAAGCTTGAACCTACAACGGAGAACCCGCTTGACATCGCAGACCGTGACGAGCATAAATCTGTTGCACACTGGACGAAAGTGCTGGAGGATGAAGGGCTTCCTACTACGGAAGAGAATATCTTTATCGCGGCATCATGCGATCAGAAAGGTATTGCGTTCCTGAAAGGCGAGGGCCCTCTCATGGTCAGAAAAGGTAAAAATAATTGTAGTGGAGATAAAGAAATGGCAGGAAATTATACAGTAGTAGTAGACGGTAAACAGTACAGTGTACAGGTAGCGGAAGGTAATGCGGATATCCAGGTGGTACCGGCAGCATCATCTGCACCGGTTACTGCAGTAGCAGAAGCAGCAACACCTACGGCAGTAGCGGCGGGAGAAGGTTCTCTTCATATCAACTCGGAAACTCCGGGCAACGTGTGGAAGATCCTTGTGAATCCGGGTGACAGCGTGAAAGAGGGTGACAAGATCATGATTCTTGAAGCGATGAAAATGGAGATCGATATCGTTGCGCCAAAAGATGGGAAAATTGCTACGATCAACGTCAAAGTCAATGATGCGGTTGCCGACCAACAACTTCTGGCTACAATGGAGTAATCATGAGAATCAAACAGATCCTACTCTTACTGCTTTTCAGTATAGTAGCTGTTACCTCTGCTGCCCAGGCTTCACCTGCGCAGGAAGTGCCTGCAGCTGCTGAAGAGCAGCAGGAAGAGCAGTATAAACCTAAAAGTGTAACAGAACTTGTGGCAAGTTTCTGGAAGACAACAGGTCTTAGTGCGATTATCGATGTCAATGACGGTGAGATGACTGCGGAACCTTACGGTGAAGGAAGATTGATGAGTGCTTTCGAGTCCTCAGTCGGGCGTTTGATCATGCTTACGATCGTATTTATCCTTTTTTATCTTGCAATCGCAAAGAACTTTGAACCACTGCTTTTGATCCCTATCGCATTCGGGGGACTGTTGGCCAATATTCCGCTTGCCAATATGGCCGGTGAGCATGGAATGCTCGGTATCATCTACAATATGGGGATTGCCAATGAATTCTTTCCGCTTCTGATCTTTATGGGGGTCGGTGCGATGACGGATTTCGGTCCTTTGCTGGCAAATCCTAAAACTGCAATCCTCGGCGGTGCAGCACAGTTCGGTATCTTCGGTTCACTGATCGGTGCTGTTGCGATCGGCTTCTCGCTGAAGGATGCTTCGGCGATCTCTATCATCGGCGGTGCAGACGGCCCGACTTCGATCTTTATCGCAAACAGACTGGCTCCTGAGATGCTGGGTGCGATCGCAGTAGCGGCATACTCCTACATGGCACTTGTGCCGGTGATCCAGCCGCCGATCATGAAAGCACTTACCACAAAAGAGGAGCGTCAGATCAAAATGACGCTGCAAAGAAAGGTACACAAAAAAGAAAAGCTCATCTTCCCTATCGTTGTGCTCATGCTGACAATGCTGCTCCTTCCCGAATCAGCACCGCTTATCGGGGCATTTGCATTCGGTAACTTTGCCAAAGAGTCAGGCGTGGTGGACAGATTGAGCGATACGATGCAGAATGCATTGATCAACATCGTTACGATTTTCCTTGGACTAGGAGTAGGTTCCAAGCTTGCAGCGGACAAATTCCTTGTATTGGAAACACTGGGTATTATGATCATCGGTCTTTTGGCGTTTTCTGCCGGTACGGCTGCAGGTGTCATTATGGCAAAGATCATGAACAAGTTCAGTAAAGAACCGATCAACCCGCTTATCGGTGCAGCAGGCGTGTCGGCTGTACCTATGGCAGCAAGGGTTGTTAATAAAGTAGGTATGGAGGAAAAACCTGGTAATATTCTACTTATGCATGCCATGGGCCCGAATGTGGCAGGCGTGATCGGCTCGGCAGTTGCAGCAGGTGTATTGCTGTCAATATTTAAATAAAAAAAGAGGCAAAAGAAAGTATTATGGGTAAGAAGATACCAAATGGACTAGAGAAACTAGGACTGAAAAATATTGGGGAGATCTATTATAATCTCAGTTATGATGAGCTCCAAGCACATGAAGTGAACCGTGGAGAGTGTAAGATATCTACAACAGGTACAGCAATGTGTGACACAGGTATTTTTACCGGCCGTAGTCCAAATGATAAGTATTTTGTAGATCAGGCACCGTCTAACCAGAATATTGCCTGGGGAGATGTAAACCAAAAAATCGATAAAGAGATTTATAATGAGCTACTCGATCTTTCACTTTCTCAACTTTCAGGTAAAAATATCTATATTATGGATGTTTATGCGGGAGCAAGTATAGAGAGCAGACGAAAAATAAGATTTGTCTCTGAAGTTGCGTGGCAGGCACACTTTGTTAAAAACATGTTCATCCGCCCTACAGAAGAGGAGCTGGAAAATTTTGAACCGGATTTTACCGTATACAATGCATGTAAAACAGTCAATGAAAAGTACAAAGAACATGGACTCAACTCGGATGTTTTTGTTATATTCAATATAGAGGAAAATACGTCGATCATCGGCGGTACATGGTATGGCGGGGAGATGAAAAAAGGTATCTTCTCTATGATGAACTACTGGCTGCCGCTTGAGGGTAAACTCCCTATGCACTGTTCTGCAAACGTTGGTAAAGAGGGAGATGTATGTCTCTTCTTCGGCCTTTCCGGTACGGGCAAGACGACACTCTCCACTGACCCGAACAGAGCACTGATCGGTGATGATGAACATGGCTGGGATGATAACGGTGTATTTAACTTTGAGGGTGGATGCTATGCAAAAGTGATCAACCTTGATGAGAAGAGCGAGCCGGAGATCTTCGGAGCGATCGTGAAAGATGCGCTTCTGGAGAATGTTGTTGCTGACGAAAGCGGCAATGTTGATTATGAAGATGGTTCCAAAACAGAGAATACACGTGTCTCTTATCCTATCGAGCATATCGAGAACCACAAGGTCGACCTGCAGGCGGGTCATCCGAAGAATATCATCTTCCTGACTGCAGATGCCTTCGGTGTACTTCCTCCTGTTTCCAAGCTCAGTAAAGAGCAGGCAATGTACTATTTCCTCAGCGGTTATACAGCAAAAGTTGCAGGTACCGAGAGAGGTATTACTGAACCTCAGGCAACATTCAGTGCCTGTTTCGGAGAAGCATTCCTGCCATTGCATCCAACTGTCTATGCCAAGCTTCTCGGAGAAAAGATTGATGAGCATAATGTCAATGTTTATCTTGTCAATACCGGTTGGACAGGTGGTCCCTATGGCCGTGGTAAACGTATGAGTATTAAAGATACCAGAGCGTGTATTGACGGTATTCTCAATGGTTCGATCAAGAATGCAGAGTTTGATACACTGTCTATCTTTAACCTCCGTATTCCAAAAACTCTTGATGGAGTGGAAGATGATAAGGTCTTGAATCCAAGAGAGACTTGGGAAAATAAAGAGGAGTATGATGCGATGCTGATGAAGCTTGCAGGCATGTTCCAGAAAAACTTCCACCGTTATGACGGCAACGGTGATGAATTTGATTTTGCTTCTGCCGGTCCACAGCTCTAAATTCCAAAGACTCCTTTCAGGGGGAGTCTTCTACTCTCAATTTATTCTAAGAATACTTTAGTATAGTTACAAAAATAATTATATAAGGATATTTTATATGAATTATAACAAAATCAGAAGATTCTGTCGTAAATTTAGAATAGTTATCGGTTTGGCATTGATAGGTGCAGGTATCTATACAGGTATTGCTTGGTTCTATCTTGGGGTTATCCCGTTGATAGCAGGTTTGACTGATTTCTGTCCGCTCTGTATGATCACAAAAAAGTGTGACCTCCCTGAAGAAAAAAAATAGCTATGACACCCTTCTGGTGTCAAGCCGCCATTGATACCATCCCTATTATTCATTCATTTTATTAAACATATCTCTTTTAAAACAGAGTATAATTGCATAATCTAATGCTAAAAGGAGATCTTATGGATAAGTTGACAGAGTATCTTAATGCCCATCGTGAAGATGAACTGCATCCCTCTGAGATCGCCAATCTCCTTAAAGATCTTGATGAAAAAAATTTTTCCGAGGCTGTACACTCGATTCCAAAAGAGCTCATCGCCGATGTGGCGCTGGAACTACCTGACAGATATTTTGGTGATATTATTGAGTCATTCAGTGCCGAAGAGATCGCAGAATCTGTCAATGAACTTGAATCAGATGACCAGACAGACTTTATTCAGGAACTTGAAGAGATCGATGAAGAGAAAGCAAAACAGGTTTTTGAAGCGCTTGATGAAGAGTATCAGGCTGATATCCTGCAGCTTAAGCGTTATGCGGACGAAGAAGCCGGTGCTTACATGCAGACAGAGGTTTATACGGCAAAACTCGGACAGAATGTCCATGACGTGATTCGTGACTTTGCAAGATTGCGCAGAGAAGACGAGCTGGAAAACGTGACCTATCTCTTTGTTACCGATGAACATGAAAAATTGCATTATGGGGTAGGGTTGGACCATCTACTTATCTTTGATTTCACAAAAAGTTTAGCAGAAAATATCAATGAAAACCCGGAGCAATACAGGCCTATTTTTGCTGTAGACCATGACGATATCGATAGTGTTGTGCAAAAATTCCAGAAATACGACCTTGCCTCTATGCCGATCGTCAACGAAAAAGGAAGACTGCTAGGACGTATTACATCTGATGATATTTTGGATATCATCAATGAACAGGCAACCGATCAGATGTACCATCTTGCAGGGGTCAACGATGATGCCGAAGAGGATGAAAATATTTTTAGAGCAGGTAAACTTCGGGCAGTATGGTTAAGTATAAATCTGGTCACGGCTATTGTAGCTTCTATTGTGATAGGGATGTTTGAGTCTACTTTACAAAGTATTGTTGCTCTGGCGATATTGATGCCTATCGTTGCTTCAATGGGTGGGAATGCAGGCACACAATCACTGACAGTTGTGGTTCGGCAACTTGCACTTGGTGATATCGCAAAACATGATGCTTTCCGTACTATCAAAAAAGAGGTACTTCTTTCACTGGGAAATGGACTGATATTTGCAGTGATTATGGGAATTATCGCATCGTTATGGTTTAACACAGGAATGTTGGGTGTGGTGATAGGACTATCGATGATCATCAATTTGCTGAGTGCAGGCTTCATTGGTTCGGTTGTGCCTTTGTTGCTGAAGAGAATGGACGTTGATCCGGCCATCGGAAGTACGGTCATACTGACAACCGTGACGGATGTTGTAGGCTTTTTCAGCTTTTTAGGTCTGGCAACATTAATTTTATTATAAAGGGTATACTACACAAATGGACTTATTGATTCTATTTTTTCTTCTTGCTGTGGGGATATCGTTCCTCTGTTCCATTTTAGAGTCTGTACTGCTTTCTATCAACATGCCATTTGTTTCCGTCATGGAGCGAGAAAGTCCCAAAACGGGCGCTTTGCTCCGAGATCATAAAGAGAACATCAACAAATCGATCGCATCTATTCTGATACTCAATACGATAGCGAATACTCTGGGTGCAGCCGCTGTAGGGGCACAGGCAGAAAAAATTTACGGTTATGAAGCGGTCTTTTATGTCTCTGCGATCCTGACATTTGCGATCCTTTTTCTTTCCGAGATCATTCCCAAGACGATCGGTGCAGTCTACTGGAAACAGCTAGCTCCAGTAGCAGCGTATATCATTCGATTTTTTATCTGGTTGACCTATCCGATCATTCTGCTGACCCTGTTTGTAACAAATCGCATTAAAAAGGATGGAGACAAGACCGGGTTCAGCAGAGAAGAGTTGCTTGAAAGTACCTGGATGAGTGAGGATGAAGGGGTGTTGAAGGAACAGGAGTCCGAAGTGATTGAAAACATTCTTCAGCTGGACCGTATCAAAGTCGAGGAGATCCTTACGCCAAGAACTGTCGTATATGCGCTTGACAGCTCCAGGACACTGAGGGATATTATAGAGAATGAAGAGGCGATCTATAAATTTTCACGTATTCCTGTCTATGAGGGAACTATAGAAAATATCACTGGTTTGGTGATGACCAAAAAGATATTCAAGCATGCACATAAGGATGATACTCAGACATTGAGCGAGATACAGAAGAAGATATTTAAGATCTCTGAGAATATACCTGTCTCCAAAGCTTTGAATCTTTTCATCAAACGCAAGGACCATATGTTCCTGGTCGTTGACAGTTATGACCAGACAGAGGGGATTTTGACGCTGGAAGATTGTGTGGAGACCATCCTTGGGGTTGAGATCGTCGATGAGAGCGACAGCGATGCGGATATGCGCGAAGTGGCCAAGCAGAAGATGCGCCTGAAACGCAGGCTGGAAGAGGCAGAAAATAGAAATGGAACCAAATAGAGCAATGTCATTCTCTGACCTACATCTTAAACCATCACTGCTGAAAGCGCTCGAGAAGAAAGCCTATACTGATCCGACACCGATACAAAGAGCGCTTATCCCTGCGATATTTACAGGCGGAGATGTACTTGCAGGAGCACAGACCGGTACGGGTAAGACAGCAGCATTTGCTCTTCCTATACTGCAGGATCTTTCCGGAAAACACCAGGAGGGACAACACTATCCCAAAGCGATAGTTCTTGTACCGACACGCGAACTTGCCAAACAGGTACACCAGAGTTTTGTAGAATATGGAGCGTTTCTTCCTCTCAGAAGCGAGGTGCTCTACGGCGGCGGTAATTTCAAAGCACAGGAAAATCGGCTAAAAAAGGGCGCTGATATCATTGTCACGACGACAGGACGTTTGCTTGAACATATCGGGAAACACCATCTTGATCTCAGTGCGGTGAAGTTTCTTGTGATGGACGAGGCAGATACGATTCTGGATATGGGATTTCTCAAGGAGGTATCCCAGATACTTCAATATCTTCCTGAGAAAAGACAGAATATTCTGATCTCAGCTACGCTCTCCGCACCGCTGAAAAATCTTTCAGGCCAGATACTGCATAAGCCAAAACGCATCGAGGTAGACAGTATGGGGACAGCGGCTTCTTCGGTCAAGCAGATTGTCTATCCTGTAGAAGCGGAGAAGAAGGCTGAGCTTCTCTCTTATCTGATCGGTTCACGAAACTATACAATGGCACTGGTCTTTGTAAGAAAAAAAGCCGAAGCAGACATGGTGGCAGAAGAGCTGAAACTCTCCGGGCTGAAAACGGAAGTGATCCACGGTGAGAAGAGTTCCGGGGAGCGCAGCAGGGCACTGAATGCCTTTAAAGAGGGCAAGATACGTGTACTTGTCGCTACGGATATTGCTGCAAGAGGTTTGGATATCCCTGCCCTTGAAGTGGTCTTCAGCTATGACATTCCCCATGTGACGCAGGATTATATCCACCGTATCGGACGTACGGGCAGAGCAGGGAAAGCGGGGCTTGCCATTACACTGATCTCACCAGGCGAAACGGTAGCCTTGAGGGATGTGGAGCGCATGCTGGGCAGACCGATACCTCAGGAGAGACTTGAAGGGTATGCTCCCAAAGTCATGAGTATCCAAAAAGGCGCAAGAAAAAATGAAAAGAAAAAAAGTGCCGAGGGAGCTTTCGGAAACAAGAAGAAAAAATCAACGACTTTCTCAAAAACCAAAAAACGTAAAACGACAAAGCGTGACGGCTTCAAGGTGTATGACGCCAATAAGGAGAAGAGTGATAAAAAAAGAGGGAAAAAGTAACCGGTTTTTACTCTGCACCATCTCTTTTGATCAATAATGATAAACATTCTGAAGTAACATTTGTCATTGGCAGGATTTGCTGTATAATAATTCTATGATGGAAGTACATGAATTTTTTTTAACGCTTTTTCTGATCCTTGGGGACCGTTCATAATTCTGTGTCAATCGGGTAAAATAACAAATACCCAAGGAATGACATATGAAGATAGAAGTAGATGTAGAGCAATTTGCTCGTGATATCAAAGCCGGTAAAGGCATTAGTGGT
>JAQVHV010000143.1 GCA_028696055.1 Sulfurovum sp.
CGTCTTCGTTCAGTTTGATGATACGGTTTGCAAAGGCATCGATCAGTTCACGGTCGTGTGTGACACAGATCACACCGCCCTGATAGTCATGCAGTGCTTCACCCAGTGCAACGATCGCTTCCAGGTCGAGGTGGTTGTTGGGTTCATCCATCACAAGGAAGTTGGCACTGTCCATCATCATCTTGGAGAGCATCACACGGTGTTTTTCTCCCCCTGAACAGGCATCCACCTTCTTTTTCTGCTCTTCACCGCTGAAAAGCATACGGCCAAGTGTTTTACGGATCTCATCGATGTGCCATTTTGGATCAAATCCCTGGATCCACTGAGGCAACTCAATATCACCCGTCACGATATCGGTCGTATTTTGAGGGAAATAAGTTGTAGAGATCGTCTGCCCCCAGTTATAGCTTCCGCTATCCGCTTCGAGTTTGCCCATCAGTATCTCAAGCAGCGTCGTTTTACCTGCACCGTTGGAACCGATCAAGGCGATCTTGTCATCCCTGTTGACTTTAAATGAGATATTTTCAAGTACCTTCTCATCATCATAGCTTTTAGAGATATCTGTCAATTCAAGCACCTCATTACCGATATCACGGTGCGGCTTAAACATGATCGAAGGGTCACGTCTGGATGAGAGTTTGATCTCCTGGATATCGAGTTTATCCAGCTGTTTCTGACGGCTGGTAGCCTGTTTCGCTTTTGATGCGTTTGCAGAGAATCTGGCGATGAACTTCTCAAGCTCCTCTTTCTCTTTAAGGGCTTTGCCTCTGCTTGTTTCAGCCTGCTTGGCAATCAGGTTTGCCGCGATATACCAGTCATCATAATTCCCGGTAAACTCACGGATATTCTGGAAATCCAGATCAAGGATGTGCGTGACGACACCATTGAGAAAGTGTCTGTCGTGGGAGATCACGACCATCGTACCCTCATGGCGTTTGAGTTCCTCCTCCAGCCAGCCGATCGTCTCGATATCGAGGTTGTTGGTCGGCTCATCGAGCAGCAGGATATCAGGCTTGAGGAAGAGTACCTGTGCAAGCAGGATCTTGAACTTGTCCCCACCTGTGATCGAACTCATCAGGTCATCATGCTGGCTTGCCGGGAACCCCAGCGCCTCAAGCAATTTTTCGATATGGACATCAGACTCATAGGTCGGATCCTCATCTGCACAGATCATCTCAAGCTCTGCCAGACGGTTATTGACCGCATCGTTTTCGAAGTCCCCTTCCATATAGAGCTTCTCTTTCTCTTTCTGCGCATCATAGAGCTTTTTATTCCCGTAAAGTACGGCATCTTTGAGCGTAAAGTTCTCAAAAGCATACTGGTTTTGTCCGAGTACGCCCAGTCTGAGTCCAGGCTGTATCTGTACTTCACCGTCAGTAGGCTCTATCTCACCTGATAGGATCTTTAAAAATGTCGATTTTCCTGCACCATTGGCACCGATAAGCCCGTAGCGCTTACCTACATCCAATGTAATATTGATCTTGTCAAATAGTACACGTTTTCCGTAGCGTTGTGTTAAGTTTACTGTACTAAGCATCTCTTTTCCTTACTTTAAATAATAATTGGGCGAATTTTAACATAAAAAGTCAAGAAATCAATTCTATCACTTTTTCAATGGGGCGGCCGATCACCGCTTTGCCCTCTTTGATCACGATCGGTCTTTCGATCAATTTAGGATTTGAGACCATTGCTTCGATCAGTTTTTCATCATCCGTCTCTTGATCAAGATGCAATGTTTTATAGATCTCCTCTTTGGTACGCATCAGCTCTCTTGGAGCCATTCCCAGCATCTTCAAGACCTCTTTGAGCTCCTCTTTTGTCGGAGGCGTATCAAGATATTTGATCACCTCTGCATCGATCCCTTTCTCTTCAAGCAGCTTGAATGAGTCTCTTGACTTGCTGCATCTTGGATTGTGCCAGAGTGTTACGTTTGCCATGTTATTCCTTTATTTACTTTTATTTACGAATGAAGTGTGAGTATCTTTTCGTCTACACCCCTGATCACATCCATGTCTCTCTTCTCGTAGCAGATGTTTGAGAGCAGGAAGCGCAGTGCATTGAGCCTTGCACGTTTTTTATCGTCTGCCTGCAGTTCTATCCAGGGTACGACAAGCGTTCCGGAGAGATCAAACATCTTGTCACGGTACTTCACGTACTGATCATAGGCATTGTGTGATTTGTAATCAAGTTCTGAAAGTTTCCAACTCTTTAGAGGATCTTTCTCCCTCTGCTTAATGCGTCTTGCCTGTGTCTCTTTTGTGATATTCAGATAAAATTTAAACACCATGATCCCGTCATCCACAAGCAGCTTCTCCACCTCGTTCACCTGCCGGTAGAAGAGGTCATGCTGCTCCTGCGTACAAAAGCCGAATATCTGCTCGATCCCTCCCCTGTTATACCATGACCTGTCGAAAAAAACGATCTCTCCTGCATTGGGCAGCTGCCTGATATGGCGCTGAAAGTACCACTGCCCCGTCTCTTCGGAGTTTGGTTTCGGGAGTGCAACGGAGCGTGTTTCCCTGGGATTTAGATAGGTGGTAAGCTCTTTGATCATTGAGCTTTTTCCTCCCATATCCAGCCCTTCAAAGATCACCAGCAGACGTTTGTTGTTTTTGATGACCCACTGCTGAAGCTTGACCAATTCATGCTGCAGTTCATAGAGCGTTTTCTCATAAAAACTCCCTTTCAGTTTTCCGTTCTCCTTGAAAACTT
>JAQVHV010000058.1 GCA_028696055.1 Sulfurovum sp.
GGTTGAACGAAGCTACATTAAACCGGAAAAACTAGTGACAGTGATGGAGACAAGAGAGAAATTGCTACCAAAAGTAGCCTGATACTATAGGGATTAGTGAAATTGCGAACTTTTTAGGACGTTATCATCTCCTGTGCCTCTCACACAGCGTACATGTGCTCTGAAATTATAGACTTTTGGAAAATATTTAAGACTAAATCCTTCATCAAAAAAAACAGTAATGGGTAAAAATCCACTTCCTGTTGTAGAGGTAAAATATCGAGTATCTTTGACATATTTAAATACAGGATCAATGGAAGGTGCTACCTTTCCTTTATCCACAATATAGGTAAGTTCTTCCAAAGTGGGGAGTCTCCATCCACCTCCATCCAATGTAAGCTCTGAACAATAGGTTGTGGCTGTATCCCCTGAAGTATCATAACAGAGGCTACAATTTCCATCTGGACAACTTGGATTGCCATAGTCATCACTACACTCTCCCATAAGCTCACTCTTCATCCAATTTTTATCTTCAAGTGCAACATCAGCAGTGTCCTGCCATTCTAGTCCGGTGAGGTGATCTGTCACGATCTTTTTTTGGTCATCTCTACTGTATCTGGGAGTAAGCCCTTTTTGATAAAAGCCATCATCTTTGAGCGTATTGTTTGGTACTTCCAAACCATTTTCATCATAACTTGTTACTTGCCCTGTTTTTTTGATAATACTGGTATCCTCTGTTGTTTGGGTGTTAGTGCCGCATCCAATAATCAATATGGATAATAAACCTACTATAATGTAATTTAACCAATTCATTTTCTCTCCTTTTTAATATGGGTATGTTTCACAGCGTGGGTCTTCTGCTGAACCACCAAAATAGATATAAGAGCCCCAAGTTGAACTTGTTGAATTCGTAAAAGTAACATCATAACATTCAGGATATCTTGTTCGTTCCATTGCTGATTCTACTTTAGTAAAGTCTCCAGTATCCTTATTTACATATCTTATATTTCTTTGGTAAGCTGCATATCCATAGTCTTCATCAGGTAGTTTACCACTCCCCATATCTGTTCCCATTGTCATGACCTCTCCACCAAAATCAATTTGATATGCTTCATGTTTTAAACCATTTTCATGCCAAAGATTTGTATTATAAAAACCGATCCATCGATCATGTATCCATACCCACCAGTGCCCTTGTGTTTGCTCTCTGTAAACAGCTACCAATATTTCTGCTTGATGACTGCCTATTACGCTATAATCCGGAAGTTCTTCTCCTATTTTTATTGGACTAGGGTCAACAAGTGTAAATCCATTATTGCTCCCAGTACCACTATAGAATCCCCACTGATTATCTTGAGTATCATAAAAAAGAAATAACACACTAAAATCATTATGTTGTGATTTGATAACACCTACTTCAATTCTTTCTCGATCAGCGGCTCCTTCATTAACACCTCTCATAACCTATACTTGTGAGATTGATAGATGTATAGTGTTAGGATCCATTCCATTATGTTTCCAAATATTGATATTACTTGCTGTACCAATATTTGTTTTGAAAAATGTGACAATAGAATGTAATCGTTTAGTTTCATCAATCTCTAGTGCTGGTTCAGGGATTGTATTTGTATCTGATTCTGAGGAAACCTTCTTTTGATAATTTTTTTTAAGATTGAAGCTTGCTATATAATCATCTAAAGTTTTGAACTTAGTTAATTCATCCATTGTCATTCTTCTTATTCCAACTGTACCATTCGGACAAGTCACGGGAAATAATAAATCACTCAATTGCGTGTTTTCAGCACTAATATCTGACCGATCGATCAATGCTTTTGTGACACTTTTGGGAGGTTTTGGAAATTTAAGTGTCTTTTTATCCACTTCTTTCAAGGAAGACTGTTTATAGAAGTCTATACAGTCATAAATTTCACCATCTTTGGAATATATAGTTTGTACAATATCTTTTTCTTTAGGATTATACTTTTCTATATACTTAAACATTTTATCATACTCTTTTGGAGCAATTGAAGCATTTCCATCATTTGTTGCATAACAAACACTAAAGAAGACTCCTAGTACAAAACTTATTATTATATATTTTTTCATTTTATTCTTTTTTATCATTATAATATATTTGAGTTAAAGTAAAGTTTCGGGTTGCCATTTCCCTATATTTTCCAAATAATCCACAATCAATTTCTTTTTTGCCAATACCAATTGAACCCTCTGAAAAATGAATACAAAAACGCTAAAATAAGATATCAAAGAGCGATAGAAGGACAGACAAGATGAATATCCCAAGTTTTTTCGATTTTGTAAGGGAGAACCAGGGCGGGGAAAAGAGTATGAGATTTCTTGGACTTGAAGGTGGCGACTGACCCTAAAGTTCCATAATGAATCTTTCACAAGGGTGCGTAATCGCGCACCAAAATAGCTGGTTTCCATCGTTGCTCTACTCACTCTATCCTATGTTTTTTCCCCATGAAAAAGAGTGCGATCCGGCGAAAGAGCTTGATAGTTTTGTAGAGCGGAAGGGTGAGCCAGGGAGTAAGGCGCCACACGCGATGCAGCCTTCCCAAGAGCGTATTGCGTATGATAATGGCATCCAGGTAGGCGAGTGCTTCAGTGCCTTGCAGGCACCGACCGTCTATCTCAATGATCATCCCGTCATTGATATCCAGGTGCGGACATTTGGCACGGATCTCCTGCAGGGATTCTCTGGCATTGATAAGATGAAGCGCATGGCTCTTTTTCAGAGTAAGAAAGCGGGCATAATGGTTACAGAAGGGGCACTCTTTGTCATAGTAGAGTGTGAGCTTCGGTTTCATGTTATGCCTCCGTCATTTTCTGCTGCAACTCTTTTGCCTTCTCATAGATAGAGCGGATCATGTTGCGGAAGACAAGATAATGTACGGGGGTCAGAAGATACCAGTAGAGTCTGCCCCAGAGTCCCCGCGGGTAGAAGTAGGCGGTCTGGATGAACTCGTTGCCCTGGAGCCTGAACTCCAGCCAGGCTTTGCCCGGCAGTTTCATCTGGGCACGCAGGAGCAGCCGTTCGTCGGGGATGAGGTCCTCGACACGCCAGAAATCCACACTCTCTCCGATCCGGAGCGTGCATGGATCACGTCTGCCCCGGTTGAGTCCTGCGCCTCCGATCAGCTTGTCCATCCCGCCTCGTACCTTCCAGAGCCAGTCATACCCGAACCACCCCTCCGTGCCGCCAATCGAGCAGAAAGTGCTGAAAAGCGCTTCTTTGGATACACCCTCAAGCGGCACTCTTTGACGATCGGTGAGGATCGCCGTAGAGGGATCATCTGTGTGCTGCTCTTCCCAGAGATCCACGCCTCCTCCCGCATCGCTCCAGCGGCTGAAGACCTGGTTGTTCTCCATCTCCGCTATCGCTTTCCGGACGGCATCCTGGAACGACACGGGGCGGATATGCGGGAAATAGGTTTGGGCATTGTCGTTTTGGACCACCACCTCGGAGGAGAGCCCTTCGATAAGTGATTTGGCCACATTGTAGGGTACGGGGGTAAAAATGTTGAGCCAGTAGGAGGAGAGCCTGATCGTCAGTATCGGAAGCGGCAGAATGATACGGCGCAGCCCCAATGCCTTGGCGCAGGAGAGCATCATCTCCCTGTAGGTCATCTTCTCGCTGCCGATATCCACCATGAGGTTTTGGTCATAGCCCAGATCTTTGGCACTGTCTAGATAACTGATCACGTCATCTACACCGATAGGCTGTGCCAGGGTATTGACCCATTTGGGGGTGACCATGATGGGTAGCTTTTCTGTCAGGTGGCGCATGATCTCAAAACTGGCACTCCCCGAACCGATGATGACCCCTGCACGTATCCATATCGTTTGTATCGACTCCGGCCGGCTGGAGAGGATTTCCCCCGTTTCGATACGGCTGAGGAGGTGTTCGCTTGCCTGCTCTTTGATCCCCAGCCCGCCCAGGTAGATGATCCGTTTGACACCGGACTTGACCGCGGCATCGAGGAAGTTCTGTGCACTCTGCCTGTCCAGCTCACGGTAGTTGGGTGCCTGCAAAGAGTGTATTAGGTAGTAGGCGACGTCGACCCCTTCCAGGGCTCTCTCCAGTGAAGCACTATCAAAGGTATCCCCCTGAAAGACTTCGGCTCTCTGATGTATCTGTGTATCAAGACTTTTTGGATTGCGGACAAGAAGACGCAGCGAGATATCCTGATCAAGCAGTCTCTGCTTGATCCGCCGCCCGATATATCCGTTGGCACCCGTCAAGAGTATCTTCATCTCTTCTCCTTTCCTTTCCTATATTCTATTATAGAGTATTTTTATGAGAATTGATAAAAATAGATAAATATCAGCGAAACACTAGCGGAACAGCTTCCTCTCATATCCGTAGATATCATCTCTGAACTGCACGATCCCTTCTTCATCCACCCAGACGGTATGATACTCCACATAGACGGGTATCTGCTCTGGCAGTGTGATCCTCTCATTTTTATCCGTATCATACTCGTAGCCCAATAGGTTCAAAAGCTCCATCGGCTTCTCCAGCCGTATACACCCATGCGAAAATGCCCTGACCCTTTTATGGAACAACGATTTTGCCGGCGTATCATGCATATAGACATTGTATCTGTTGGGAAATAGAAATTTTACCAGACCCAAAGCATTGTCGGGGCCTTTTTTTTGATAGAGTTTGCCCTGACCATTAAAGGCAAAGCCGTTTCTTTTCAGATAACTGCCTGTCTTGTGGGCATACTCCTTTGCATAGATCGACGGTGGGACATACCATCTTGGGTTTTTCACGATATACTGCATTTTTCGATTGAGTACGGGGGTTCTCATATTGGGTTTTCCAACGATGACTTTCATATACAGTACCACTCTGTGGTTGAGATAGTAGTAGAGTTTAAACTCGGGGATATTGATCAAGATATACTCTGAGCCTTTGGGGCTTGCGATCCTTTCGAGTTCCAGATTCTTTTTCACTTTTGTGATGATGCTCTCGATGGAGCGTTTCATTTCCCGTTTTGTTTGCGGGCCGATGACCCCGTCCACTTCCAGGCCGTGTCTTCTCTGAAATTCAAGGATCGCCTCTTCAAGCCTTACAGTGATTTGGGTATCCTCCCTCAGTCTTGCATCCTGAAGAAGGTTCAATACCCTTTTGATCCTGACGATATCCTCTTCCTTATTGCCTCTGAACCGGGGAGGTGTATAGATGTCACGGATGGAGTAGAGGTAGTCAATATAGTCTTGCAAGCCCTGGTACCTTCGAGTCTGCGGCATAAGCCTCATGACATAACGATAGACATCGCCTCTGCGCTCCGCTTCCCTGAGCGCTTCTTTGCTGACCTGTCGGTATCGGTTCCTGTCTCCTCTGAGCCTGTGGTAGTTGATGGAACCGTTCAGCAGACATTGGGTGATCTGATAGTTCGTTTTGCCGTGGCACAGACTGTACCTCTCCTGGTAATATTTGAGATCCTGGTCAGGGACGGAAGCAAACAGAAGTGTATGGAGCAGCAAAAAGAGTATTTTTTTCATATCACATCATAGCATAGAGATGGTTTGTTCATCGGTATTTGTACGTTTAGAGAGTGTATTTGTTACCATTGTCCCTACTTCGCGAAATGAGTGATTGGTTGATATCTGCGAACAGTGCTTTAAGATTTCAAATACGTCATTATAGAATCAGGTTTTGAAAATATGCTGTTAATCGAATAAAAAGTGTTTACGGAAATGGAGATATTCCAAAATCTTTATAACTCGTTGATATCAATGATTGTATAATTTTAGTCTATTTGATAATTAGAGAGAAGGAATAACTGATCATGACTCAATATCAATGAGGATAGAATGGCTCAGTGATATAAAATGACGCATTTTTCATATAAAAATTATATTATCCCGATATTTTTGCAGTTGACCATCACCGGATTCGGCATGCTTTTTACCGATGCACTTGGCATGGTCAATATGGCATTGATCCATTTGATTCCCGTACTGGTTATCGCCGTATACGGCGATATGAAAGCAACGATGTTGATTACTACGATCTCTGTTATTTTATTTGATGTGCTCTATGTTCCTCCCAAATACAGTTTCAGCGTACACGATCTGCTGTATGTATGGAGCTTTATACTGTTCTATGCCGTTGGCTATATCATAACCTTCCAGGCCATTCGCCTCCGATCGAACGCGATCAAAGATATATTGCTCAATACATTGTCTCACGATTTAAAAACACCGCTTGCATCCATCCTTGGTAATGCAGCGATATTGTTAAAAGAAAAAAGCATTTCAGAAGCAGACAAAGAAGAAATCGCTCATCAGATCAAACGCTCGGGAATACAGATGAACCGTTTGATTCAAACGCTTCTCGACAGCGCACGAATACAAAATTCAAAAGCTTTTATGCGGTATGAATGGTGCGATATTCAGGATATTATAGGTATTGCCTTACAGGAATTCAATAGAGACGATAAAGGCATCCGCATAGCAATAGACCATGATCTACCTCTCTATTGGGGCGATGAAGCGTTATTGATCAGACTGATGGTCAATCTGATTGACAATGCTATGAAATATTCAGGATATTCATCATCACCGATACGCATTTCAGTCACTATGCAAACTTCAGAAATCATCATCACTGTTTTCAATCCCAGCGACCCCATTCCCAAAACAGATCTGCGGGATATGTTTGAAAAGTTTTACCGCCTCGATTCTACCGGGGATATCAAAGGGAGCGGTATAGGTTTGTCGATCTGCAAAGAAATTGTCGACGCTCATAATGGATATATCGAAGCCTACAATGCAGAAGGCGGGATTGAGGTTAGAGTAGCACTTCCGATAGAAAAGCTGTACACATCCAACAAAGAGTATATATCATGACAAAAGATTTGGTTCTGATCGTAGAAGACGATCTGGCAATTAGCAAAATGCTTCACTATATGCTAAAACAGGATGGATATAAATGTATGATCAGTGAAAATCTTAAAAATGCGTTGAGAACATTTCAAACACACAATCCTGAAATCATTCTTCTGGATCTTGGATTGCCGGATGGCGACGGAAAATCATTCATCAAAACAGTTCGAAAAGAGACCACGATACCAATTATCGTTGTGTCGGCGCGTCATGATGAACAAGAAATCGTTGCCGCTCTTGATGCCGGTGCTGATGATTATGTTATAAAGCCATTTTCAGATATTGAACTGTCTGCCAGAATACGCTCCGCTCAGCGCCGATCAATTGGCGTATCCCCTTCCCATGACAGTATCGTATGCGGTGATATCATCCTGGAGCTCGATGCTCTGGTAGTGTATAAAAAAGGGATTGCCTTAAATCTCACCCCTACGGAATTCAACCTTCTAAAATATTTCATGATGCACCCAAACCAGGTTTTAACCCATGCCAATGTATTGAAAGAGGTCTGGGGGGTTGGATACCAAAATGAGATGCATTACCTACGGACCTTTGTGAACTCATTGCGAAAAAAGATCGAAGACGATTCCTCAAGGCCGCATTACATTGTGACCCAAATGAGGGTCGGATATCGTTTTAACTGTGAAAATGAAAAACTTTAGAGGAGTAACCTATTCATACTTCAGAAATTAAACTTATTGTATATAGTTTTGTCGGATTGATAGTTATGGGAGCACTATTATTAATGCTTCCGTTTACACATCATGGCGAATTACGTTTTGTCGATGCCCTTTTTACTTCGACATCAGCAGTGTGCGTGACAGGATTGATCGTAAAGGACACGGCTGTAGACTTTACGCCGATAGGACAGTTGATCATTATGGTACTGATCCAGATCGGGGGATTGGGTTATATGACAGCTGTCACTTTTTTAGCCGTCATAACACGTCAAAAAATTGGGCACCGGGACCGCTTGATACTTCAGGAATCGCTCAAGTATCCGGGGATGAACGGCCTGGTACGGTTCTTAAAAATTGTGTTTGGATCCATCTTTATCATTGAAGTGATGGGAATGATTATTCTCACACTTCGGTTCTGGGCCGATATGCCTTTGGATAAAGCCGCATGGTATGGTGTATTCCATGCCATCTCAGCATTTAACAATGCGGGTTTTTCGCTTTTTAGCGATAATATGATGGGCTATCGAAGCGATTTGGTTATAAATATCACAATTCCCCTTCTGATTATTCTGGGGGGAATTGGTTATCTGGTATTGACGGAACTTTATCATTATCGTAAAAAAGAGATCTTGCGTCTTTCGACCCATACGAAACTCGTACTTGTCATGACATTCATTCTTATTCTTGTGGGAATAGCATTGCTTTTATCACTGGAATGGAACAATGCGCTCAAAGGACTCTCATGGGGTGAGAAAATCTTGGCAGCATGGTTTGCGTCTGTCAATTATCGGACAGCCGGGTTCAACACTATCGATCTATCAACACTGAGTGATGCCAACCTTTTTTTCTCTACATTTTTTATGATGATGGGAGGAGCGCCGGGCGGAACTGCAGGGGGTATCAAGATCACAGCCGTTGCTTTGGCGCTTATAGGAGTCTGGTTCACTCTAAGGGGAGATACTCATGTTCATATATTTAAACGTTCGATTTCACAATATCAGATCAATAAAGCCTATGCCATTATTTTTATAGCCTCGGTCTATGTCGTTGCATCAACCGTCTTTTTAAGTGAAATTGAACGTTTGCCGTTTTTAAGAACATTGTTTGAGGCATGTTCCGCATTCGGAACGGTCGGGTTATCAACCGGAGACGGCGGTAGTTTGAGTTACAGTGCGTTGTTCAGCGATTTTGGAAAATTCAATATCATTGTTTTAATGTTTATGGGGCGTATAGGGGTATTCGCATTTACGATCGTCATCGTAGGCAAAGCGGTCAAAAGCCGTATCAAATATTCAGAAGGAAAGGTAATACTATGAACAGTTATGCAGTTATAGGATTAGGAAAGTTCGGGTTTCATGTGGCTAAAGGTTTGGCGCAGCAAGGTATCAGCGTGATTGCTGCAGACCAATATGAGGAACAGGTACGTGAGATCAATGAATATGTACAGGATGCTATCGTCCTGGATTCAACAGATATACGTGCCTTGCGGGAAGCCGGAATAGGAAACGTGGATACTGCTATTGTCAGTATAGGTGAGAATATTGAAGCCAGCATACTAACTGTCATGGCACTCAAAGAGCTGGGTGTCGAAACAGTCATTGCCAAAGCGATAACAAAAGTACACGGCCAGATCCTGGCAAAGATAGGCGCGGCAAAAATCATCTATCCGGAAATGGAATCAGCAAAAAAAATAGTGAAAAAAATAGTCAAAAACATGCACTATGAAACGATTGATCTTTCTATCACTATGAAGCTCGCAAAAATGAATGTACCTTCTTTCTGGGTCGGCGTTTCCATTCTTTCTCCGATCTTTGAATCAGAATTCGAAGTAAAACCGATAGCATACAAACATCAGGGTATATGGCATACATTGTTTGAAAAGGATGATATACTCGAAAAAGATGACATCCTGGTCGTGATCGGCGACAGCACGCATATAGAAGCATTAAGTAAGAAGGTTTAAATTATCGAATTCAAAAGTCATAGTATCTTTTGAATAAGAGAAGAAAAAACAAGACTATATCAAGTTTTTTTAAGTTATTCGATCATGTTTTGGCATATTAGAAATAAACAACGGTTAAGAAAGCAGATATTGGTTTTGCTCTCAAAGAAAAAACAAAGGAGTTAAGATGGATTGGGGTAGAGTTTTTTATTTATTTTTTACATTGATGTCACTGACGACATCGGCAGCATTTTTATATGAAGATACATTGGTCGCACTTATTATTGCCGCTTCAGTGAATGTTGTTTCAACATTATTAAAGATAGGGATAAGAAATATTCTTTCTTCTGAACTTATGGCAGGTTCACTGGTAGCCGATTTTCATTTGATCCCAGCATTCTTCGCATTGCAATTTTATGGTAATTTGAATATAGCAAATTGGCTGGTTATCGGCGCGATAATTGCAAACCTCTATACGATTGTAATTTCAATTATAGAAAACCTGAAATTATTGTTCGAGTCAAGACAAAAATGATATATTTTGATATCAAACACTATGAAGCTTGCAAAGATGAATGTACCTTCTTTTTGGGGCGGTGTTTCCATTCTTTCTCCGATCTTTGAATCCGAATCCGAATTCGAAGTAAAACCGATAGCCTACAAACACCAGGGTATATGGCATACATCGTTTGAAACGGATGATATACTTGAAAAAGATGATATCCTGGTGGTGATCGGCGACAGTGCACACATAGAAACACTAAGCAGAAAGGTTTAGCGTGACATATGTGAGTAGTGATCATCAGTGAAGTGGAAGAGGCAATTGAAAAATGAATTCTATTTAGGGTGCCAGCCGCTCGATCCTCCACTCCTCTGCCTCTTTGGTGTAGAGGATACGGTCATGCAGCCGGCTGGGTCTTCCCTGCCAGAACTCTATCTGTTCGGGGATCACACGGTAGCCTCCCCAGAAGTCGGGCAGGGGGACATGCCCTTTGGCAAATTTCTGTTTCATCTTCTCAATCTGCATCTGGAACGCTTTGCTAGAAGTGATCACACTGCTCTGGTCGCTGACCCAGGCACCGATCTGGCTGTCACGGGAGCGTTTCATGAAGTAGGAGAGCGACTCCTTGGCGGTGATCTTCTCGCATCTCCCGAGGATGCGCACCTGCCGCTCAAGCTCCAGCCAGAGAAACTCAACGGCTACTTTGGGGTTTTGCGCGATCTCCTCGGCCTTGACACTGTTGTAGTTGGTAAAGAAGACAAAACCCCGCTCGTCAAAGATCTTCAGGAGGACAGCCCTGAGGTTGGGCTGGCCGTTTTCTCCGGCCGTTGCAAGCAGCATCGCATTGGGGTCCTTGATCTGAGAATCTATCGCTTCCTGAAACCATTGCTCAAAGAGAAGATAGGGGTTTGCGGGGACATTGCACTCATCGAGCGTCCCTTTCATATAGTCTGTACGCATATCCTGAAGGTCAAGCATGCTCCACTCCTTTTGTCACTCTCTTTTTGAAGTACTCGAGTGCCTCTTTGGCAGCCTCTTTGTGGACTACCATCGGTTTGGGGTAGTTCTCTATACGGTATGATAGCATGAATCTCTCATCATGGATCTGTTTGGCAACCAAAGTTTCCAGTTCAGGCACCCATTGTTTGATATACGCCGCTTCTTTGTCGAACTTCTTTGCCTGTAGCCACGGGTTGAAGATACGAAAGTAGGGCTGAGGGTCGATCCCCGTACCCGCACTCCATTGCCAGGAGAGGATGTTGGATGCGGCATCGTAGTCAAGCAGGTGTTGGGCAAAGAACTTCTCTCCCCATTGCCACGGCAGCAGCAGGTCTTTGGTAAAGAAGGAGGCGCAGATCATCCGAACACGGTTGTGCATCTGGCCGG
>JAQVHV010000144.1 GCA_028696055.1 Sulfurovum sp.
GAGTGTTGCCCAGGAAATCTATCCGATCTTTCCCATGTCACTTATTTTGAAAGAGAGCTATCGCAGTATAGCGTATGCAGAAAAGGTCAGTGCAAAGAAGACATTGGTGCTCATTGCTGAGGATGATAAGATTATACCGCCGCATCATGCCTATAGACTTGCCAGTCACTTTGTCCCAAAGGATATTACGATTCACGTGATAGAGGGGAAAGGCCATAATACAATATCACAAGATCAACGTTATTACACTCTTTTAAAAGCGTTTATCGACTGAGATGTCTGATCTCGCCGCGTGAATATCTAGATGACATAGTTGAATATTTTTTGGGTAGATATCTCGTGTGAAGGAGCGCTTTCAAGCTGATAGCATCGGGTGTCGGGTTGTGCATATTCGATACGGTTCTTGCCGCCTTTTTTGGCCCGGTACATCGCCTGATCGGCTGTTTCGATCAACAGTTCAGGGCTTGTACCGTCATAGGGATAGATCGATGCACCGATACTCATCCCTACACTGATAGATTTCCCATCGATGACACACGGTGTCGAGGTTAGCCGATTGATCCTTTTGAGTATCCCCTCGAGATAGTGGAAGTTCTCAAGCTCCTCAATGAGGATCACAAACTCATCTCCCCCCGAAACGGCAGATAGTATCCTCTTTTCGCAGAAGCTCTTTGAGGTGGGAGCCGATACGCTTGAGTATCTCGTCGCCGACCGTATGGCCGTAGGTGTCATTGATCGGTTTGAAGTTGTCCAGATCGCAGAAGATAAGGCCGATGTGTTTTTCAAAACGCTTGGCATGTTCTATCGCATGCTCCAGCCTGTCATTGAACAATATCCTGTTGGAGAGTCCGGTGAGAGGATCATGTGTCGCAAGGAATGCCTGCTGCTGAGCATCTTTGCGCTGGTGCGTCACGTCAGAGAATACGGCGATGAAATTTTCTATATTGCCCTGGCTGTCCTTGACGGTATTGATACTCAGCCACTCTATATAGATCTCACCGTTTTTTTTACGGTTGGTGATCTCCCCCTGCCAGCATCCCTCATCATGCAGCTGGTCCCACATCTTTTGATAGAACTGTTTATCATGCTTGCCTGATTTGAGAATTTTGGGATTTTTGCCCAAGATACTTTTTTGGTCATACCCTGTGATTTGCAGAGCGGCATCGTTCATCTGGATAATATGGTTTTGTGCATCGGTGACGACAACACCGTCCATCGTGTGTTTGAAAACGGCTGAGGACATCTCGAGCGATTTGCGGTTCCGGCTGTTGTTGATCGCCGACCCGATAATGGAAGCAGCCGTGCCCAGCATCTCAACATTGCTCTCTTCCAGAAGTTCGGTGTGGCCGTTCCCTATCCCAAGAAAACCCCACCACTGCTCTTGTACAAATATCGGCAGGATCAGCAAAGCGTTGATTTTGAAGAGATTGAGAAGTTTGGTTTTTGACTTGTCGTAGTCACTTTTACGCCCGTGGATCAGTTGGTTTTTTTGTAATTTGTTTTTCCACCGCATGAGATGGTGTTTTCGGTAATGGATCTTTTCTTTCCCTCTGGCCTGTTCGTTATCGTTGATATAAAAGAGTTTTTGGGCGGAGGAACAGGTTCCGTCATGCTGATTTTCATAGACAAAGATACAGGAAGCCCTTGCTGCATTTTTGAGATTTTTCATCTCTTTGTGGAGTGCTACCATCCAGTCGGGCTGTTGTAAAAAACTGTGCGACATCTCATTGATCGCATGCAAAATATCTTCCTGCCTCTGCAGTTTGAAGCGTGCTTCTCTTTTCTCTATGATATCGTGATGCAGCTGCTGGATCGTTTTGGTGAAACTTTTTGATTCGAAGGGTTTGGAGAGGAACTGGTTGACCCCAAGCTTGATCGCTCTGAGCAGGATATCGCGCTTTTCAAAGTCGGTAAAAAGGGCGATCTTGACACTCTCGTCCTCGTTGCGTATCGCTTCGACCATCTGCAGCCCGTCCATACGCGGCATATTGATATCGGAGAGGATGATGTCGGGATGGTGCTCTGCGTAGGAGGCTAAACCTTCGACCCCGTCCGATGCCAGATAGATCCTATCCGCATAAGGCTTCAACATATGATGCAGTATTGATATTGTCGTTCTGTCGTCATCAACGATCAGTATTCCCAACTCTTCCATCTGACTATTCTAATGAGATAAACCTTTGATATAAATAAAAGATATAATTCTTGTAAATCTTCAGTTATCGCACTGAAAGTCTCCTTCAATGGTTGCTTCTTGTTGATTGGGTATAATACCAACAAAAAGTAGTGAAAAAGCGGGATGAAAGATAAAGTATTTGATAAGCCGATAGAGAAGAAGTTTGAATTTGATGAAGCCGTCGCATCTGTTTTTGACGATATGCTCAGCCGTTCGGTTCCTTTTTACGATGAAGTACGCAAGCTGATTGTTTCTGTGATTCTGGCCGAAGAGGGGGAGGGGAAACACGTGTTAGACCTTGGGTCATCTACGGCAAAATTTCTGCTTGATCTTGACAGCAAGCTGACTGCAAAGATGCACCTTAAGGGGATTGACAACTCTCAGGCGATGCTGGACCGTGCAAAGCAGAAGTGTCAGGCATTCGGTGCGGATATCGATCTGGAGCTTGCCGATATGCTGACCTATCCGTTTGGCG
>JAQVHV010000145.1 GCA_028696055.1 Sulfurovum sp.
GTTATTTGCCCGCTGATATTTTTTTGTTGACTGTCATAAGTAGATGTATCTTGCAGGCTTTCTATATTCAGGTTTGACGTAGTTAGCTTGACACTATCTCCAAGCACTTGTCCGCCTATGATATTTGCAATGCTTCCTCTTGCGATAGCGACAGGGCTGGGAAGCGAAACCAAGGCACCGATGGCCATTGCGGTGATAGGAGGGCTGATCAGTTCGATGATCTTGACCCTTCTGGTGGTTCCGGTGATCTATAAGATGATCACTCCTATCGACAGATGGCTCAGAAAGTGGTACGAGGTCGGAAAGGTATAAGATGAAAACAAAAGGCAGAGTCTCTCTCGTGCTTGGAAGCGGCGGCGCCAGGGGCTACGCCCATATCGGAGTGATCGAAGAGCTTGAAAGAAGAGGCTATGAGATCGTCTCCATCAGCGGTGCATCGATGGGTGCGCTCATAGGCGGACTCTATGCCTGCGGGAAACTGGATACCTATAAAGAGTGGATCATGGGACTGGATTCGCTTGATGTCGCTTCTCTTGTGGACTTCTCTTTTGACTCCAGCGGCCTGATCAAAGGCGACAAGGTCTTTGACAAGATCGCTGCAATGATCGGAGAGGAGCAGACGTTTGAAGCGCTGCCGATCAAGTTTACTGCCGTTGCTACGGATGTGGTACGCAAAAAGGAGGTCTGGTTCCAGTCGGGAAACCTCCTGCAGGCACTCCGCGCCTCTATCGCGATCCCTACGATCTTCACACCGGTGAAGATGAATGGGATGATCCTGGCTGACGGCGGTATCCTCAATCCGTTGCCCGTGGCGCCGACGATGTCCGATATCAGTGATCTCACCATTGCAGTCAACCTTTATGCCGACACCCCCAAACCGGAGATAAAGATCAGCGATGAGGAGAAGCAACAGACCAGTACCTTCAGCCGGGTTTTTCTTGAGCTGCTTGAGAAGTTTCATCCCAAAAAAGAGGAGCTCACGATGTTTGATATCCTGGACAAAACCTTCGATACGATGCAGAACGGCTTGACACGATACAGACTGGGAGGCTACCCTCCGGATATCCTGATCGATATCTCCAAAGATGTCTGCAATACCTATGACTTCCACAAGTCTCACGAAGTGATCGAACAGGGAAGAAAAGCGGCAGAGAAACAGCTTGATGAGAAAGGGCTGTAGTCCAAGCCCCTGCCCGACTCTTCCTCATTCTCAACGTGACCCTTCTCCGTCATCCTCAGGCTTACACCCCAGGGATGAGAAGCGTGAAGCAAAGTCAAACTGCTTTGACTTTGTAGCTTCGGAACCTGAAGTGTTGTGCAGAATGCACCACGGAAGGCAGAGAAGTGAAACGAAACCTTACGGGCACTGGGGATCTCCCCATTCCGATACGACTTTACCGCTCACGTAGGTCATATGACTGTGGATGCGCCGTTACCGTTGTCGATATACTCATAACCTTTACTATTTAATGCACATAGATACTTATTTTACAGGCTTTGTTCTCATCTTTTACAATACAATCTCATAATAAACACCTCTACCTTTCCCATAACCTTCAAATATGCCTTTTTGTACTAGGTCAGATATATCTCTACTCGCTGTTAATCTTTGTGATTTGGTCAAACTCATATATTTATTTACCCTCATACCACCCTCAAATTTTTCTGGAAGATACGAGAGCATCTTTAGTATCACTTTTTTTTGTCTATCGTTGAGTTTTGTATCTCTATGTTTATCCCAAAACTTTGCTTTGCTTTGTACCGTTTGAACTTTTATAAGGGTATCATCGATAGAGTTTTCAAGAAGATGTACAAACCATTGTATCCACACTGTTATATCTTGATTGGTTTGTTTGCAAACTTTGTCTAATACCTCATAATACTCTTTTCTATTTTTATATATGATAGTTGATATGGAGTAAAAACTTGCATTGGCTAAATTTGACTGAGCTAGTACATAGTCTGTTAAAGCTCGGGCAATCCTCCCATTTCCATCATCAAATGGATGAATAAGTACAAAATACAAATGGGTAATGATAGCTTTATGGATACTATTTTTTTCTTCAGATTTATGAAGCCATAAAAAAAAATCATCCATCAGTTTTTCCATACTGCTTGATGGAGGTGCTATATAATGAACTTTTTCTTTTTCCCAACTTCCTGATACTATTTTCATGTCTTCTTTATCACTTCTATATGCACCTATAGTAATATCCCTAAGCCCTGAACTTCCTGTAGGAAAAAGTGCTTTATGCCATGAAAATAATCTTTTCTTTATAAGTGGCGCTCTATTTGTCTTTGCATCTATGAGTATCTCTATGAGATTATCAGATTGGACTGTATAGCTAGAATCATCTTCAAGACCTAGTTTTAATATCTTGTTTATAGATGAACGCACAGATGATCTTTGGAGTATTTCACCCTCTATTGCAGAAGTTGCTATAGCTTCATCAAGCAGCACTTCAAGGAGTAGCTCATTTGAATCATTTTGATTCATAAAATTTTCAACCATCTTTAACTGCCCAAACTTATAGTTTAAAGCATCAAGATTGATATTTTCATAAGTAAAGTTAGGAAAGTTTTCACTCTCCCATATCCATTTTAATTGATCTGTTCTCATAAGTAATTGTATCATTTTTTGATATAT
>JAQVHV010000146.1 GCA_028696055.1 Sulfurovum sp.
CATTGCAACAGTTTTAGACTTGATGATACTTAGATCACAATCTTTGTCATAGTAAACATTTAATTGTTCTGCCATTGTTAAATCCTTCATTGTTTAATTATTTAGCTAAAAAATTTTCGCGATTATAGCCAAATCTAGCTTATAACCCTGATTTGGCTATAATCCGCTTTATGAACCAAACCAAAGTAACCCTCCATACCATCACCGAAAATGAGTCGGGACAGCGTATCGACAACTTCCTGCTCCGCCAGCTCAAAGGCATCCCAAAAACACGCATCTACCGCATCCTCCGCAAAGGAGAGGTACGGGTCAACAAAAAGCGCACAAAACCCGAGCATAAACTCCAGCCAGGTGACATCGTACGTATCCCGCCTGTGGTCATGGAAGAGAAAAAACCGCTTTCAAAAGCACCGGATCATTTACTGAGGCTCGTCAAAGAGGCAACGCTTTTCGAAGATGAAACGCTCATCGTACTGAACAAACCCGGCGGGCTTGCCGTACACGGGGGAAGCCATGCAGAGCTTGGAGTCATCGAGATACTGCGCCAGCTCCGCAGTGAGCTTGACTACCTCGAACTGGTCCACAGACTTGACAGGGAGACCAGCGGCCTGCTCCTTATCGCTAAAAGCAGAAAAATGCTCCAGGCACTCCATACCCTGCTCAGGGAAGCCCATCGGATCGAAAAACACTACACGGCGTTGGTCTCGGGAGAGTGGCAGGGCGGAACCGAGAAAATGACACACACACTGGAAAGACAACAAAACCGCAATCAGAAGGTACAGGTCAGCAGGGAAGGCAAAGCCTCAACAAGTATCTTCACCCCCATAAGGCACTACAAAGGTGCTACCCTGATGGATGTGCAGATACTTACAGGGCGTATGCACCAGATACGCACGCAGTTGGCTCACCTGGAGCACCCCATCATCGGAGACACCATGTATGGGGATAAAAAGCTCAATAGTTACTTTGGCAAGCATTTCGGTTCAAAACGGCTCTTTTTGCATGCCAGTTCACTCTCTTTTGAGATCGACGGTAAAACATACCATTTTGAAGCACCACTGCCCGATGAACTTCAGAAAGTACTCCCGGGGCTGGAGTAAGCTCTCTCCTGAAACTCCCTCCTCTTACATAAATTGCAGGTCCTGCAAGCCAATCCACGATCAGAGATATTTTTCGGTGCAAACTCTCTGATCCTTATGCTATAATTGACGAGTAAAGGAGGGATTTAATGATCACATTTTTAAACGAATTTATGCTCTGGTGGCACTGGATCGTCCTGGGGATCATTCTTCTGATCATCGAGATGAACCTTGGGACCTTCTTTATACTGGGGCTCGGTGTGGCAGCGATACTGGTCGGTGTGATCGATATGCTCTTTGGCACAACGTTCAATACCGAACTCTTTACATGGATCCTCCTCTCACTGCTTTCCATCGCCGCATGGTTCAAGTGGTTCCGCGAACCCCACCGGACCGACAGCGGCCAGTCCAACTACCGTCTTGATACGCTGGGAAGAGTGCTGGAGGAGATAGAACCCCACAGCAGGGGCAAGGTGAAATTTGACTCGCCCGTGCTGGGCAATACGGTATGGCATGCCACCGCCAAGGTCAGGATCGCCAAAGATACGCGTGTCAGGATCGTACAGATCAACGGACAGCTCATAGAAGTCGAAGCTGTGTAAATCACTCAAAGGAGAAGAATATGGAAGCGCTCTATATACTTGTTATACTCGCGGTTTTAGTTATCGTTACACTCTACAAAGGGATCAATATCGTACCACAGGGTGAAGAGTGGGTCGTAGAGAGGCTCGGAAAGTTCAGCCGTACACTTTCGCCCGGCCTCAACATTATCATCCCCTATATCGAGTCGATCCGGGAGCGTGTCTCCACCCGGGACCTCATCCTTGATATCCCTGAACAGGAGGTGATCACCAAGGACAATGCCGTTATCCACACCAATGCCGTCACCTTCGCACGTGTCACCAACCCTCGGGATGCGATCTATGGTATCGAGGATTTTAAAGCAGCAATACAGCAGCTGGTGATGACGACCCTGCGTTCTATCCTGGGAGAGATGAACCTTGATGATGCGCTCTCCAACCGTGAACAGATCAAAACAAAACTCAAAGACTCCATCATCGACGATGTGGCAGACTGGGGCGTGACAGTCAAATCCGTAGAGATCCAGGATATCAACCCAAGCCCGTCGATGCAGGCATCGATGGAGAGACAGGCAGCTGCAGAGCGTGAGAGACGTGCCATCGAAACCACCGCGGAGGGGAACAAAAATGCTGCCATCCTGGAAGCGGACGGCAAACTCGAAGCGGCCAAAAGAGAAGCACAGGCACAGATTGCCCTGGCCAATGCCTCGGGCGAAGCGATCAACATCATCACCCAAAATATCAAAGACAACGAACTTCCTGCGATGTTCCTGCTGGGAGACAGATACATCAGTACGCTTCAGGAGATGAGCAAGAGCGAGAATGCGAAGTTTGTGGTCTACCCTGCCGATCTGCAAAGCGCGATCAAAGGGATGCTGGGAAATGTCTTTAAGAAGTGAGAATCTTCACTCATTACACCTTACCGAGATTGTGAAAGAAGATAAAAAATAGGTGTTCGTCATTCCATCACTCTTGAGAATACAAA
>JAQVHV010000147.1 GCA_028696055.1 Sulfurovum sp.
GACGGCAGTTTCATCGCAGACAGCCCCAAGGTGGTCAACCTCCTGCTCGAACAGGATATCGAGATCAGAAGCATCTTTGCTACGCAGGAGTACTATGACAACCATGCCGATCTGATAGAGACAAAAGAGATACCTGCGCGCTATGTCGCTTCCAAAGCGGTGATGGAAAAAATCGTAGGACACACGATACACCATAACGTGATGATGCACGCCATCCGCCCTGACTCCACACCGCTTGTATCATTGGGCGATCAGATCATCATGCTTGACGAGATCAGCTCTACCCAGAATATCGGTGCGATCGCCAGAAGCGCCGCAGCACTGGGTGTCAGATCCTACCTCCTTCCCCAGCAGGGACCGCATCCCTATGCCAGACGCGCTGTAAGGGTCTCGATGGGGCATATCGGACTGATGGACTACCACCTCTATGAAGATATCTTTGGGACGATCAGGACGCTCAAAGCACTGGGGTACAGGGTCTACGCCGCAGAGGTCACCGAAGACTCCACGCCTCTCTCACAGGTCAAGACAGCCGACAGATGGGTGCTGCTGATGGGCCATGAGGGGAAAGGGATCGCCAGAGAGATACTCGATATCTGCGACGAAGTGGTCACCATCGAGATGGAAGAAGGGATCAAGAGTTTCAATGTCAGTGTCGCGGCTTCGATCATGATGTACCGGTTTAACCATTCGTTCTAATTAAACCCTCCGACTAATTGTCCTCGTCATCCTGAACTTGATTCAGGATCTACGCATTCTAGGATATTAAAAACCCTTCTCGCTCCATCTCTCCGGAGAGTGTGAGACGAGGAAAATAATCGTGTTTTATTATTTGGCTTGTGGTTGTGACATTGTTGAAGAAACACTACTTGCTATTTGCGGTAAAATAACCAAATTAACGCCTTTTTGACTTGCTAAAGATTTTATCTCATTGCAATCACTCTCTTTAGCTACGATATAAATAGTTGCATCCACTTGTCGATCAAGTGCGTTTATGGCTTGTTTTGCTGTTGCGATATTAACTGCCTCGCTTTCACCGACAATACCTAACTGTTTTACATTTCCAGACTCTAACATGCTTTTTATATCTTGAGTGGCTCTAGTTAACGTACCAACACTCATAGCCATTAGCATCATTTTTTCAGATATTATGGTGCCTGGAGCTGAAACTTGTATAGTATAAAGTTTAGAAGTATTATTTGAGGCTTTAGCAATCGTTTGTAGATCTTGTTGTATATTTGAATCTGCATAAGAAAATCCTACAAACAGTACAAGCATGGTTAAAAATCGTTTTATTTTCATGTTTTCTTCCTTTGGTTTATGGTTGACAAACAGGATATGTTTTATATATTTTGTGTTTACAATAATCACTCTCTAGTCTTTTTTTGATACTTCTATCTGGAATTTGATCCCAAGGCAGGTCGCAAGCCGATGGTCTTGGTTGACAATGCATTACACCATACATATCTGTACCACAGAACGATCCTTTTGGATTGTTGCATCTGAGATTATAATTTTCTTTACTATATTTATTGTCAATAAACCCTGATTTCAACATACATTTATAAGATACAACATACTGCTCATTTGAAATTTTCCATGCTGTAATTTTTGGATTACCAAAAGGATTCGGATACCCACACTCAAGAAGTGCTGTTTTAATTTCTAATTCACTATGTCTACCATCTATCCAATACTCGTATAAATTTGCAGCCGGTCTGTCTATGTTCCTGATACTAAAATCACTACAACCTAAAAATGGCAATATCATTAGAATTAAAAAAATATTTATTTTCATCATTATTCACTCCTATTTGTAGCATTAATAGTCATAGTTTTAGGATAGGAATTTTGCCAATCAGCTCCCCAATATTTATCACAACCATCTTTTCCTGTTCCATAACAACTATGCGCAGTTGTAGGATTTATAAACATATTGTACCATTCTATAACGGTACTGCTTCCTTCTGGGGTAACACCGCCAGTGCTTGGATTGCCGCCTATTATACCTCCAACAAAGTCATCTGTATGATTTTGTAAAGTTACGCTTGTTTGTGTTCCATCACTTGTAGTATAAAGCAAATTAGCCATATCTTGCGCATTATACGCAGGACCGAAAAGATTAATGCTTGTTGCGTCTAAAACATTTTGTCCGTTAGCCGCCAAATACTCTATTGCACTACCGACTGTCAAACTCCCTCTGCTATGAGCATCAATATCGAGCCCGATTTCTCCATATGTATTCATATAGTTTACTACTTGTGTTGTAGAATTCGTCAGTCCTATATATTCGTTTTCCATAAACTTCTGATATCCAGCTATCATGAGTTCCGATATTGCATTATCTGCTTCAGGAAAAACTATAGCATATATCGGACCGTCACTATTTGAATGTTGTGCTGCATATTTGGCGGCCGCTTCTTCATCGTTAAATATACCATTTGCGACTATATTAATTTTGCCATCGCTTCCCGCTTGAAGATTTTTAGCTTCCTCTGGCGTAAGCACTTTTGTTTGGATAGTGTAAAATAAAGTTCGCAATTTTCAGATATGCTAATCTTTTCAATTGAATAATTGGAGATAAGAATGAAAATTGATGAACGAGAGTTATTTAAAAGAGTCATGACAGACTTTATATTGGA
>JAQVHV010000059.1 GCA_028696055.1 Sulfurovum sp.
AAAAGGTCACGAAAATGCTGGAGATCATAGTGGACGAAAAGACGGATAAGAATGTAAAAAAAGAGCTGGTGAAGCTCCTGAAAGCGCAGGGAGGCACATCTCCCTTGCTGCTGGAAGATAAAAAAAATTAACTTTTGAGTCAAAAAAGCGAGAAGAGAATGGGATATTTTTTGTTGGCTGCCTTGCTGGCCGCGGTGCTTTATATCATCACTATCTACAACACCTTGGTTACCCAAAAAAACCGCATTGAAAACGGTTTTGCCCAGATACAGGTACAGCTCAAGAGACGTTATGATCTCATTCCGGGTCTGGTACAAACGGTGAAGGGGTATATGAAATATGAACAGGATACCCTGGAGGCCGTGATCCAGGCAAGGAATGAGGCAAGCGGGGCCCTGGCACAGATCAAGGACGCGATGAAAAATAGAGAAGGTATTATAAACCTTTCGGAGAAAGAGCAGAGATTTGTAAAAGAGCTTGACGGTGTTGAGTTTTTGATGGAAGCCTATCCTGAGCTGAAGGCAAATGAGGCTGTCCTGCGGCTGATGGAGGAGCTGGGAAGTACTGAAAACCGTATTGCATTTGCAAGACAGGCTTTCAATGATTTTGTCTATAGCTTCAATGCCTACAGGCAGTCTTTTCCCCAAAATCTCCTTGCTCCGAGGTTCGGATTTGACCGGGATGCCGCCCTGCTTGAGTTTGATGATACGAAAATGATACAGCAGATGCCCGCTGTTTCACTCTAAGGAGAGAGTGTGAACTTTTTTGAAGCACAGGAAAAAGCAAGAAGGGATACCTGGCAGCTGGTGATCTTGTTTCTCCTGGCCGTAGGCGGGCTTGTCCTGGTTTCGACACTTTTTGTCAGCTGGTTCTATGTGACTTTTATCACATATGACTCTGTCCCATTTACGCTTCAAAGATATCTCTCTTCCCCAATCACCCACGGAACCAGTCTGGTCATCCTGCTGATCGTAGGAATGGGAACCCTGTATCAATATCTCTCTCTTGCTAAAGGCGGGAAAAACGTGGCAGAGACGCTGGGCGGCAGACAGCTTAACCCAAATACGGCTACGGCAGAAGAGAGAAGGCTCTTAAATGTTGTCGAGGAGATGGCTATCGCATCAGGTATTCCAACGCCGATGATCTATCTGCTGGAAGATAAGAGCATCAATGCTTTTGCCGCAGGGTTAACGATAGATGATGCGGTGATCGGCATCACAAGGGGAGCAGTAGAGAAACTCGAACGTGATGAACTGCAGGGGGTGATCGCCCATGAGTTCAGCCATATTTTCAACAGCGATATGAGACTCAATATGCATCTGGCTGCGACGCTGCACGGTATTGTGCTGATAGGTCTGATCGGTGAATTCATCATGAGGCATTTGGGGAGAAACGGGGGTACAAACGGCAGGAAAAGCGGAGGGAACAACCTGATCATTTTGGGGCTTGGCCTTTATGTGATAGGGTATGTCGGATTGTTCTTGGGCGCGTTGATCAAAGCTGCCGTAAGCAGAAGGCGGGAGTACCTTGCCGATGCTACGGCAGTGCAGTATACACGCTTTCCCGCAGGGATCGCAGGAGCACTGAAAAAGATTCTTTATTATCAATCCTATCTCGGCAGTCCTTCTGCGAGCACCTTTGCGCATTTTTACTTTTCCCAGGGAGTCAGGTCCTTTTTTTCAACACATCCGCCACTGAAAGCGCGTATCTATAAGATCGATCCCAAATGGAACGGTAAGATACCTGAATATGAAGAAGAGACGAAACGAACTGTTCCCTCTGATAAAGCAGAGAACAAAGAAAAACAAAATATATTTGTCACGGGGGCGGTAGCTGCGGCTGTGTTGAAAGCAGGGACGCTTGAAGAGGACGAGGTCGCAAGTGTACATACCGAATTGGAAAGTTTGGAGGGGGAGATAAGAGAGAAGCTGAACGAACCGCTGGGTGCACAGGCTGCGATCCTGATGCTTTTTTACCAGAAGAGATACAGGGAGAGACTCTTTGCCCTTGTGAAGTCACACAACCCTTACCTGCTGTTGGAACTTGCCAACTTTCTCTCAAAAGATATGGTGAAGCATAAAGAGAACACTTTATTGATCGTTCCTCTGGCACTCTATACGCTTAAAAATCTCTCTCTGGAGCAGTATCGAAATTTTGATACGCTGATGCAGGAGTTTGCGGATATCGATGCAAAGATATCGATGTATGAGTGGAGTCTGGTCTATATCATACGCAGAAATCTTCAGATGCATTTTGGAGAGCGCAAAGTGCCAAAAAGACTCAAATATACCCATTTAGGGGCAGTGAAAGGTGAACTTGAAGTGCTTTTTTCAATGCTCATGCAGGATCAGTATGCGAATGATGAAGAGGCAAAGCGTGCGTTTGAACAGGTGATGAAAACCATAGGTGCGGGAGCGTTGCAGTATCGCTCCAGAGAGGGGATATCACATGAGATGTTTGATAATGCCATCAAAGAGATAGAGCTGGTCAAGCCAGGAGTAGCCGAAAGGATATTTGAAGGGGTAATCCACTCGGTCAAGAGTGATGGCAGTGTTTCACCCAATGAACAACTGTTTATCCATGCGCTCGCACAGCTTATACAAGTGCCGCTGCCGAGCGCGTTTAAGCTACCTAGTGCTAAGCGCTGAACCAGCTCCTCACTCTGTCAAATGCCGATTCAAATGTACTTTTGTGGGGTCTGCTCTCTACACCATAGCTCTCTTGGAGCGTTTCTAGCAGTTCTCGTTGCACCTCATTGATCTTTTTGGGCAGGATCATTTTTACCTGGGCGATCAGGCGGCCTTTGCGTCCGCTGTGTACATCGGCAACCCCTTCTCCTTCAAAGATATATTGCTCTTTGTCTTTGGTTCCCTGCTTCAGTTCAAGTTCTGTTTCCCCGTCCAATGTCGGGATCGTGATCGTCTCTCCTAGAATGGCCTGAGTAAAAAATACCGGAACCTCGATATAGATATCGTTGCCGTTACGTATGAAGTTTTCATCCTCTTCTACGATAAATGTGAGATAGAGATCTCCGCGTCTCCCGTTTTTGCCAAGGTTGCCATATCCCTGAGCCCTGAGGCGGTTGCCTGAGTCGACACCGGCAGGAATATTGATGGTGATAGTCTCCTCTTTTGTTGTGTATCCTCTGCCGTTACAGCTTGGACACTTCTCTGCAATCTTTCTCCCCTCTCCGTGGCATTTTGGGCAGGTTTGCGCAAACTGCATACGCCCTTGGCGCATCACTACCTGGCCATGGCCGCCGCAGTAGTCACAGGTTTCCAATTTCCCATCTTTTGCTCCGGTTCCATCACACACTTCACAGGGTACTTTGTAGGTGATATCGATCTGTTTTTCGCAGCCGAATACGGCTTCATTGAACTTCAGGGGCAGTTCTATCTCAAAGTCAAGTGCATATTTCTGGCCCGGATCTCGTCTGGCCTGGCCAAAACCTCCGAAACCGCTACTCCCACCGAACATGGAGTTAAAGATATCCATGATGTCGTCCATGCTCGCACTGCCGAAGCCGCCGCCCATTCCCTGGCCTTCAAGTCCGGCTTTGCCGTAGCGGTCATAGATCGATCGTTTTTCATCCTCACTCAACACTTGATAGGCTTCATTGATCTGTTTAAATTTTTCCTCTGCCTCTTTGTCATCGGGATTACGATCGGGGTGATACTTCATCGCAAGTTTGCGGTAAGATTTTTTCAGTTCGGCACCACTGCACTCCCTAGTCACCTCTAGTATTTCGTAATAATCAATTTCTGTCATATAGTTTACTCCATAGGGCCATATAGATTTTGGCGAATTCTACCATAATTTGGTTATAATCACAAAAAATAAACTGAAGGTCAACTATGGTAGTGCATATCGTCATGTTCAAATTTCAGGAAGTGCATAAAACGGCCAATCTCGAAAAAGCGAAAGAGATGCTGGAGAACCTAATGGGAAGCGTGCCAACACTTCTGAGTATGGAGGTTGGACTTAATATTGCTGAAGAGGAACGTGCGATGGATCTCAGTATCGTGACGACGTTTGCAGATAAGGAGGGACTGCAGGAGTATGCCGTGCATCCGGAGCATCTCAAAGTAGTAGAGTTCATCAGGTGTGTCACCGAGTATTCCAAAGTTGTGGATTACGAAAAAAATTAGAAATTAGAAATTAGAAATTCAGGATGAAGGGATTGGGAATTAAACACTATAAGATTGAAGCTTTTGAAAATCTTGTTTCTGCATTTCAGTCACTGCCTTCTATCGGAAAAAAAACCGCCATACGTCTTGCTTACCATGCAGTAATGGAGGATGGGTTCGGGGCAATGAAGCTGGCACATGCACTGGAGACGGGAGTCAATACAATAAAAAAATGCCGCAAGTGTCACAACATGAGCGAAGATGAACTCTGTACGATCTGCTCCGATCCCTACCGTGATACCAGCAAACTCTGTATCGTGCAATCAGCGAAAGATATTTTGACGATTGAAGAGAGTGGACAGTTTAACGGTATCTATTATGTGGTCTCTGAGATCAGCGATATGGATGAAGCACATCTGTTCTATGCTGTTGAGGGGGTAGAGGAGATCATTTTTGCGTTTCCTCCGAGCATTGCAACCGATACGATGATACTCTATATCGAAGAGAAGCTTCAGGGCAAAGAGATAGTATTTACAAAAATCGCGCAAGGTGTGCCTACAGGTGTAGAGCTTGAGAATATCGATGTGCTCTCGCTCTCAAGGGCCCTGGAAGCGAGAGTAAGGACCTGACTACTCTATCACTGTCTGAATCTTTTCATTGATGTAGTTCTGTATGAATTCGCGTACATCCGCATAGACAAAGGAGTCTTTGTACCCTTCGATCTTTCCTCCTGCGGCGTTGGGATGTCCTCCTCCGTTTCCTATCACAGCAGCCATCTTGGAGACATCCAGTTTATTGTTGCTTCGAAGAGAGAAGTTTCCCCTGAAATTGACATCCATATAGAAATCATACTCTTCGTTCTCTACCATGCAGGCATTACCGATGACCGAAGCACTTCCGATGTTGTAGCCCAATATCCCTTTCGCATTTTTGTAAGTGATCGTCAGACGATCTCTTTCGACAGTTAGAAGGCCAGTGACATAGGCAGCCACAAGGTTGTCCTTTGTATTGTTCTTATCTTTGATAAAAAAGTTTTTTTTGATCTGGTGGAGCGCATCATCAAGCTTGATCGGTGCATCCGCTTCATGGATCATCTCTTTCGCTGCCTGGATCATGGAGAGTTTGAAATCTCTATCCTCCGTGGGAAACAGGATACGGTTGATCTCTTTTGCCCCGGAGATCATACCTAGCATCACTTTCCCGTACTCAAAGAGCGGATCTTTGTTAATCCAGATATCAATAGCATTGATAGCCTGGACAATGGAAGCAAGTCTGTCTTCGCTATCAAACCCATAATGTTGCTGCAGCCAGTGGTAGGTGATCATAGTCGCACTCCTGCCTGTATCGAGCAGATACCATGCAAAACGCTCTGCTGCGCCAGCTCCGGTAGCATGATGGTCAAGGAGTTGGAGTTTCGCCCCGATGCGTATCGCTTCTTTTTCGATCCAGCTTCCCTCTTTTGCGGTGAGGTTAAGATCGGTGATAAGAATCAGACGCTCTTTGGCCTCCCCATGGAGGAAGATGTCCTGTTCGATCTTTTTGGCGATCTCTTCCAGCCGTGCTGTCACTTCCGGGCCGTAGTTGGCATTGAAGCAGTCGATGTTGTCAAAACACTGTTTTGTAAGATACTGACAACCATAACCGTCAAGATCGATATGTGAGAGATGATAGATATGTTGCTGCTTCATCAGATAATATCCCCGAGCATTAATCCTTCAAGAAAGTCATCCACTTTGTTCTGAAAAGTTGCGAGAAACGGAGAAATAGAACAGGTGCCTATGCTTCCGTTGGGACAAGTGGCTGCATACTGGGTACAATCAAATACAGCCGGAGCTTTTCCTTCTGCTGCGAGGATGATCTCTCTTACAGAAATCTCATCCACATCTCTCATCAGGATAAATCCGCCCTGAGCTCCCTTTTTTGATTCAAGGATCTCGGCTCTGGCCAGATTTTGAAGGATTTTTGCAAGAAAGCTTTTGGGGATACAAAGTTCATTGGCAAGCTGTTCAGCGCCAATGGGTTTTTCGGATCTTCTGATCGTATCCAGTGAGAGCAGCGCATACTCTGTTGCTCGTGTTAGTAACATAAAAGTAAACCTTTTTAATATAATTAAGAGTATATTACTCTAAAATAGATTAGAAAAACGAATCATTTTATATTCCTTGTATATCCGTACGATTCCTCTAAGTGCAAAATAAGCTTGAAATGCTATTATTCCACTTCCCAAATAATATTTTGAGAAGAATTAAATACCAATCAGGAGGTCAATCATGGCTTTGGATCAGGCGAAAAAAGCAGAGATTATTGCAAAATACGCTAGAAGCGAAAACGATACGGGTTCTACAGAAGTACAGGTAGCTCTTCTTACAGAGAGAATCAACTATCTAACGGAACACCTTAAAACATACAAGAAAGATCACTCTTCAAGACTTGGTCTACTTAAACTGGTAGGACAGAGAAGAAGACTTATGAGATATCTTAAGAATACAGATCTTACTAGATGGACAGCGATTAAAGCTGAGCTTGGTATCAGAAACTAAGCATTCCCGCTACAAATTTACAACCATCTCTTTTGAGATGGTTAACTTCAACTTACCACATTTATAAATCGTTTAATTTTCATTATTGATCAAATACTATACTTATAGTTTAGGCTTTATATTGTTTGATATACTATAACTCTATCAGCTTTAAAGTTAGTAAAAAAGACTCACGCTTTAGTTTAGTCAGTTTGACTCATATTATACTTGACAAAATATGACTCAATGTTGTATAATCCTTTTAAGCATCAGATGAATGATGTACTAATGAATGAAAAAACAGGAGGTTGTCTATGGCTCAAGAAGAGAAAGAGACTCTTGAAGATCAGCAGGCAGAAGAGACGATAAATCCTGAAACTTCAGCTGCAGAAGAAAGTGAAACGGGATCGGTTGATCCTCTTGAGGCTGCCCAGGCAGAAGCTGAAGCATGGAAAGACAAGTATCTTCGTGCGCACGCGGACTTTGAAAACTCTAAAAAGCGTTTGGAGAAAGATAAGAACAATGCCGTATCCTATGCAAACGAGAGTTTTGCAAAAGATATCCTTTCGGTGATGGACTCTTTTGAGAATGCTCTTGCTGCGATGAACAGCAATGAAGAGAACGACTCTGATGCTTATGTGCAGATGCTTGAAGGGGTGAACCTCACCTATGAACAACTCAAAAAGATCTTGGAGAAGAACCATATCAAAGAGATCGCATGTGAAGGTGAGTTTGACCCTGAAGTGCACCAGGTGATTATGCAGGTAGAGAGTGATGAACATGCATCCGGGCAGATCATACAAGTCATGCAAAAAGGCTATACGATCAAGGATAGAGTGCTCAGACCGGCTATGGTAAGCACCGCTAAATAGACAGCAGGTAAGAAGCGGTAAGTAGGAATTGAGGTTGGCTTTTCTAAGAAAAGCTTGAACTCATAGTAGTTTTGGCAAAGCCAAAGAATGTGACTAGTCGCATAAGCGTCGTCTGCTGACAAGCATTAAAATGCCGTGCAAGCGAAGCACTAAATGCTGAGTCGCAGGAGAGCGCGTGAAACGGGACTTGGTTCTGGTTAAAATTAGTATAAAAAGGAAGAGAAAATGGGTAAAGTATTAGGAATTGACTTAGGTACAACCAACTCTGCAATGGCAGTGTATGAAAATGGCGAAGCAAAGATCATCGCAAACAAAGAGGGTAAAAATACCACACCTTCTATCGTAGCATTTACTGAGAAGGGTGAAGTTCTTGTCGGTGAATCTGCGAAAAGACAGGCGGTGACAAACCCGGAGAAAACGATCTATTCGATCAAAAGAATCATGGGTCTGATGATGAGCGAAGAGAAAGCAAAAGAGGCACAAAGCAAACTTCCCTACCACATCATTGACAGAAACGGTGCGTGTGCGATCGAAGTAGCAGGTAAGACATATACGCCTCAGGAGATCTCTGCAAAAGTATTGATGAAACTCAAGGAAGATGCGGAGAGTTATTTGGGTGAGACGGTAACCGATGCGGTGATTACGGTACCGGCATACTTCAACGATGCACAGAGAAAAGCGACAAAAGAAGCCGGTACGATCGCAGGACTTAACGTACTTCGTATCATCAACGAGCCGACAGCAGCAGCGCTTGCTTACGGTTTGGACAAAAAAAATGCCGAGCAGATCGTAGTTTACGACCTTGGTGGCGGTACGTTCGATGTCACTGCACTTGAAACGGGTGATGGTGTTGTTGAAGTATTGGCTACAGGCGGGGATGCGTTCCTCGGTGGTGATGACTTTGATAACAGGATCATTGACTATGTAGCAAATGAGTTCAAGAATGATACAGGTATTGACATCAAGTCTGATGTGATGGCACTGCAAAGGGTAAAAGATGCAGCAGAGACTGCAAAAAAAGAGCTTTCATCTTCAACCGAGACTGAGATCAACCTTCCGTTCATTACAGCAGATGCGACTGGACCGAAACACCTGGTCATCAAGATCACAAGAGCAAAGTTCGAATCACTCATCTCTGATCTTGTAGGAAGTACGATCAAGACAGTCGAAAATGTACTGAAAGATGCAGACCTTGGTAAAACGGATATCAATGAGATCGTCATGGTCGGTGGTTCCACAAGAGTACCGCTTGTACAAGAAGAGATGAAAAAATTCTTCGGCAAAGATCTCAACAAGTCCGTAAACCCGGATGAGGTAGTTGCGATCGGTGCAGCGATCCAGGGCGGGGTACTTGCAGGTGATGTGAAAGACGTACTTCTTCTTGATGTTACACCGCTCAGCCTCGGTATCGAGACACTTGGCGGGGTAACGACCAAAGTCATCGAAAAAGGTACAACGATCCCGGCGAAGAAATCTCAGGTTTTCTCTACAGCGGAGGATAATCAACCGGCGGTAAGTATCCATGTACTTCAAGGTGAGCGTGAGTTTGCCAAGGACAACAAGTCTCTTGGTATGTTTGAGCTTAGAGATATTCCGGCAGCACCGAGAGGAGTACCTCAGATCGAGGTAACATTCGATATCGATGCGAACGGTATTCTGACTGTAACGGCATCTGATAAAGGTACAGGCAAGTCACAGGATATCAAGATCACAGGTTCGTCAGGGCTGAGTGATGAAGAGATCGAAAAAATGGTCCAGGATGCGGAAGCGCACAAAGCTGAAGATGAGAAGAGAAAAGCTCTGGTTGAAACGAGAAACCAGGCAGATGCGCTGGTACACCAGACGAAGAAGTCACTGGCTGACCTTGGTGAGAACTTCGATGCATCTGAAAAAGCGAATATTGAAGCAGCGATCGCTGAGCTTGAAACAGTTCTTAAAGATGACAATGCGACAAAAGAGCAGATCGAAGAGAAAGTCAAAGCATTGACAGAAAAGAGCCACAAGCTTGCTGAAGCAATGTATGCCAAAGAACAGGGCGGAGCAGGTACTTCCGGTGCAAAAAAAGCTGACGATGACGACGTCATAGATGCTGAAGTAGAGTAAGACGAAAGATCAAAAACAGGCGACCAGTCGCCGAGCACTCTGCTGAAGAGGCCGAAGTGGCAGCGTAACAAACGGGGCTTTGCCTCGGTTGTGTCCTATGAATAGTACGATGTCATAGATGCTGAAGTAGAGTAATCCTTCCAAAACATCATTCACTATCATGACCTCCACGATTGTGGAGGTTGTTCCTCTTTTATATCCATTTGTATTACGATCCGGGTAATCCTTAACGAAAAAATCATTGAACACATGAAAGACTATTTTTATAGTGACTATTTAGCTATAATAAATGACTATAATTTCATGTAGGATAGTTTTATGGAAACAAAAAAATGTACAACGCTTGAAGAGGCGAGAGACGCGATTGATCAGCTTGATGAGGAGATCGTAAAACTGATCGCTCAGCGAAACAATTATATCAGACAGATCGCCCACTTTAAAACATCAATCGATGAGATCAAAGCGGAAGAGAGGATCAATGATGTGATCTCCAGGGTACGGTCGCAGGCCATTGAACTTGATCTTTCGCCAAACCTTATCACGGATCTCTATGTACGCATGATCGACGGCATGGTGGAGAGCGAGATCTCAGAGTTCAGAAATGCCAAAGGGGCATAGAAGCCATTACTCTTTTCATTCTCGCGTTTGACGTGGGGATGTGTAGTTCGTGGGATTCTCCCACTCTGCTTATTTGAAACCCTATCACGAATATACTTCCCCCAAATGGGCTCGGAACAAAAAACCGGGAAAAATCCGCTCTTCTACATATTTGACATTATATAAGTTTTTATATAAAATAAAAATAGTCTTCTTTTATGAAGTAAAATAAAAAAGGAATGTATTATGTCAAAAACAACAACTCCTATCAAAACGATTAAACTCCCACAGAGCGACGAGGGGAGGATCACGGTCGTGAATATCACTGAACCCTATGGTGAATTCAGTACCACTGTCACTAGCATTGGTGTGTCACTTGAAGATAATAAAGATCCCGATTGGACGGTTCATATTCCTGTGAGTAAAATTGATGAACTTATTGCTGCTTTGCAGGAAGCAAAAAAAGTACACCAGGAGAGTGATATCGGGTACCATCCTCATGATGAATTGGCAGCTGATACTGGCGGGGGCGGTGCGTAATACTATGATTTCAGTAAAGCTAAGAGATAAGCTACTATCTCTCTGAAGTGTGATCTCGATAAAAAAGAGTAAGTTGTTTATTTCTATCTGCTATGGCAGGAAAAATACGGAACAAATGATTGGCTTAATCTTCCTTTTTTTCTTCGTCATCATCCGTAACAGCATTTACAGTAGCACCTGCTACATCGATTGAAGTAGAAACAACTGCGCCAGCGACATAGATAGGTGCAGTGACCACTTGGGTACATCCAGATAAAAACAAAAAGGCTATAGAGAGTGTCAATGTTAATTTTTTCATAGCGGAATTATAACAAAAAATTTGTGTACTCTATTGCAAAGTTGCTATGGTAC
>JAQVHV010000003.1 GCA_028696055.1 Sulfurovum sp.
AGCCAATAACAGCCAAAGGGAGGAAAGCGACAAAAAGTTTTTGCCAAAGAGAGATTTTTTTGAAGGAGATCTTCTCTTTATACAAGAGTAGAACCGCCATGATCGCCGCAAACTGGATGATCACTTCATAGGCTTTGGTCAGATGATCCTGGGAGACTCCCAGAAACTTACTGGCCACGATCATGTGCCCCGTCGAAGAGATAGGTAAAAACTCCGTAAAACCCTCGATAATTCCTATGATGATCGCCTGAATAATATCCAAAAACCGTTCCTTATATCATCGAGCTGAAATAGCTCTCGTCTTTGGCCAACAGCTCTTTGGGAGTACCGCTGTCAACCACGCTGCCATCTTCGAGTACGTAGATGTACCCTGCACTCTTGATCGTACTCAGCCTGTGCGCGATCGTGATCACTGTCTTTTCCCGGAGGAACTCATGCAGTGCTGAAAAGAGTCTCTCCTCGGTATGTACATCCAGTGCTGATGTAGATTCATCGAAGATCACCACTCGTGGATCACTCAGTATCATACGCGCGATGGCCACCCTCTGTCTCTGTCCACCGGAGAGTTTGATGCCGTCTTTCCCTACCAGTGTCTCCAGCCCGTTTTCAAGACCGGCCAACACTGTGTCAAGTTGTGCAATGTGCAGTGCTTTCTTGATCTCTTCGTCACTGTAGCTCTTGCCCAGTGTCAAATTAAAGCGCATTGTATCATTAAAGAGTTTAGGATGTTGCAATATCAGGTGGATATTTTCACGGATTGTTGAAAGTTTCAATCCCGTGTGTGGAATATCACCATAGATGATCTCCCCCTCTTCAAAAGGATAGAAGCCTACAAGAATATTTGCCAGAGTCGTTTTGCCTGAACCGCTGGCACCTACCAATGCAACTTTACTGCCTGCCGGAATCTGCATATTTATATTTTTTAATACAGGTTTCTCCTTCTGGTAGCTGAAAGAGAGGTTCCTGACCTCGATGCCCAGTGTCTTGCACCCTTCAAACGGGTTTGCTTTTTCTTCTATGACCCGCTCCTGGCCAAGCGAGAAGAGACTATTGATGCGTTCGCAGGCAGCATTGGCAGTTGCGAGTACATACTGGAAGTTGATGATATCCTGTGTTGGAGCCACCATGACCCAAAGGTAAGAGAAGATCGCAAGCATCAATCCTACAGAAAGATCGGAGTATGCCACTGCAAGTATACTTACTGCCCTGAAGATCTCATAACCGCCCAGGAATACCAGATAGGAGAACTTGATCGCAGCATCACTCCTGTAGCCATAGGCAGTGGCATGCTCTTTGAGCTCTTTTGCTTTCATTTCGCTCTTCTTGAAGAAGTACGCCTCTTTGTTGGCGGCACGTATCTGGTGGAAAAGTTCCAGAGTCTCGGTCAGTGCGTCCTGAAACACGCCGACCGCTCTGTTCTCCTCTTTTTTCAGTTTGCCGATATTTCTTGAGAGTTTAGCGGTAAAAAAGACTACCAGCGGGTTGGTGATAAGGATAAAAAGCGCCAGCTGCCAGTGTATCCAAAGCAAAACAACGGCAGAGAAGATCAATGTAAACGAAGCGATGATAAGCTTGGAGATCGTCGTACTGATAAAGCCGTCTATCGTCTCAACATCTGTCACCAGCTTGGAAGTAACGGCTCCCACCCGCATCATTTCATACTCTTTGAGCGAGACATGCCTGAGATGCCTGAGCAGCGCCTGCCTCATTTTATAGGTCATCTCTTTTGAGATCGTCACAAAGATCTTTGCCTGCCAGATCCCCAGAAGCACACTGAACAGACGGAGCAGGAGTATCACTATCAAGGTCGCGAACACATACCCCTTGATATCACTCTGCCAGAGATTGACCTCTATCCAGGTGATATACCCATGAGGCTTGTTTAACAAAAGTTCGTCAACAAGGATCGGGATAAAAAGCGGGATCATCACGATAAGAAGTGTCGACAATAGGGCTATAATATTGCCCAGAATGAGTGTTTTTTTGTGCTGCAGCAACTCTTTGATGATCCCTTTGATGCTGCAGCTGTTCTGTTGCATTAGTCTGCGTCTACTACTTTCAGGATCTCTCTGAGATCTTTGATATCCACACAGTGTGTCGCCGCCTCTTTAAGCACCGGCTTCGCACAAAATGCCACCCTTGTGTCAGCATGGGCGAACATACTCAGGTCATTGGCCCCATCACCCACGACCAAAGTATCCTCGCGCCCTACACCAAGCAGCCCCTGCATACGGACGATCATATCGCCCTTTGCGTTGGAGTACATCATCTCTCCTCCGACTTCTCCGGTCAACATCCCGTTCTCCACATGAAGAAAATTGGAAAAGTCTGCATTGATCCCCAATCTTTCGCACGCAGGCTTGGTCGCGTTTCTAAAACCGCCCGAGAAACAGACCACCGTGTAGCCGCGTTCTTTTAGTCCGGCTACCACTTCAGCAGCACCCGGCATCATAGGAAGATTGCTGCAGATGGCATTGACCTTCTCCTCTTCCAGCCCTTCCAACAGTGCCACCCTTGCCCTGAGTGACTTATAGAAATCCAGCTCTCCGGCCATCGCACGTTCAGTGATCCCCGCTACCTGCTCTTCTAGACCCAGAGGTGCTGCCAAAAAGTCGATGGTCTCGCCATCCATCAATGTCGAATCAAAGTCAAATACTGCCAGTTTGGACATAATTACCCTCTATGTATATTTTGGATAGAATTATAGCCAATTAACCCAAAATACCCAGTAAAAGGCCCATTTTAGATGTTTGAAGCTTTCTGTAACAACTTATGTCATGAAAAACCGTTTATCACTGTAGAGGTCAACCCTCCGCACGGTGCATCACTCGATCCTGTTATCGAAATGATCAAGGCAAGCAACCTTGCTGATAAAGTATCGGGTTTTTCGTGTACGGATAACCCGCTTGCAAAACTCAAAATGTCGGGCGTGCTCTCCGCGATCAAACTGCAACAGACCTTCGGTAAACCGGTGATCGCTACGATGAGCATGAGGGACAAGAACAAGCTCTCGCTGCAGTCGACACTGCTTGGTGCCAATGATTTTGATCTGAGATGTATCCTTGCGCTCACCGGTGACCCGGCAAAGCTTTCGGACCAGCCTGAAGTGAAAGGGGTTGTGGAGCGTGACTCCACCCTGCTTCTCAGCATCATCTATCACCTGAACAAAGGCGTGGACTACTCCAACAAGCCGCTCAACCCCGCACCCAAACCGATCTATCCATTCGCCGTCGCCAATGCTTATGCCAAAGATATGAAAAAACTGCAGAAGCGTATCATCAAAAAACTCAACTACGGAGCAAGAGCGATCATCACGCAGCCTGTCTATGATCTTGAAAATGCCAAAGAACTCCTGGAGATCTTTGAAGAGGCAAAAGAGATCAGTATCCGGGATACGGCAAAAGAGGCACAACTCGTCCTTGGGCAGTTCCCTATTGTAGCAGCACGTACTGCCAACTTCATCGATGACAAAGTACCGGGTATCTCAGTACCCAAAGCGATCATCGACGAGATGAACCTCGCGGCAATGGATGGTGAAGAAAAAGAAAAAGAGGTGGGATTCGCCCTCTCCAAACGCATCTTTGACGAGATGATGGCACTGCACGGGAAAGTCCACCTGATGACGCACAATAGGTTTGATCTCTGCAGTGAGCTGATCGGATAATACAAAACTTATTACTTTTATAATAATTCATTAAACTTCTCCTGCTATACTGTTCCAAAATATTTTAGGAGTATTAATGTCCGAATTAATGAAGTTTAAACTCGTCAACAAGATCGAGGGGCTCTCGTTTATCCTCTTGATCTTTATCGCTATGCCGCTCAAATACAGCTTTGGATACCCCATCGCTACCAAGATCGCGGGGATGGCACACGGTCTGCTTGTTTTTGTATTTATCTACCAGATCATCGAGGCGAAAAAAGAGGCCGGCTTTACCATGAAAGAGACAGCACTCTACTCACTTCTTTCACTCATTCCGTTTGGCTCTTTCTATACAGACAAACTGCTTGCCAAAAAGATCGAAGACTCCAAGGTCAAAGCGTAACCATCAAAACGATGACAGCGTAACGTGCGGCCTTGGCTGCCGCTACGATCACGACAAACCACTTAAACTCGTATCTCAAAACCCCGGCTATAAATGTCAACGGATCTCCGATGATCGGCATCCATGAAAGCAGCAGTGTCCAACCGCCGTATCTGCCGAACGTCCTACTCGCTCTTGACATCTTTTCTCTACTCAGATAGCCTCTATTTTCCAGATAAGCTTCGCCTTTAAGTCCCAGCCAGTAGTTAACCATAGACCCCAATGTATTTCCCACGGAAGCAACCAGCCAGAGCAACCATACAACATAGCCTTCGGAAATAGCATAAATCAGTAACGCTTCGCTCCCCATAGGCACGAGCGTAGCTGAAACAAAAGCGACAAAAAAAAGTGTGAGATAGACCATCAGAGTCTTTTGAAGACTATCTTACCCTCTTCTATCACGCCGATCTCTCCCTGGCATGCCAGAGAGGGGAGAGAGATGTACTTTCCGATCGTTTTAGCCTGGTGAAAGTGGCCCTCTATCACAAGGTCTGCATCTTGATAATATTTTAGTATCTGTGCAACCCGTTTCTCAAAACCGATAAAATTAAAACAGATCTCTTTCCCGGAAAGTTTACCCATGCGATGGTTGATAATAAGCTTTTCCAAGGGTTTCAAGAGGGTAAGTGTGGTCTTGTTGCGAAGCACTTTGCAGTAGAGATCATACCCAAATCCCGTCACATATCTGTCACCATGAGAGAGCGCGACCTTTTGTCCGTTCAGTTCACAGCAAATAGGTTGTTCTTCTCTGCTGTAAACCTTCATGTCGGGGAAAATCTCTGCTAGGCAGAAGTCATGGTTGCCCTCAAGATAGATGAACTCTATCTCTTTGGAGAGTCTCTGCAGTAGTTCTATTGCTTCTTTTGAGAATATTTGGATATAGTCGTTGAAACCAAACAAAAGATCGAAGTTATCCCCCATCAAAAAGATTTGAGAGGTTTGGATCTCTTTTGCAGCGATTTTTTGAAGAAGTTTGTAAAATGCATCCCCGTGGTGGGGATAGTGGGAATCGGCGATAAAGATGGCATTTTCTTTTATCTCTCTATTTCCCACACTTAAACCTTTTCAGACATTTCTCTCTACTTTTTTTAAAAGGAAGCATTGCTCTGCAATGCAAACCAAACCTGCTACCTGCTACTTACTATCTACTACCTAGTTACGGCATATAAGCGATCGTCGGAATCCCCATCCCTTCAGGGAAACCGCACATCAGGTTTGCTGCGGCAAGTGCCTGAGAACTTGCGCCACGCAGAAGGTTGTCTATCGCAGAGTTCACAAAGAGCGCATTGCCGTTTTTCTGTGCATAGATATCACAGAAGTGCGTGCCGGCCGTACTCTTTACATCTACAGGATTCTCCCGGATACGGATAAAGGGATCGTTCTTGTAGTGTTCTCTCAGCACCGCAAGCGGATCGATATCCTCTTTGAGCACCGCATAGCATGATATTAGTTCACCGCGAGTCGCGGGGATAAGATGGGGCACAAAATTGACCTGCATCTTCACTCCGTGTACCTTCTCTATCTTCTCAGCGATCTCCGGTGCGTGACGGTGTTTCAGAGGGTTGTAGGCAAAGATATTGTCATTGACCGTTACAAAGTGCGTTGTTTCACTGAGCTTCTTCCCCGCACCGCTGACACCGGACTTTGCATCGACAAAAAGCGGTACGTTAGTATCCAGGTAGGGAATGAACGGCAGGATCCCCAGCAGTGTCGCTGTCGGGTAACATCCCGGTCCCGCCGCAAGGTTGGTAGACTTCAACGCTTCACGGTAGTACTCGATCAGTGCATAGACCGAACTCTCCAAATGTTCCTTATCTTCATGCTCACAGTAGTTTGCTTCGTAGGTATCCAGCTCAAGACGATAGTCTGCCGAAAGATCAACCACCTTTACACCCTTAGCCAACACCTCTTTGGCAAATCCCATGGAAGCTTTATGGGGCAATGCCAGAAATACCAGGTCACAATGTTCAACTACACCTTCTACTGATGCCTTCTCCACATTGAGTGATACGACACCTTCAAGTGACGGATGCAGTCTTTCGATCATGGTGTCACCCGTTGTAGTGGCAAGATAACTTAACTGAAAATGGGGATGCGTCACCAGCATCTTCACCAGTTCAAGTCCAGTATAACCGCTCGCACCTACTACACCTACATTTATCATCTATTTTCCTTCATATTGGTTGGTAAACAAACCCTCTATTTATCATAGCATTGCAAGCAATGCATACCAAAACCTGCTCCCTGCTATTTCCTATCTACTACCTAGAGGTCGATCTCTTCGTAGCGTATCTCTTCGATATCATATACTTTATCCCCGCTCGGAAGCGCTAATTCGATCTCTTCTCCCTCTTCTTTACCGATCATTGCGCGTGCCATCGGCGACTGTATGGAGATAAGATTTTTAGCCGGATTGGATTCATAGGCACCGACGATCGTGTACTTTACCTCTTTATCCGTCTCATGGTCTGTGAGTACCACTGTGGATCCGAAGCTGACTCTCTGATGGGCAAGCTTAGAGGGATCAACAACCTGTGCACGCCCAACCACATCCTGCAATTCGGTGATACGTGCCTCCATCATCCCCTGTTTCTCTTTTGCCGCATGGTACTCTGCATTCTCCTTTAGGTCACCCAGTTCTCTCGCTTCATCGATCACCCTTGCAATGATTGCTCTTTCAACATTCTTGAGATACTCAAGTTCTTGTGAAAGTTTTTTATAGGTTATTTCCAACATAGGCTCTTTTTGCACAGTTTTTCCTTTGGTTTAATTTGTATCCGAGTAAAACGCTTTTCGCACACCCTGCTTTCGATGGACGCTTCACAGCACTCGTGTTTGTTTTATCAATGTTTTATTATAATTTAAGGGTATTATACCAAAAAGATTTTTTAAAGAGGTGCGGATGAGACATATACTGGTTACCAACGATGATGGTTTTGAATCCAAAGGACTGCATGCACTTGTAGAGGCGCTCAAGCCGCTCGCGCGGGTAACAGTGGTAGCACCTACGATGGAGAAGTCCGCCTGCGGACACTCACTTACCCTCACGCGGCCTTTGCGTTTCATCGAACTTGATGATGACTTTTTCAAGCTGGATGACGGTACGCCGACTGACTGCGTCTTTCTCTCTCTCAACAAACTTTTTGATGAGGACTACAAACCCGATCTGGTGATTTCGGGGATCAACAAAGGGTCGAACATGGGTGAAGATATCACCTACTCGGGTACGGCATCCGCTGCGATGGAAGCGGTGCTGCAGGGTATCCCTGCTATCGCCATTTCGCAGGTCTGTATCGACAAGTGCCAGAATATCGATGATATGGGGTACGATCTTGCCCAGCAGAGCATAGCGACTTTGGTTAAGCGCATCTTTGAAGGAGCGTTTCCTCTGCCTGAGCGCAAGTTTCTCAATGTCAATATCCCTCCGATCAAAGCGGAAGCGTGTCAGGGCTTTAAAGTAACCCGGGCGGGCAAACGTGCCTACGGCAACGATGCGCATGTACACTGGAACCCGCGGGGACATGAGTACTACTGGATCGGGCTTCCGCGGCTTGACTGGCATCTCACAGAGGGACATATCACCGATTTTGAAGCGATCAGACAGAACTTCATCTCCATTACCCCTGTACATCTGGATATGACAAGCCATGATGATATCGCGGCACTGGAGGCGTGGCTGTGAGATATGAGCGTTGCCGTATGCTGTTCGGAGAAGAGGGATTTGAGAAGCTTCAAAATGCCAAAGTACTTATCCTTGGGGTCGGAGGGGTCGGTTCCTATGCACTCGACTGCCTCTACCGTTCGGGCGTGAAGGATATCACGATCCTCGATTATGACCGCTACGACGAGACCAACCAGAACAGGCAGATCGGCTCCGAAGCGGTCGGTATGCTCAAAACCAAGCGCCTGGCAGAGCTCTACCCCGGTATCAACACGATCATACAGAAGATGGATATGGCATGGGTTGAAGCCTTTGATTTTGATCCCTATGATCTGGTGATCGATGCCGCCGATACGACCAAAGTGAAGATAGAGGTCGCCAAAAAATGCTACAAAAAGCTGATCATGTCGGTAGGTTCGGCAAAACGTTTTGATACGGCGAAGATCGAAGTGGCGACGATCTGGAAAACACACGGGGATGCCCTGGCACGCAAGATCCGCAATGAACTCAAAAAAGCGAAGTTCAGCAAAAACTTTACCGTGGTCTACTCGCCTGAAGAGGACCAGTGCAAGGTCAAAGGTTCCTGCGTCGCTGTCACCGGGGCGTTTGGGCTGACAGTCTGTTCTGAAGCGATCAAGAGGATTTTAAAAGATTAATCCTCCATTTTAAAGCGGCAATCTCCCAGCGTAACGGTTTTGCATTTTTTAACCTCTGCAAGGATATATTCCCACGTCGCTTCCACGTCGGTTTCGGGCATCTCTTTCTCGATGATGTTCATCGCCTCCTGTTTTGAAGTTTTTGTCCACTTCTTCTCATAGGTATACTGCGTAAGTATCTGCACGCTGTTCACCCTTTCTATATCCAACCCAATTCGGCAAAGATCGGCTCCATCTCCATCCACCAGTTCTGAAATCTCACTGAGATATCATTGATCGCCTCATCTTCTTCTCGCCACTCTTCCAGCTTCTCCAGGATAAGCGGTTTGTTCTCTTCGGAGACTTTCTCGGATTTTTGCACGTGCTGGATCACCTCTTCGATTTTCTCTTTCATAGTACTGCCCTTCTAAATCGTTTTAACTATTGTAGTTGATTCTCTATGAAAATGTCAATAACTTTTTATCTCTTTTACTGTATTGTTTCATCTAATAAAGGAGACAATGATAAACTATGTATAAAGAAACTCTACTCAATTTTATCAGGAAAGAATCATCAGCGGGGATTATCCTCATTATGACAACCATAGCGGCACTGCTGCTTCAGAACGGACCGCTCTCGGACTACTACAGCGGCTTTTTGCATACCCACGTCGAGATACGATTCGGAGAGCTTCAGATAGCCAAACCTCTCTTACTGTGGGTCAATGACGGACTGATGGCAATCTTCTTCTTCATGATAGGACTTGAGGTTAAAAGAGAAGTCATGGAGGGACATCTCTCCTCTCTCCGGCAAATTACTCTGCCGGCAATTGCCGCTGTAGGGGGAATGGTTGTCCCGGCACTCTTTTTTATGCTTTTCAACGCCGGCGATGAATTTGCAATGAACGGATGGGCGATACCCACCGCTACCGATATTGCCTTTGCGTTGGGGATCCTCTCATTGCTTGGACCGCGCGTGCCTGTATCACTCAAGATCTTTCTGATGGCACTGGCGATCATCGATGACCTTGGAGCCATTATCATTATAGCGCTCTTCTACACGACAGACCTCTCCACCACATCAATTGTCATTGCGAGCATCGCATTGGCTGTGCTCTTTGCCTTCAATCGGTTGAACGTTGTGAAACAATCGCTTTATATTGTTGTAGGTATTGTACTGTGGGTCTCCGTGCTGAAATCCGGAGTACATGCCACATTGGCCGGCGTTGCGCTCGCATTTATGATACCACTTACATCCAAAGATGAAAGAGGACAGACTTTCTCCATGCTCAAGAATATGGAGCATGGGTTGCATTACTGGGTGGCGTTCTTCATCCTTCCTCTCTTTGCCTTTGTCAATGCCGGCGTAGACCTCCGCGGAATCTCTGTTGAAGAGATCGTCGGACCTGTCCCTATGGGTATCATGATGGGACTTTTCATAGGAAAACAAGTAGGCGTTTTTGGCTTTTCGTGGATCGCGATCAAACTGGGACTTGCTTCACGCCCTACCGGCTCGACATGGATACAGCTCTATGGGGTAGCCATCCTTACAGGTATCGGATTCACCATGAGTCTCTTTGTCGACAGCTTGGCCTTCAACGATACCGATCTTTTCCGTTATGCCGATAAACTGGCGATCCTGCTTGGATCTTTCCTCTCCGGCATCACCGGCTATCTCTTGTTAAAATCAAAATTCAGCAGAAGATAACCCTCTTCATTCCCTCTCTTATGAGGGGGGATCCAATAACATCAAAAGCACCATTACGCTATAATCGCGGCATATTATCTAAATGACGGACAAAACAATGAGTGAAACTACCCAAAATACCAATAACAAAAAGGGCTACGATCCCAAGGCCACTGAAGACAAGTACTACAAGATATGGGAAGAGCGCGGATACTTTGAAATAGATGGTAACCAGGCAATTCAGCAAACAGATGATGATGGTAAGGCAAAAACCTTTGCCATCATGATGCCGCCTCCAAATGTCACAGGAAGTCTGCATATAGGTCATGCACTGACATTCACACTCCAGGACATCATCACCCGTTACAAAAGAATGGACGGATATAAAACACTCTGGCAGCCGGGGACCGACCATGCGGGTATCGCTACCCAGAATGTCGTAGAGAAACAACTGCTTGCGGAAGGTACCACTAAGGAAGAGATAGGTAGAGAAGCATTTCTTGAACGCGCCTGGAAGCAAAAAGAGACAAGCGGCGGCAGTATCGTCCACCAGATGAGAAAACTGGGGGTATCCCCGGCATGGAGCCGTGAGAGATTTACGATGGATGAGGGACTGAAAGAAGCAGTTAAAGAGGCTTTTGTCCACCTCTATAACGAAGGGATGATCGTACAGAACAACTATATGATCAACTGGTGTACGCATGACGGTGCACTCTCGGATATCGAAGTAGAACACGAAGAGGTCAACGGCAAATTCTACCACATGAACTACCACTTTGCTGACGGCAGCGGGCATATCACGGTCGCTACGACAAGACCCGAAACCTACTTCGGGGATACAGCGATCATGGTACACCCGGAGGATGAGCGCTACACAGATATCATCGGCAAAGAGGTGATCATACCGTTGACGGACAGGAAGATCAAAGTGATCGCTGATGCACACGTTGACAGGGAGTTTGGTACGGGTATCGTAAAGGTAACTCCGGCGCACGACCAGAACGACTACGAAGTCGGAAAGCGTCACGACCTGGAGTTCATCACGGTATTTGATGAGAAAGGTATCTTGAACGAATACTGCGGCGAGTTTGCAGGGATGGAGAGACTTGAAGCAAGAAAGCCGATCGTAGAGAAGCTTGAAAAAGAGGGGTATATCGTCAAGATAGAGGAGCATGTACACCAGGTCGGCCACTGCTACAGATGTAAGAACATCGTCGAGCCCTATATCTCAAAACAGTGGTTTGTCAGAAGCGAAGTGGCAAAGAACTCTATCGAGAAGACCTATGCCGGTGAGGCACAGTTCCACCCGCAGCACTGGCTCAACTCCTACAGGGCATGGATGGATGAACTGAGAGACTGGTGTATCTCCAGACAGCTCTGGTGGGGGCACAGGATCCCGGTATTCTACTGTGACGAGTGCGGCCACCAGTGGGCGGACAAGCATGACCATCCCGAAGCGTGTCCTCACTGTGCGAGCAAAAATATCCATCAGGACCCTGATGTACTTGATACATGGTTCTCCTCCGCACTCTGGGCATTCTCTCCGCTTGGCTGGGGGAACAACGGCAAGATGGCAGGCACCTACAACGACACGGACCTTGCCGACTTCTACCCCAACTCACTGCTGATCACCGGATTTGACATTATGTTCTTCTGGGTGGCACGTATGATGATGATGGGTGAGCACTTCATGGGTGAGCTTCCGTTCAAAGATATCTATATGCATGCGCTTGTAAGAGATGAGCACGGTGCGAAGATGAGTAAATCCAAAGGGAACGTCATCGACCCGCTGGATATGGTCGAAGAGCACAGTGCGGATATCATCAGGTTTACCCTGGCATTCCTTGCGGTACAGGGAAGAGATATCAAGCTTGGTGCCAAGAACCTTGAGCAGTTCAGGAACTTCACCAACAAGCTCTACAATGCAAGCAACTTCCTTCAGATGAATGTGGATACTTTTGCTGACCTCAAGGATATTGAGATCAAAACACCGCTTGGAAGATATATGCAGAGCCGTCTGGCAAAAGCGGTCGAAGAGGTACGCGAAACGCTCGAGACCTACAAGTTCAATGAAGCGGCAAGCAACCTCTATAGATTTGTATGGAACGAGTTCTGTGACTGGGGGATCGAATACTCCAAAGCGTCCAAAGAGTCTATCGCCGAACTGGGTGCGATCTTCAAAGAGACATTGAAAATGGTCTCTCCGTTCATGCCGTTTATCTCTGAGCACCTCTACCACAAGCTTTCAGGTACCGAGCTTGAAAGCGGTGAGTCGGTGATGGTGATGAACTTCCCTAAAGCGGTGGCTACGGATGAAGATGCCGAAGCGATGTTTGCGATCATCGAAGAGGCGATCACTGCGATCAGAAGGGCGAAGGTGATCATCGATATGGGTAACTCCAAGATCGCCAAAGCCTATGTCAAACTGGGCAGAGAGATCGACAGAGAAGCGGCAAAACCGTTCATCGAAAAACTTGCGAAAGTCGAGGATGTGGAGTTTGTCGATGCCAAAGTGGAGAACTCTGTGACCGATGTAAGTGACAACCTTGAGGTCTACATCCCGACAGATGAGATCGACCTGAGTGCGATCATCGGCAAACTGAGCAAGCAAAAAGAGAAGCTTGAGAAAGAGATCAACAAGCTCAGCGGGATGCTTGGCAACGAGAAGTTCGTGGCAAATGCACCTGAGCAGGTCATCGCCGAGAACAGAAAAGCGCTTGAGGATGCTCAAGCAAAAATGGAAAAAGTGGCAGCAGAGCTTGCAGGATTTGGGGTATAAACCACCAATCCTGCACTTCCGTCCTTCTGTCTGTAAAGAAGGATGACGCTTTTTTACCTGCTTATTTACAAAAATCGAAAATAAACCGCAAATAAATTTTACTTTCAACTTTTCAATGTATAGTAAAAGCAATCAATTAAAACCTCTACAGGAATAGACAATGACCCAAAAAGCACAGGAAGCCTACAACCACCTGCTCAACAAAGCCTATGACAAGGCCTTCGTACTCTATAGCGAGATGGCTGCACAAAACGACCCGGTGGCACACTACTACCTGGGGTTCCTCCACTTCAGGGGATTCGGCGTAGACCAGGACAGCAAAAAAGCCTTTGCACACTACCTTGAAGCAGCCACGAGGGAAGTACCGCTGGCACAGTTCGATACAGCGCTGATGCTGGAAAACGGCGAAGGGTGCGAGCAGAACTTCTCAGAAGCGGCATTCTGGTACGAAGAGGCGGCAAAACGCGGCAACATCGATGCCTTCAACAACCTTGCAGCGATGTATAAAGAGGGGCGCGGTGTCCTCCAGGACTACCAGAAAGCATTTATCCTCTTCAAAAAGGCTGCCATGGCAGGCAATGCCTCTGCGCAATTCAACCTCGGTGCACTCTATGACCTTGGCCTGGGGTGCGAAGAGGATAAAGAGCAGGCGATCGAGTGGTGCCGAAAAGCAGCTTACCAGGGCCACCAGAAAGCAAAAGAGATCATTATGAGAATGCAGAACGAAGGAAAGATCGTTTTCTAGCCCCTGCCCTCTCAGGGGAGAAGGGTTCCCTCTCTTCTCTTCTACTTCTTTTCCTTATAAAACCTACCATACAGCACATTTTATGAGATTTTGCATTTTTTTAACAAATACACATTTTGTGGTTTTATGAAGATATGTTCCCAATAAACAAACACTTTGTGCAAATATCGCTGATCTCCTCGCAAAATACACACTCTATTTTGAAATGTTTTAGCTATTTTGAGCTTTTTTCATGTAAAATATTCAAAATAAGGGGTTTTTATTCAATAAACACACATTTTTTCTGTTGGTTTTTCTTTGGATTGCTGGCTAATTAATACAAAGTGTTGGTTGAATGAATAGTTATCATCCAAAATCACAATAATCTAAATTTAAGGTATTAGCATGTATGATTTTACCAAACAATCGTTTGGGGAACTATATGGCAATACAGAAAACTTCTCGTGAAGAGATATTAAAACAATCAGCGAAATTATTCAAAACAAAAGGATATTACAATACTTCAATGTCAGATATTGCTGATGCCTGCGGATTGCTTAAAGGTAGCATCTATCATCATTTTAAAAGCAAAGATGATATAGGTATAGAATCATTAAAATTTATACATGAATACTTTAGAAATGAGATTTTTTCCATAGCTTATAGGGATGATTTGAGAACTTTAGAAAAAATTAAATTGATTGTGAAAAAAACAGATGATTACTTTTTACATAGTGAAGGTGGTTGCCTATTGGGGAATTTGGCACTTGAAGTGTCGTGGACAGATATCAAATTTAAAGATGAAATAAAAGATTATTTTACAAACTGGGAAAAAGCATTATACACAATTTTTAAAGAAAAAATCAATGATAATAAAGCGCATGAATTATCAAAAGAATTTGTTGAGTCAATACAAGGTTCAATCATGATGATGAATCTTTACAACGATAAAAAAAGATACCTAAAAGTAGGTCAAAAAATGATTCATTTACTAGAGTAAATTTTTTTGGCCTATTTTATCAAACAATCGTTTGGTTGTTTGAGGAGGTTTCAGAAAGAAAATTATAAACATAAACAAATGGTACAAATAGCTAAAGTTAGCCAAATAAAGGCTCAAAAAACAAAAAACAAGGAAAACAAATGTCATTATACGAAGAAATTAATTATCAAGAACTAGAGTTATTAGAAAAAAAACACAATTGGATTGTAGAGCCTATTTATAAAGCTTCTACCTATGTTAAAAATATGCCATTTTATGAGTGGATTGAGAATTTAGACAATCCTGAAGATTTTAAAGAAGCTGGATGCCAACTATATTATCATTCTGATACTTTTCCAAAGGTTATGGGATTAATGTTGGCATTAACTCCACTAAAAGAAAGCAATATGATGCCATTTTATGCGAAACATGCTTATGGAGAATCTGATCACTCTCAAATGCTTTTAGATTGGATGATTAAGTACGGTTTAGTAAAAGATTATGAGGAAATTAATGATGTAATAATTACGAAAGAAACCAATGCTTGTGTTAATTATGCTTATCAAATGGCAATTGAACAAGATAGAGAAAAATGGCTTGTTGGACTTAATAGTGGAATTGAAAGATGCTCAAATGATTTTTTTAAAGCAATTTCTCCTAAATTGCATAGTCTAAATGTGGGTGATGAATATTTTGATGTGCATGTAGAAGCAGATGAGCATCATAGCATTATGGGACTTGATTATATTGAACAATACGATCCAAATTCAAAAAGGGGGCAAATTTTAATTTCTAAAGCTTTAGAGGGTATTGAACTATGGGCTAGCATGATTCATTCATGGATTGGAATATACACTTATCCAAAGTTTGACTTAAAAGGAAATTTAATTAAGGAAATTAAATGATAAACTATTTTATTAAATTTAAAGGTGAACATCAAGCATTACCTCCAAAAGCAACAATATCATCTATTATATTTGCTTGGATAGGTGGATTTATCGCTATCTCTTCAGTAGCTGTATTAACAAATATAACAGAGCATCCGTTGGTTCTAGGTTCTTTTGGAGCTTCGTGTGTTCTATTGTTCGGATTTCCAAAAAGTCCTTTTTCTCAACCTAGAAATGTTATTTTAGGACATTTTTTATCTAGCTTTATAGGTCTTACTTTTTACCATTTTATAGGAGATGCATGGTGGAGCTTAGGAATGGCACTTGCTACTGCAATATCAGTTATGATAGTGACAAGAACTGTACACCCACCTGCAGGTTCAAATCCTGTTATTGTGTTTTTAGTAGGTGCAAAGTGGACATTTTTATTGACACCAACTTTGATTGGTGCTATTATTCTCGTAGTTGTGGCACTATTTTACATAAATATTGATAAGAAACAACATTACCCATCATATTGGTTTTAAAGATGATAACAAAACATAGTAGCCAATAAATTACCTAGCGGCAATTTATTGGCTATATTCAGTCGTTAGTAGTATTTTTTTCATTTATATCCATCCTCAAGTAAAATAAAAAAATCATTTAATATCTTATATCCCTTTTCTTTAGATATGTCATCATATCCCATTGCTGAAGCTAACGACGCATCTATAACAAAATTTGAAGCTATTGATGAACCTATATTCATAATATTTTCTGCTTGGGCTGGATTTTGATAAGTTAATTCTTGTATCTCTTTGATTACCCTTCTTATATAATTATCTGACCAATTTAATTTATCTTTAAAAAATAATTTTGTTAAACCATGAGCTTTATCATATGCGTCCTGTATATCTAAATTGTTGTGAAATGTACTTTCATATTGATATGTGACAATATTGAAATAACCTGTTACAACCAAAAAACATATAAGTTTTTGCTCACTATCTAACTGAGTACCGTACAGTAATTGTTTATAATAATCATTATGTTGGAGAATGGACATCATACTATTGTGTGTATAATCATATCTTTTTCTAGCATTACCATTAAATGCATTACTAATATTATCAAACAAGCCCATACTATTCCTTTTTTATCTAAAAATTTTAAAATTATTTTTGATTATCTGTCAGTAAATTAAATAAGGCCATCGGAGCATAGGGAAATCCATTTACCCATTCACTGTACGCATTCCCCCCGGTAATCATACAGTCTTGATAGACTGGTTCGGAACTATTTTCCATTATTTGTGGTAATACTGTATTAACTTCATGTGGCGAATAATCTAAGATATTTAGTAAAAACTTTTTATATAAATCAAGAGTTTTTACTTCGTCTAGGTCAAAGTTTTGTCCAATGTTATCTACTGTGCCAAAAAAATACATAAGCATTTTCATTTCATTTTCTTTACTTTCATTTATTTTATGAGTAACCCCCACTCCTAAAGAAGCGGAACTAAAAAGATTTAACGCCTCTAATATTTCATTAGTATTATCTTTTTTACTTCCAAATAAGCTACTAAATAATCCCATAGTATATTCTCCCTATTGCAAATATCATTGAATACTATAGCATTTATGCTGTCATATCTCTGTAACATCTACCTTAAATAACTCATTTAAAATAAATTTTATTTTGATAGCACTTTTTATAAAGATTAAGTCATGTGACACAAGTGTAACATTTTTTTTTCTACAATAAATGCAAAAGAACTAGACAGGATATTCAACAATGAGAAATAAACTATTCTGGTATATACCAGCAGCATTACTATTCTTGGGGCTGTTTCCTCTTCCTTATAGCTATTATATGCTACTCAGGCTAGTCGTATTTATATCAGCATTATATATTATGGTGCGGAATAAAGATGAATGGCTATATGTATTTCTTGGTATAGCTCTTCTATTTAACCCTATTTTACCTATTGGAATGTCCCCCGTTTCATAGACACTTTTTTTTCCTCGTCCCACCTCTCCGTAGGTGGGATGCATAAGCATATTCAATAACTGATAATCCCTTCCCTCACTCCGTATCTCCTGATGCGGAGTGTATACCGACAGATGAGTTATCAGTGTTTTTTAAGTCCAGCGATAGCTGGTACATCTGCCTTTACGTTATCATGTAGCATCTGCATTCCCGATCAGGAGATCGGGAACGAGAGATAATCAAGGTCTTTAATATGAAAAACAGTTTTTATTTTATATTTTTTCCAATAATATATGTTGGAATTAGTGGTTGTAGTTTAAATTATTTGGATGCACCAATGCCAAACACTTCTGAAATTTGGACTAAGGTTGGATATTCAAGCGAACAAACAAAATATGAAGCAAATTTATGTGGTAATTTAGATAGTAAGGTTAGTTATAAGGAATTCTATTGCTGTATGGTCAATAAAGGATTTCAATACAATATTGTTAGAGGCAGAGGGCTTCATAAAAATGAAAGACCAAGTTGTTCAAATATAGAATAAGAAACCTTTCCCTCGCTCCGTATCTCCTGATGCGGAGTGTATACCGACAGATGAGTTATCAGTATTTTTCAAGTCCAGCGATAGCTGGTACATCTGCCTTTACGTTATCATGCAGCATCTGCATTCCCGATCAGGAGATCGGGAACGAGAGAAACATCGTTTTTACTTCATCTTGAATAATGATCTCTTTTTTAATTGTTATAGAAGTTATTTTAGAAGGGTAGAGGGAAATTTGTAACATTGCTATAAGGCGGGAATGAACGGCATCCTTTTGTAGATGTTATCCTCGAACTCCATCGTAGGGCATCCCTTAGTCATTACCGTCCTGCATTCCTTCTCATCCATCCAGATGAAAAACCACTCATATCTTGGACTAAAAGTGGCAGAATCCTTAAAAAGGTCATTCTGTTTTGCATTTATCCCTCTTAACCCAGTTAGACTAAGTATCCAAATTCCAAGCTCTGGCAAAAGGTTGGGAAGTTCAAAAAGTTGGACAAGAAAGACCTCCTAATTTTATTCCCGAAAAGGGTAAATTATTATAGCACATTTTTACTGGTTCCCAAATTGTGAGATTCTCTCGTTCCCATCGTCCCGAGAGTGTGAAAGAACACACCTCTCACAGCCTCAATCTACCTAAACATAAAGATTTTTTTTCTAAATGACCAAGAAATCTGAATAATAGTAAAAAATCATCCAAATTAAGTCTAAAATGAGCGATATATGTAGCTATTTCTTCTTTTATAGCTTCTGTATTGCCTTCTTTTATCGCATTCCCTCGTTATGTCTCTCTGAGGCGTAATGCATACTTCATTCTAATTACTCAAAAAAGTTATAATCCATCGCTAGATGGCTGGGAAATGTCTAATATGTAGCCTACTAGTGAAATGATATTTCCATTTCAGTTTTAAATGAGGGTATGTACCCCAAGGATGAGAAGCGTTAAGCGAACGACAATAGTTTGTCGTTTGTAGCTTCGGAACCGGAAGTGATGTGCAGAATGCACCACTGCAAGCAGAGGAGTGGAACGAAGCCTCCTTTGTTCAGGGCGCATTCCCGATCAGAAGATCAAGAACGGGTCAAGGTGTCTGAATAGGCTGGATCGCTATACCATTGGTGCACTTGTTTTATGTTTCATCTGATATAGTGGCGAACAAATATGAAGATTTGAGTACGCATAAGCAGCTGGTTGATAGAGAAATAGTTGTTGCAATCTTCAAATACGTGTACGTTTAAAATAAGGAAGATCTATGAACTCAACACATAAAACCTCTGCAGAAGTAGAGACGCTCTGCGATCTCGCGACATTGGCGGATTATTCTCTCATGGATAGATTAAACCCTGATCCCGAAGCAACAGCAGACGGTGTCGACCACGCGCCAAGAGAAGTCTTCAGCGGGCATTATGTCCCCGTCAACCCTACACCGATTGACGACCCCGTGTATATCGCGCACAGTGAGAACTTCTTTCGTGAACTCGGGTTTAGCGACACTTTGGCAACATCAGAGGATTTTGTCAGAATGTTCTCCGGCGATACCTCGCAACTGCCGGAGCCGATGCGAAGGGTCGGTTGGGCGACAGGATATGCGCTTTCCATCTACGGAACGGAGTACTACGAGCAGTGCCCCTTTCAAACGGGTAACGGATACGGTGATGGCCGTGCCATTTCCATCCTTGAAGCAGTGATCAACGGAAAACGCTGGGAGATGCAGCTCAAAGGAGGCGGTAGAACGCCCTACTGCCGGGGTGCTGACGGTCGTGCCGTCCTGCGTTCAAGTATTCGTGAGTTTTTGGCACAGGAGCATATGCATGCTCTGGGCGTACCGACATCACGCTCTTTGACTCTCTACACCTCAAAAACAGAGACGGTCAGACGGCCATGGTTCACAAGTCGATCGTACTCAAGAGACCCTGAAGTGATGATCGATGAGGCCGTTGCCATCACCACACGGGTTGCACCTTCGTTTCTTCGGGTGGGTCAACTTGAACTTTTCGGTCGTCGTGCGCGTAAAAATGAGCATCCAAAAGCGATGGAGGAGCTTGAGCAGATCGTGCTGCACCTGATCGATCGTGAGTACAGTGACGTCATCGATGCGTCTTTGCCGACACAGGAAAAAGTGCTCTTACTGGCTCGCGAGTTTCGAAATCGACTCACCTCTCTGGTGGCGAACTGGGTCCGTGTGGGCTACTGTCAGGGAAATTTCAACAGCGACAACTGTGCCGCAGGCGGTTTTACCCTCGATTACGGACCGTTTGGGTTTATCGATATGTTTGACCCGAGATATCAGCCGTGGACGGGTGGCGGAGTGCACTTCTCATTTCTCAATCAACCGCAGGCTGCCGAGCGCAACTTTCATATGTTCTGCCTGGCTTTGAAACCGCTGCTGGCATCGAATGAGGATGCTCTGGATCAGTTGGATGAGATAAGAGAGGGATTTCCTCAGGTCATGCAGGGGCAAATGATAAAGATGTGGGCTTCCAAACTTGGACTCAAAACTTTCAATGCATCACTCTTCAATGCACTGGTAACGCTGATGATAGAGACCTCTGTTGACTATACGATCTTCTTTCGCGAACTCTCTACGGTACCCGAGGATATCTCTGTGCTCACTAAAAGCTTTTACGGTGACTCCGGATTCAATGAAAAGATCTTAAAAAGATGGTCAGAGTGGCTGGAAGAATGGAGAGCGCTCATTCAGCATTCCAACCCGGTCGATATCAATGCCACTTCGCCGGAATCCCGTGAAAAGCTTTCTAAGCAAATGAAAGCGTCGAACCCAAAATACACGTTGCGGGAGTGGTTTCTTGTCCCTGCCTATCAACAGGCCGCCCATGGAGACTATACACTCATCAAAGAGTTGCAGGAAGTGATGGCAAACCCCTACGCAGAGCAATCCAAAGAGATAGAGGAGAAATACTATAGAGAAAAGCCCTCAGAGTTCTTTGAAATTGCCGGCATATCCCATGTCAGCTGTTCGTCGTGAATTTCGCTGCAATCTTAAAAAGTATTGCTAGAAAATGGGATCGGATAGAACCTTGCAAAATATATCACTTTACAAGGTTTTCACTCCTCTGTTTGGATCTAAAATATAGTAATCATTGATCACACCTATTGAAACCAGAGAGGATTTATGGATTGTAATATCTAAAATTCATCTATTGTTTTAAATAATATGCAGAATCTGTTATAATCCAAGAAGAACAGATCAAATGGAGTATCCAGTATGCAAATCGTGATCATAGGCGGCGGGATATCGGCAGCATACATAGCCAATCGCATCAAAGAGAGAGCTATGGAAGCGGACGTACATATCATCTCAAATGAGCCTTGTGCACCCTATGACAGGATACACCTCTGCCGCCTGGTGGGCAGCAAAGAGACTCCAAGAGATATCTCTTTGGAACTCCACCCTTCCGTAGAAGTCACATTGAACCAAAAAGTGATCAATATTGATACAGATGCCAAAAAAATACTCACAACCGACCACGCCTACAACTATGACAAACTGATCATCGCGACAGGATCTACCCCAAAAACGCTTTTTGATATCAAAGATCTTGATAATGCCAGCGTCTTTAGGTGTGCCAATGACGCTAAAAAGATCAAAGAAGGGATCAAAGGCCGTGAAGTAGTCATCGTCGGTTCTGGTCCCATAGCACTCGAACTGCTTGAAACACTGAATGCTATGGAAGATACAGCGCATATCACCCTGCTCGTACGCTCCAACAGACTCTATGACAGATCACTCTCGGCAGAGGCCCAAAACGAGATAGAATCAGCCTATCTTAAAAGCGGTAAACTGCATATCTCCTATGAAAATGAGATCATTGATAAAACCATCAAAGATGGACATATCACACAGTTAAAGACGAAGAAGTTTGAGATCAACGATCCCTATCTTATCTTTGGTGTGGGGATACAACCCAATATCGATTTTGCCAAGGCGTCGTTGGCATGCAAGAGAGGGATCTTGACCAATGATTTTATGCAGACAAGCGATGAGGATATCTATGCGGTTGGTGAGGCTGCTGAAGTGGAGTCACTGAACTTCATTGCAGGCCATGTAAAAGAGTGTACACTCCAAGCGGATGTGGCCCTGTCTCATCTGTTTGGAAGCGAGGAGAAGAGATTTACCCCAGAAGTATCTGTAGATATGTTAAAAGTCGGCGAATTTGACCTCATAGATGTCAGTAGTCCGGAACGTACCAAAGAGCAAGCGTTTGAAAAGATACTGATGACCTCCCCTAAGGACCACAGGCTGGATGAGTACTATATCAGTGACGACAAACTGGTACGGTTTATAGGGCTAAACTCCAATGTGGATGTAGGTTACCTTGAAGACCTTATGCGAGACCAAAATCCGATAGATGCCTCCTACCTCTATGAGAACAGAGTCCTTTCAGAAAGAGGAAGGCTGATATGCAGCTGCGAACATCTCTATCAAAAAGACCTGGAAGATATCGTACGTATGAGCGGAGTATCCAATTTTCAAGAGCTGGGTGAGTTTACACAGGCAGGCCGTGTGTGCGGATGTTGTAAAAACATGGTAAAAAATATAATCGAAGCATCACAAGAGCTTATCGATCCGAATATGCCGAAAAAAACCCCTGAAGATATCAAACAGGAAAAAGAGATAGCGCGCGCTAAAGAACGTATTGAAAAGTTCAACAGACTCCATCCGCATAACCAGCTTGACACCGATAACCTCTCCTCTGCTATGGATGCGTATGATATCACGGATAAAGAGATGAACCAATGGGTTTCCATGGTGACAGCAAATATGCAGCTACACCCTGAGTTTGAGGAACTGGTAAAAAAAGGAGTTAAAACACTCAACAGGGTACCGGTGATCTGGCTGGAACTGGCAGACTGTTCCGGTAACTCTGAAGCCTTTATCAAAACTGCTGATCCGGGCATAGCTGATCTGATCTTTGAGTATATCTCACTGGACTACCATGAGCTTCTGATGAGCAGTGCGGGTGATCAGAGTGAAACCGTATTGGAGCATATCATCTCCCATCAAAAAGGAGAGTATATACTCATCGTAGAGGGGGCCATCCCTTTAGCAATGGATGGCAAGTTTTTACGTATAGGCCCGCAAGGTCAAACAGGACTTGAACTTCTGAAAAAGTGTGCGGAGGATGCTGCATTGATCATCTCAGTGGGTGCATGTGCGTTTGATGGTGGAGTAGTTGCAGCTGCGCCCAATCCTACGGGGGCAGTCGGTGTCAGCGAAGCACTTGGAAGAGATGACATCATCAACCTTCCCGGATGTCCTGTCAACCCGATCAATATCGTCGGCACCCTGCTCTATTACCTGATGTTCGAAGAGCTTCCGGCGCTTGATAAGTATAACCGTCCTCTATGGGCCTATGAGGGGAGGATCCATGACAACTGTGAAAGGCGTGGCCACTATGAGCTGGGTGAGTTTGTCAAAGAGTGGGGAGATGAGGGGGCGAAAAAAGGATGGTGTCTCTTTGAGATGGGATGCAAAGGGCCCTATGCCAATGCCAACTGCCCTACGATGAAGTTCAACCAGGGTACCAGCTGGCCGGTACAGGGCGGACACGGCTGTATGGGGTGTGTAGAGGCGAAGTTCTTTGACAGACTGGCAACGGAAAGAAAGATAGAGGAGGAAAAGTGATAAGAATTACAAGCGTTAAAATGCAGTGCAATAAATCACTAAATGATTTATGTGAAATTCAATGCAGTGAGGCACTTTTAAGACTAAAGTCTAATGCAGGCCTTTCACTAAATGAAAGGCTGTGAAATGCCGAATCGTAAAAAAATCGTCATAGACCCTATCACTCGCATCGAGGGGCATCTGCGTGCAGAAGTTGAGATAGATGAGAACAATGTGGTCAAAGAGGCCTATGTAAGCGGACAGCTCTTCAGGGGGATAGAGATCATACTTAAAAATAGAGACCCAAGAGATGCAGGCTTGCTGGCAGGAAGGATCTGTGGCGTCTGTACCAATGTACACTTCCGTGCAGCGATCTCGGCGGTTGAAGATGCCTACGGCATCACGATACCGACCAACAGCGAGATCATCAGAGACCTGATGGCACTGGCACTCTTTCTGCAGGATCATGTCGTTCACTTTTACCATCTGCACCTTTTAGACTATGTTGATGTCACCAAAGCGCTTGAGGCAGATCCGGAGCTCACCTCAGAAATTGCCCAAAAGTACTCCTCCCAACCTTACCGTAACTCAGACACACACTATGTAGAGGTGAAAGAGAAACTCAAGAAGTTTGTGGATGCCGGGAGACTCGGACTTTTCAGTAACGGGTATTGGGGACATAAAGCCTATACGCTTACACCTGAAGAGAATCTCCTTCTGTTATCGCACTACCTCGAAGCGTTGAAGTTTCAAACCGATATCTCCAAAGCTGTTGCCATTTTCGGGTCAAAGACCCCGCACCCGCAGACTATCGTAGTGGGCGGGATCACCAGTGTGGCTGACATGATCAACCCGCAAAGACTCAATGAGTTCATTTTGATTCTCAAAGAGTCAAAAGCGTTTATAGACAGAGCCTACCTGCCTGATGTCAGATTGATCACAAAGGCCTACAGAGAGGATATCAAGGCGGGTCATGGACGCACAGAAGGGAACTTTCTCTGTGTGGGAGGATTTCCGCTGGATAAAGCGCATCGACTCTTTGAAGACGGTATCATTTTTGGACACGAGCTGGAGAGGGTTCAGCCTTTTGATGAGAGTAAGATCACCGAAAATGTAGATCGTGCCTGGTATGAAGGAGATGAACCGCACTATACAGACCTCAACGAGGACGGTACACTCAAAACCCAGAAAAGAGAGGATAAATACAGCTGGGTCAAAGCACCGCGTTATGAGGGAAAACCCATGGAGTGCGGGCCGCTTGCAAGAGTGCTTGTCAGCTATCAAAAAGGGAACCGCTTTATCAAACCTTTTGTAGATGAGTTCCTTGAGGCATGCCAGCTGGAACTGGGCGACCTTGCCACCACTGTCGGTAGAAATGCAGCCAGGGCCATAGAGAGTGCCTATATCGGCGAATATATCTTCAAGCTTGTGAACAATCTTCTTGAACATATCAAGTACTATGATACGGAAACCTGGAGCAAGTATGACTTTGAGGAGTTGCCGCATCAGGCCAAAGGGAGGGCTTTCTTTGAAGTGCCCAGAGGTGTGCTCAGCCACTTTGTCAATATAAAAGATCAAAAGATCGCCAATTATCAGGTCATCGCTCCAACCACATGGAATGCCTCTCCAAAAGACAGTGAAGATCAAAGAGGCCCCTATGAAGAGGCACTTATAGGGATTAAACTCGAAGATCCTTCCCGACCTTTGGAAGTCTTACGCGTACTCCATGCCTTTGATCCGTGTCTGGCCTGTGCTGTACATATCATCGATACCAAAGGCAAAGAGCTAAGCAAATACAAGATAAACTCAATCTGTTCAATCTAAAGGAGATTCTTATGTTGAAAACTATTATCGTTCTGTTCTCATTGACCGCACATCTTTTTGCACACGCTGAGGGGCACGATCATTTGCACCTCTTAGGTTTTCTGCACAGCAATGAATTTGGTGTTTTAGTCATTGTGATCCTGGGGATTTTTATACTCTACAGATATTTGGAGAAAAAAAATGTGTAAAGATTGCGGTTGTTCGGTCACAGAAGCGCATCATCATGATCACTCTCATGAAACCTTGCATCATAACCCGCAGCTCAATGACAGTAAGACCATAGATGTCATCACCAAAATTTTGCATAAGAACGATCATGAGGCAGCACATAACAGGGAGCATCTGGAGAAACACCATGTACTGGGTATCAATCTTATGAGCAGCCCCGGAAGCGGCAAGACCTCTCTGCTGGAAGCGATGGCAGATCTTGCTGATTTTTCATTTGCTGTGGTAGAGGGTGACCTGGAGACAAACAAGGATGCCCAGAGACTGAAAGCCAAAGGAATCGAGGCGTATCAGATACAGACAGGGTCTGCCTGTCACCTGGATGCCTTTATGGTACACAAAGGGCTTCACCATATAAACCTAAATGAAATTGATATCTGTTTTGTGGAGAATGTAGGCAACCTTGTCTGTCCTGCAAGCTATGATGTGGGCATGCATCTGAACATCGTACTGGTCTCCATCCCCGAAGGGGAGGACAAGATCGCCAAATACCCTGTGATGTTCAGGAAAGCGGACCTTATACTTTTTACAAAGACCGATCTCCTCCCCTATTTTGACTATGATATCGAATCTGAAAAAAGGGCGGCCAGAACATTGAAGCCCAATGTGGACATTCTTGAGGTCAACACCAAAGATCCGGAAAGTATCAAAAAAGTGCTTGAGTGGATAGCGTTCAAACATAGGTTCAGGAGTTGATATGTGCCTCTCCATCCCTTCTCAGATCACCAGGATCGACCGCAGCCGCAATCTAGCGACAGTGGAAACCATGGGTGTAGCGCGTGAAGCATCACTGGATCTTATCGACCGGCCTGTAGATGTGGGGGACTATGTGTTGATACATATCGGTTTTGCGATGAACAAGATCGATGAAGCGGATGCGCTCCAAAGTCTTGAATCATACAAAGAGATCATTGCAGCGATGGAAGCAGAAGAACAAGAACAGTTTATCACACAGAGTGACCACTCTACCCATCGGGGTGAAGATGAGTAGTCTTTCGTTAAGGGAGCTTTATGAAGGCTTCCGTGATCCCAGAACCATACGGGCGCTGGTCAAGAAGATTGAGATCGAGGCAGATAAGCTTGGGCGGGATATACATATCATGGAGGTATGCGGAGGCCATACCCATAGCATCGTCAAACATGGTCTTCACCAGCTTATGCCGCAGAACATCCATTTTATACACGGTCCCGGATGTCCGGTATGTGTCTTGCCCAAAGAGCGTATAGACCATGCCTACAGACTGGCTATGCAGAGTGATGTGATACTGGTCACACTGGGAGATATGATCAAAGTTCCGGGTTCCAAAGGATCGCTGCAGGATGCAAGGGCACAAGGTGCAGATGTAAGATATGTCTACTCTCCTCTTGATACGCTCAGGATCGCCAAAGAAAACCCGGATAAAAAGGTGATCTTCTTTGCGATCGGATTTGAGACGACTACCCCGATGACTGCTGCGCTTGTTGGACATGTCATCAATGAAAAAATCGATAACATTTTTTTTCATATCAATCATATCACTGTTCCTGAACCAATGAAAGTACTCCTGGATGCCAAAAGATCAAAGATCGATGCCTTTATCGGTCCCAGCCATGTCAGCGTCATCTCCGGAGCAAAGATCTATAAAGTGTTTCCCGAAGCGTACCATACCCCTGTGGTCGTTTGCGGTTTTGAACCGGTAGATATCCTGGAAGGTATTCTGATGCTCCTAAAACAACGCAATGACAATCGTTGTGAAGTAGAGATCGAATATACCCGGAGTGTCACACCCGAAGGCAACCTTGTGGCACAGAAACTCATCGATACTTTTTTCGAAAAACGTAACCATTTCCGCTGGCGCGGCATAGGAGATATTGCGCAGAGTGCACTGCAACTCAGAGAGGAGTTTGCCTATCTGGATGCTGAAAAGATCTACAGCGACCTGCTGCCGAACCATCAGATAGACGATCACAAACAGTGCATATGCGGGGAGATACTCATGGGAGCGGCAAACCCCTGCGAATGCAAGCTCTTTGGCAATGCCTGTACCCCCTCCTCTCCGCTTGGAAGCTGCATGGTCTCCAGCGAGGGTGCATGTGCGGCATACTACAGATATGGAAATATGCGATGAAAAGCATCACATTGGCACACGGGAATGGCGGGGAAGAGAACGGCAGACTTATAGAGGAGCTTTTCTACAAACACTTTCATAATCCCATCCTCGAACAAGCAGAAGATGCTGCCCTGATAGAAAAAGGCAGACTGGCATTTGCAACCGACAGTTTTACGGTGACTCCACTCTTTTTCAAAGGCGGGGATATCGGTAAACTCAGTATATGCGGCACATGCAATGACCTGGCCATGATGGGTGCAAAACCAAAATACCTCACCTGTGCGGTGATCATCGAAGAGGGATTTGAGATGCCATTGCTTGAAAAGATCGTCCTATCCATGAGATCAGAACTTGAAAAAAACGGGGCCATCATCGTCAGCGGAGACACCAAGGTCGTCCCCAAAGGAAGTGTCGATAAGCTCTTTATCAACACCACCGGGATAGGAGAGATACGCTATCAGGGGATCTCCGCCAATACGCTCAGTCCGGATGATGTGATCATCATATCTAACAGCATCGGCAAACATGGTGCGACCATATTTTTGGAGCGTGAAGGGATGGAGTTCTCCACTGCACTTGAAAGTGACTGCAGATCACTGTGGCCTGTGGTTGAAAAGCTTATAGAGGCAAATATACGCATCAAGGCCATGAGAGATGCCACAAGAGGCGGTATCGCAGCCGTTCTCAACGAGTGGGCCAAACAGTCTGATATCTGTATAGAAGTGGAGGAGGAAAATGTGCCGGTCAGCCCGGAGGTCAAAGGTGTATGCGAACTCTTGGGCTTTGAGGCATTCAGTTTGGCCAACGAAGGTACATTCCTTATCGCTGTAGACCCCGAAGATGCCCTAAAAACCGTGGAACTGTTACGTTCCATGGAAGCCTCCTGTATGGCAAAAGTCATTGGCAAGGTTACGAACAGACATCCTCGGAAAGTGCTGCTGAAGACACCATATGGCACCACCAGATTCCTTGAGCTTCCATCAGGCGAACTGCTCCCGAGGATATGCTGATGCATGAATACTCCATCGTTAGCTCACTCATAGAATTGTGTGAAGAAGAGGCTGGCAAACATCAAGCTGCCAGTGTAAAGAGGGTTGAAGTCAAGATCGGTGCATACAGCGGGGTGGAGCCGCATCTTCTTGAAGTGGCATTTGCTACATTCAAAAAGACAGGTATCTGCAAGAATGCCGATTTTATCATGCATATTCAGCCTCTGAAGGTGAGATGTTTTTCCTGCGGCGCAGAGAATGAACTCATAACCAACCGATACTGCTGTCCAAAATGTGAGAGTCCCAATGTAGAGGTCATTGACGGCGAGGAGATGTACCTGATGCGTCTGGAACTGGAGTAGATTTGCGTTACGACAGAAAGGAGAGAGATAGATGAAAAGTATCGTGATCGGAGTAGGAAACACGCTTTTCAGAGATGACGGTATCGGCGTCTATGCGGCCTGCTTCCTCAAAAAAAATTACGCATTTTCCCCACACCTTGAGATCCTGGATGGAGGTACCATGGGGCTCAATCTGATAGGATACCTTCAAGCGTATGAGCAGGTGATCATACTCGATACTCTCTCCATCGATGATGAGCCAGGTGAACTCTACAGGATACCGGCCGATGAATTTCACGGCCTCGGAGCACAAAGAAACACAGCCCATGAAGTCGAGATCATACAGATGCTTGAGGCAGGAGCACTTTATGACTTAGAGGCCCGTGTAACTATCCTCGGCATAGTCCCGGAGGATATCACGACTGTATCTGTAGGACTTAGTAGTTCTTTGGAGCAGCATTTTAGCAGCTATCTGCAATTGGTACTCGATGAGATCACTTCCCTGGGGATTGAACCAACACGAACGAAAGAGTGTTCTCTTCAAACCGTGATTGAAGAGCTTATGGGAAGCGATCATAGATGAAAAACTATCATCTTACGATCCGGGGTACCGTACAGGGAGTCGGCTTCCGTCCCTTTCTCTATCGTCTGGCAAAAGAGCTTCAGATCAACGGCAGAGTATGGAACTCTCATCAGGGCGTTGAAATGCTTCTTCAAGCCTCCCCTGCACAGCTTGAGAACTTTTTGAGACAACTGAAAGCCGATCCCCCGCCCCGCTCAAAGATCGATGAGCTCCATTGCAAGAGTATGGAAAAAGAGATAGATTTTTCAGAAATGACTATTGATCATAAGAAGAGAAAAGAGGGAACTCTCAATCTTATCACCCCTCTTGATACAGGGATATGTAAAAAGTGTAAAGAGGAGCTATTTGACCCTTCAAGCAGACGTTACCTCTACCCTTTTATCAACTGTGTGGAGTGTGGACCACGCTATACGGTACTCAAAGCACTTCCCTATGAGAGAGAAGAGACTTCAACGCATGCCTTTCCGCTATGCAAGAAGTGCCAGGAGGAGTATGAGAACCCTGATAACCGCAGGTTTCATGCACAAGGCATCTGTTGTCCGGAGTGCGGTCCCCAGATCGCACTCTATGATCATCACGCCAAGATCTCTAAAGGGATAAAGGGGCTTGAACTTATCATAGAGGCACTGGCTGAAGGGAAAATCATCGCCATGAAAGGCATAGGAGGATTTCATCTCATTTGTGATGCAACCGATACCCAAGCCGTCAAACGTTTGCGCGAGAGAAAACATCGCCCTTCAAAACCATTTGCCGTAATGGTCAAAGAGATCAAAGATGCCAAAAAACTCTTAGAGATCAATGCGCACGAAGAAGCCTTGCTCACCTCTTCCAAGAAACCTATCCTTATCGCTCAAATGAGATCACATGCCAGCCTCAGTGCACAAGTCGCACCGGGACTCGACAAGCTTGGGGTGATGCTTGCCTATACCCCACTGCAGTTGATGCTTTTGGAACGATTTGATAAACCGATTGTTCTCACAAGCGCAAATATCAGCAGTTCACCACTCTGTGCATCATTTGATGAGATAAAGGCCCATAAACATCTATGGGACCTTTGCCTTGACCATGATCTGGAGATCATAAACCGGTGTGATGACTCTGTGGTCATGAGTGTGGATAATAAAACAGTGGTATTAAGAGGTGCCAGAGGGTACGCTCCAACGCATTTTAAACTTCCTGCCGGTATCAATAAAAACACTTTATCTGCCGGTGCCAACCAAAAGAGTACGATAACGATCTCTTTTAATGAGCATCTGGTCATCTCCCCCTACATTGGCGATCTGACATCTGTTGAATCGATAGAGCATTTTGAGAAAACACTACACGCTTTTGAGGCTTTATACCATTTTATACCCGACCGGATCGTCTGCGACAAACATCCCCTCTATGAGACTACCAAATGGGCCAAAAACCAAAAGTATGAGACGGTCCAGGTTCAGCACCATAAGGCGCATATCGCTTCAGTAATGTTTGAACATCATCTCAAAGAAGAGGTGCTTGGCGTAGCATTTGACGGGAGCGGGTATGGTGATGACGGAAAAGTGTGGGGCGGGGAGTTCTTCCGTGGTGCAAGGGACGACCTTAAAAGAATAGGGAACTTCAAATACTTCAAGCTACTCGGGGGTGAAACCGCCATCAAAGAACCGCGTAGAGTAGCCCTCTCTTTACTCTTTTCACTCTACGGCAAAGAGGCAATAAACCTCAAAAATCCCACCACTGCCGCATTCAGCAAAAATGAAATAGAAAACCTCTATCTGCTTTACGAAAAAGGGATCAATGCTCCCTTGAGTAGTTCAGCCGGCAGACTCTTCGATGCTATAGCCAGTATCACAGGGATCTGCCAGCAGATAAGCTATGAAGGAGAATGCGGTATGCGCATGGAATCCTTTTATGATCCTCAGATCACCCAGAGCTATCCTTTTGAAGTGATCAACGGCGAAATCGACTGGTCTATGATGATCGAAGCGGTATTGGAAGAAGAGCATCAAACTCAGGCTGTTTCCAAATTCTTCAATACCCTGGTTGAGATCATCTGTTACTTTTATGAGCAAGAGCATTTGAAAGTGGTGGTTGGCGGAGGTGTATTTCAGAACAAAACACTCCTTGGGCTCCTTTCCGGTAAAATAGACGATCTATATTGGAATGAACAAGTCCCTGTCAATGATGGCGGAGTGAGTATGGGACAGCTTGCATTCGTACTGGAAAAAGAATAAAAGTACACCTCATTAATACACTTGTCTTCCCTCTGTAAAACTCCTCATTATCCTTTTAAATAACGTTGTCATTTCATTGACCCATTAAGCCATTGAGAGTATAATACCTCCATGAAAAACCTCAAAAATGCCCTACTTCTCAAACACCTTTATCAGTTGAAAGATCTCGGTCACCGTTATACCGACCTGACGATCTTCAAAGAAGACCCTTCCGACCTTGCATTGCCAAACACGATGGAAGCACTGAAAAAGCAGGCACTCAACTGCCACCTGTGCGAACTGAGCAAAAGCAGAACCAAAGTCGTATTCGGTGAAGGCAATGAGAATGCGGATATCCTCTTTGTCGGAGAAGGTCCGGGAGCGAGTGAGGATACACAGGGCAAACCGTTTGTCGGCAAATCCGGCGAACTTCTCACCAAGATGATCGAAAATGTGCTCAACATCCCAAGATCAGAAGTCTATATCGCCAATATCGTCAAGTGCCATCCTCCGGGCAACCGTGCTCCCACTGCTACAGAAGCGCATACCTGCAGGCCCTACCTCTTCAAACAGATCGAACTGATCAAGCCAAAGCTGATCGTCACGCTCGGAGCTACGGCCTATCATTACCTGACCGATGATACTACCCCCATCAGCCAGATCAGAGGTGTGATCAACCAGCAGCCGGATTATATCGTCATCCCCACATTCCACCCCAGCTACCTGCTAAGAAACCCCAGTGCGAAAAAAGAGGTGTTTGAAGACCTGAAAAAGGTAAAAAGCCTGATGTAAAAAGGTGCGAAACAGAAGCTTTGCCTCCATCCGGTACTCTCCCGAAAATGTGATTTGACAAACCGATTATTTATGTGGTATGATGAGAGATACCTGAGTCTTTATGACTCAAAGAGGGGTCTCTGATGCAATACTATAAAGAAGAGAAAGAAAAAGAGAGGATCATCTGCCTGCTCTGCCGCCACTACTGCAAACTCAAAGAAGGCAGGATAGGAATGTGCGGTGTCAACCAGAATGTTGGGGGCAAACTGAAAAATCTGGTATACGGCCACCCTGTTGCACTCCATGTCGATCCGGTAGAGAAAAAGCCGCTTTACCATCTTCTTCCTGGAACTACCGCCCTCTCCTTCGGGACGGTCGGGTGCAACTTCCGGTGTCCTTTCTGCCAGAACTGGGATATCTCCCAGGAACATAAGATCAATGAAAATATCTATGTCTCCCCCGAAGAGATGGTAGCAATGGCACTTGAAAACGGATGCAGTTCGATCGCCTACACCTACAATGAACCGACGATTTTCTATCCCTATGCCAAAGATATCGGTCTGCTTGCAAAAGAAAAGGGACTGAAAAATATCTATGTAAGCAACGGGTTTGAAACTCCCGAAGTGATCGAAGATATGGGAAGCTGGCTCGATGCGGCCAACATCGACCTGAAAAGCTGGAATGACGAATACTACAGAAAAGTACTCAAAGGAGGCCTTGAAGAGGTCAAGGATACCCTGAGAAGAATGGTGGCCCAAGGGATATGGGTGGAGGTGACCACACTCCTGATAGAGGGTGAAAATGACAGCGACAAAGATCTCAGAGAGATGGCAGAGTTCATCAAAAATGATTTGGGAGCCCATGTCCCCTGGCATCTGAGCGCATTCCATCCCGACTACAAAATGCTTGATCATGAAAGAACAGGCCTGGAGACACTGAAGCGCGCCAAAAAGATAGGAAAAGAGGCGGGGCTGCACTATATCTACCTGGGGAATGTCCCTGTGCATGGCGATACGCACTGTCCCGAATGCAACGAACTGCTGATAGACAGAACAGGATATACGATCACCGTCAATAAACTAAAAGACGGGCATTGCCCCAAATGCCAAAGAGAGATTGAAGGAGTCTGGGAATGACTCCTTCTCTTGCCAAAGGCAAAGCAACTAATAACTAGGAGTGAGGAGTGTTGGCATGCTTTTCTTACGAAAAGCTTTTGTTGAAGTGTGTATGATGGTCTTTAAAGCCCACCCTGTTAACAGAAGTGGTGTCTGACCAGAGGGAGGAAGTGCCTTTAGGGTGAGGAACGAAAGTGAAGCCACAGAAGAGAAGAAGCTTTGCTTCTTTTCAAGGAGATGAAAACAAAAAGGAGTCTGGAGATGAGCACAAGAGAGACAGCGGTAGAGGGCCAGTTCTACCCTTCCAACCCCCAGGAGATAAAAAAAGTATTTGACCACTACAACCAGATACTTGAAAAACATTTTGCAAAAGAGGATCCGATCTGGCAGCTGCACCCCAGAGCCGTCATTGTTCCGCATGCAGGATATATCTACAGCGGTTTCACGGCCAATATCGCATTCAAACTGCTTGCAGATCAGGAGATTGAACGTATCGTGATCATCGGTCCGAGCCACCGTGTCTATTTCAAAGGGACCAGTATCGCCGATTGCGACACTTACCATACGCCGCTGGGCGACCTTCCCATAGACAGAAAACTTGGATGCGAACTGAAAGAGGAGTTTGGCCTGGAGTACTTTCCCGAAGCACACCACGAACACAGCACAGAAGTGCAGTTTCCTTTTATCAAAGCCTATAAGCCGGAGGTGCAGGTCGAAGAGATCGTCTATTCTGATGAGAAACCTGAGAGACTGGCACCCCTGATCAAACGCTTGCTTCAGGATCCCAAGACCGCAGTGGTAATCAGCACAGATCTCAGCCACTACTACAATATCAAGAAAGCAAACCATCTTGACAACATCTGTCTGGATGCCGTAAAAACCCTTGATCGGACGAAGCTGCACGAAGGGTGCGAAGCGTGCGGAAAGATCGGTGTGGAGGCCTTGATGATTGCAGCAAAAGAGCTGGGGCTGGAACCTGTCCTGCTGGATTATCGGACAAGTGCGGATGCAAGCGGTGATGAGTCGCAAGTCGTCGGATATATGAGCGCTGCTTTCGTGGAGTCCAAATGAAAAAAGAGGTGTTACTGAAACTTGCACGTGCAGCCATCGCCGAAGCAGTGGGAGTCCCCTACCCCCTGGATCTGGATGGGATGCTTCAGGCGAACCCCTGGCTCAAAGAGGATGGCGCATGTTTTGTCACGCTCACCGTCGGGGAGTATGAGATGCTCAGAGGCTGTATCGGCTCTATCGTCGCACACCGCCCTCTCTATGAAGATCTGGTCCACAACGCAAAAGCTGCTGCACTGGATGATCCGAGATTTCCTTCACTGAGTAAAGATGAGTTTGAGAAGATTGTGATAGAGGTCTCTATCCTTACACCGCCGCAGGAAATCGACTACAGTACTGTCGATGACCTGAAAACAAAGATCAACGTAGGCATTGACGGTGTGATCCTCAAACACGATGCAGTCCACCAGGCGACCTACCTGCCGCAGGTATGGGAAGAGCTACCGGATTTTAAAAGTTTTTTCATGCATCTCTGCATGAAAGCCGGTATGGGGATGGAGTGCCTCGCCTTCCACCCGCAGATTTTTACCTATCAGGTAGAGAAGCATAAGGAAGGTAGTAAGTAGAATTTAGTGATTGCCTGCATTGCTGTGCAATGCCTCTAAAAAATAAAAAAATGTCAGCCTGAACGACCTTGAAAGCGAAGCGATTCGAGAAGGCTGACGCTTTTGGTTACTTTTCTAAAAAGTAACATACAACTTTTGTTGTAAATTCATTGTTGTGACTGCAAGCAATTCAAACAATCGTAGATCAAAAAGGAAAAAAGTGAAAGATTTGGATGCACTTATTGATGCGATCATCATGGACAGAGTACTGAAAAGCCGGCATATTATCGAAGCTTTTGAAAAGGTCGACAGAGCGGATTTTGTCCCTGATATGTTCAAAGAGAGTGCCTATGTCGATGCACCGCTGGGTATCGGGGAGAACCAGACGATATCCCAGCCTACGACCGTCGCATTCATGCTTGAACACCTCTCTCCTCAGAAAGGAGACAAGATCCTCGATATCGGTGCGGGTTCGGCCTGGACGACTGCCATGCTATGTCATATCGTCGGGAAAGAGGGAAGCGTCCTGGGGCTCGAGAGGATAGACTCTCTCGTAGAGCTGGGCAAGTTCAATCTTGCAAGGTACTTCCCGAATGAAAAGAGATGCAGGATCGAAAAAGCCGGGGAGAAACTCGGAGTTCCAGGGAAAAAATTTGACAAGATACTCGTCTCCGCAGCGGCAGATGAACTCCCCGAAGAGCTGGTAGACCAGCTCAATGTCGGAGGAAAACTTGTCATCCCGGTAAGAGACTCCATCGAGGTGGTCACAAAAACCTCTGAAGAAGAGTATCAAAGAGAGAGCATCTATGGGTTCAGGTTTGTTCCGCTGGTCTATTGAATGTTTTTAATATCCCTGGATGAGCATTATGGAAATTGAAAGGAAGATGATAGAGATGGATATAAAACACCATGAGAAATTTATCAGACGCTGTATGGAACTGGCACAGGAGTCGCTGGATGCCGGAGACAATCCTTTCGGTGCGCTTGTTGTCAAAGAGGGTCAAATCATTGCCGAAGCACGAAACAGTGCCGTACGCCATGAGATGACAGACCATGCGGAGATCATTGCGATGAGGAAAGCGAAAGAAATACTCGGCTCTCCCGATCTTTCCGGCTGCATCCTCTACTCCAACTGTGAACCATGTCCCATGTGCTCCTTTATGATCCGCGAGCAAAAGATCCATGAAGTAGTATTTGCACTCCGAACTCCCCATATGGGAGGATACTCCCGGTGGGACATCCTCCAGGATAAAGGGCTGGCACGGTATGAACCTTCATTTGCAATACCCCCGAAGGTGATTACCGGAGTCCTTGAAAAAGAGGCGGCTGAGCAGTTTGAAAAAGCGGGATGGACGATACACAAGATGTAACGTCTCTTCAATCCAATCGCTTTCATTGATCAAATAATAAGCACATTTTTTCTCTTTTCCTGTCTGATATGCTCTATAATGAGACAAAGAAGCAAACAAGGATAAGAGAATGAAAGAGTATATAGGAGCCTATTTCCAAGCAAAGGAGCAAGTCAACGGCTTTATCGAAGACAGTGTATTGAATTTCGGTGCACTGAGTGCACTGGAAGAAGAGAATTTTGCGAGTCTCTTTCAGGTATTCAAGTCTCTGGAACTGGTCTATGTCGTCGATGCGGATACCTCGGTGCAAAGCTCGCCCAATATCTATCCCAACCGTATCGATGAAACTGCAAAAGATATCAGCAGAAGCTACCTGCTTGACCGCCTGGAGATCAAGGAGAACGGCTTTGCTTTCACCGCACCCTACAAAAGTGCAGCGACACAGACACTCTGTATCACCGTTTCCAAAAAAGAGGATGGGAAGATCATCTTTATGGATTTTGATCTCAAAAGATTGCTGGAGAGACTGAAACTTATCGAGAGACATGCCACTTTTGACAGTGTTCAACTCTCTTTTTACCTCTTTACCGGGGCATTTATGGGGATCATCGCTCTGGCAGCCGTCCTCTACTCGCTCTTTGACTTTGCAGGCAACGTGATGGCATTGAACCTCGATATCCATACGATCTTCAAACCGATCATTGCCGCAACACTGGGACTTGCGATCTTTGATCTGTCAAAAACCGTTCTGGAACAGGAGGTCTTTTATAAAAGCTATGTCAAAAACTCCAAAGATGAAGTAAAACTGCTGACCAAGTTCCTCTTTACGATCCTCATCGCCCTGGCGATCGAGACCCTGATGGTGGTCTTTAAGATCGCGATGAAAGAGGATGGAGAGATGATCAACGCACTCTACCTGATGGGCGGTATCGCACTGATCATACTTTCATTGGCCGTGTTCATCTACCTGACACAGAGGAAGTCCTGTTAGGGTCCGACAAGCCAATGCAATGTATAATAGTTTAAAAAGCATCGGTTGGATTACAAATGGGCTCAGAGATACACAAAACAGTATTCACAGAAGAAGATTACCGGGCATTTGAAGAGGCCTGGCTCTCTGAGCTTGATTTTGTTCAAAACCTCTTTGAACAGGGAAGTGCACTTTTTAGTGAGTCCAAACGTATTGGCTATGAGCTTGAGACATGTATACTTGATGCGGAGTATCAGCCTGCACCGATCAATCAAAAGATACTCTCAGAACTTGACCCTGCCCTCTTTACCACTGAACTTGCAAACTATGACCTGGAAATAAACGGCAGTGTCTTTACACTCGGGCCCTCCACTCCTTTAGAACTTCAAGAAAACATTACCGGGCTCTTCCGGGAAGCAGAAAAGAGTGCCAAAAAATTCAACACCCATCTTGGGCTTTTCGGTGTCTTTCCCAATCTTATGCCAGAGCATTTCGACCCCAAAAACTATCAGTCGGATATGAAACGCTATACACTGGCATCCCAGCGAATCCACGAACTCCGCCATGAGAGTGTCGAGCTTCTCTTTCACGGCAAAGATGAAGTCAAGCTGCAAAGAGATGATGTCATGAGCGAGGCATTAAGCACTTCATTTCAAATACACTTTCAAATTCCTTTTTCACGTGCTGTAGACTACTACCATGCAGCACTGATCGCTTCAGTCATCATGGTAGGATTTGGAGCGAACGCTTCATTGGTAGTGGGCAAAAGGGCCTGGCATGAGTCACGCATCCCTATCTTTGAACAGTCGGTCGATGTCAGAGACAAAGAAAGACGCGTACAAGGAGATGAAAAAAGGGTTCACTTCGCACATGGCTATATCGACTCATGGAGGGAACTGTTCGAGCAGAACAAGGCATTTAAGATCATGTTTCCAGATGTGGTAAATCAGCCCGTGGAAAAACTCTACCACTTCAACCTTCACAATGGAACCATATGGAGATGGATACGCCCTATGATCTCTCAGGAGAAAAATGGCAAATGGGGACTCCGCATGGAGCTTCGGGTACTGCCCTCCGGGCCTACCCTGATCGATATGCAGACAAACCTCTGGTTTTTTATCGGGCTTATCGAAGGATTGGTCAAGAGCGGCAGCAACCTGACAGAAACTCCTTTTGAGGTGCTCAAAAATGACTTTTACCAGATAGCGAAATGGGGGATGCAGCATCCTTTCCATGAACCCATTGACGGCAAAAGCAGACTGCTCAATGAGTGGATCTCCTGCGAAGGGCTGGAGTTGGCAAAAAAGGGATTGGCGTCGCTCGGAGTCAAAGATACGGAAACCTATATGGATATCGTCAAAGCGCGTGCTTTAAGCGGACAAAACGGTGCAGTATGGCAGCTTAAGCACTTTGAAAAATACCGAAATATCAACAAGCTTGTGGAGGATTATATGAAACATCTTGAAGCAGATACTCCCGTACACCAATGGAGCCTGTAATGAAAAAACTCAATATCGTCAATGAGATCCCTGAAAAATTTCTGGAGATCAATTACCGTGATATCAAAGAGATATTTGACAGACCGACACTTGTATATCTCAGAGGAGATAAAGAGCCTCCCCTGTTCATCTCTATCCTGCTGCACGGAAATGAGTTTAGCGGTTTGCAAATCATGCAGGAGGTCCTCAAAAAGTATCGTGAAGATGGTTCCTATCATCTTCCAAGGAGTATCTGGCTCTTTGTGGGCAATGTCGAAGCGGCCTCTTTGGGGCTCAGGAGGCAGGATGATGAACTCGATTTCAACCGTGCCTGGCCGGGTACACCCCACCCTGATGCCCCTGCCTCACAGCTCATCGCTGAAGTGATGGAGAAGATCACCCAAAATGCGCTCTTTGCAGCCCTTGATCTGCACAACAATACCGGGACGAACCCGCCTTACGGATGTATCTCGGTTGTCAATGAGAAAAACAAATATCTGAGCAGTTTCTTCAACCACATCGGCATGGTCTTCCATACCCCAAAAGGTGTCTCTACGATGGCATTCGATGAGATCTGTCCGGCGATTACACTGGAGTGCTCTACACCGGGTAATCCACTGGGGATAGAAAAGGCCGTTGCACTGATCGATGATCTGATGCATATGGACCATTTCCCGGATAAAGCACTGCCCGAACATGATCTTCAACTCGTACATAATAGTGCTGTGCTCAAGATAGCAGAAGGAGTGACATTCGGCTTTGGAGAGGAGAATGAAGCGTTTGAACTGACCTTGACAGACAACTTTGACTGTCATAACTTTACACGGCTTAAAAAAGATGAAGTATTTGCGCATACAACGGTCGATCGCCCCCTCATCGCCACAGCAGAAGACGGTACGGACATTACCGATACCATTATCAAAAATGATAATGGTGCACTCTCACTGAAGAGGCCGCTGATGCCTGCCATGATCACACTGGATAAAAAAATTATTCTTCAGGATTGTCTTTGTTATTTATTGGAAGATTATAGATAGAAGAGAACAGCAGCACGGAAGGGGTGGATTTCAACCACCCCGAATACATTATTTATTTAGTCAGTTCGGCCAATGTCTCATAGGCTGCTTTGATCGCTTCATCGATCATCTCATCGGCCGTAGCCATAGAGATAAACCCTGTTTCAAAGGATGAGCATGCGAGGTAAACACCGCGATCGAGCATCCCCTTATGGAACTTGGCGAACATTGCCGTATCGTTCTGCTGCGCCTCATCGAAATTTCTTACCGGTATCTCGGAGAAGAAGAAACCGAACATGCTTCCCCTCACATCTGTTACCATCGGTATACCCACTGCTATCGCCGCCTTCTCGAATCCATCCATCAATCTTTTTGCTTTATTGCCTAACTCTAGATAGATACCCGGATTTGCCTTGAGCTTTTTAAGGCTTGCAAGGCCCGCAGCCATTGCTACGGGGTTGCCGCTGAGGGTACCCGCCTGATAGACAGGGCCTTCAGGGGAGAGATATGCCATGATCTCCGCTCTTGCACCAAAGGCGCCAACAGGCATCCCCCCACCGATCACTTTGCCCAATGTCACCATATCCGGTTTCACGGTTGTGATCCCCTGCGCACCTTTCAGTGATGCCCTGAATCCGCTCATCACTTCATCAAAGATCAGCAGTGTGCCGTGTGCATTACAGATCTCTCTCAGCTCCTGCAGGAACTCTTCTGTGGCAGGAACCAATCCCATGTTCCCCGCAATAGGTTCGATGATCACACATGCGATCTCACCCTTGGCATCGGCAAAACACTGTTTTACCTCTTCGATATCGTTGTATGTCGCAAGCAGTGTATGCTTGGTCAGATCTGCCGGAACTCCCGGGCTGGACGGTGTACCGAACGTTGCCAGCCCAGAACCTGCCTGCACCAGCAGCGAATCAGAGTGTCCATGGTAACATCCGGTAAATTTCAGGATATTGTCCCTTCCCGTAAACCCGCGTGCCAGGCGGATCGCAGACATCACCGCCTCCGTACCGGAACTGACGAAACGTACCTTGTCGATCGTATCAAAAAGTGTCGTGATCTCTGTTGCAAGTGCTGTTTCTACTTCTGTCGGCGCACCGAAACTCAGCCCGTTTCTGACCGCTTCCATCACGGCATTCTGGATATCAGCATCCGCATGGCCGAAGATCAGCGGCCCCCAGCTTTGAACAAAGTCGATATATCTGTTCCCATCGATGTCATAAAGGTATCCACCCTCGCCTCTTTCGATGAACGGAGGTGTTCCCTCTACACCCTTAAACGCACGGACAGGTGAGTCAACACCTCCCGGGATTACTTTGTATGCCTTTTCAAATGCTGCTATGCTTTTATCGTATGCCATATGATTAATCCTTGTTGTGTATAATTCTGATATTTAAGAAAGTGCTCCGCAATGGAGTTGAACAATCGTCAGATAATTAGCGTGAATTATACTACAATGGCACTAAGGGGTCGATTATCCGTAACAGAACACTTATAGCATTTCTACTGTCACTGTTGCTGTATCTATTGATCTTCCTTTTCCTCTTCTTTGTTGTAAATGTGAAGGCATTTAAGCTCCCTGAACCTCAAAGCCAGTCCCGGAAGATATCACTTGATCTTAAAACCTTTATACCCCCGGCCCCAAAGACTACCCCGCTAACCGAGCCTGTCTCACCGGTATCTGAGATCATCCCACCCCCGATGGTAAAACCGCAGAAAGAGCCTGAACCTGTCAGAAAAGAGAAAAAAAGTACCGAGAAGAGCTTCATCACGGCAAAAGATACCGAGGAGAATAATGCCACTAAGCTCGCTGAAGCCAAACCTAAAGTAGCTGTAAAATCCAAAGAGACCGTTCCTAAAAAGGAGACCCAGGTACGCAAAGCGCAACCCCTTCAAAAAGTGGCGCAACACAAGCCGGTGCAAACCTCCAAGGATCCGCTTGCCAACGCTTTGATGGGTTCGGGCAGCACCATGACACCCCGGCCGAAAAAGGATGCCTTTGTTGATCAGATGGTCTCCCGTATCTATGGCAAAGAGTTCCATACCTACAGTAAAGAACAGCAAAAATTCATCAAACAGAAACTCGGGGAGATATACCGTATCACACAAAATACCCTCTGGCGCAAAGGCTACCCCGATATCGCAGTACGCATGCAGATGCAGGGGACCAATATCGTCTCTTTCTATCTTCACCCCAACGGGGATATCTCCGATCTGCACCTGAGATCCTCCATAGGCTACAGGGCCTTGGATGAGAATACCATTGAAGTGATCAAAACGGCCTATAAGGACTATCCAAAACCAGAGAAAAAAACGAAGATCATGTTCTATGTACACTATAAGATCTATTAAACAGTGATACTTTATCTGTCTATTAGATTCATAATATGAATTTAAGTAACTCTTTCTTATAATTATTATAAGAATACACTAAGTTCAAAAAGGGGAGCTCATGTTGGATTTGATTGTAAGGTTAGGTGCATCTCCTACGATAGGCTCCTATATTCTGCCTGGAGAACCTTTGATAAAGCTGAGCCAGAAGCTCGATAGCCATATCAAACTGACGGTTCTCGATAGTGAAGAGATCATAGAGGGGATCAAAAACGGTATCTTTGACCTTGGAGTGATCGAATCGGCTATCTTTGATGATGCGCTGATCTATACGGAGTGGATGGAGGATGAACTGGTAGTCTGTTCCAAAACTCCGCTCGGAGACTCCCTCGACAGGGAGAAGATCAGCCGTTGCCAGCTACTCTGTAGACAGGAAGAGTCTCCGACCCGTCAACTGATCACCGATTTTTTCAGTAACCATCGGCTTATGTATCATCATTTTGATTCACTGATGGAGGTTGACAATATGACCTCCGCCATACAGGGTATCAAGTGGTCAAAACCCAACAGGGAAAACCCTACGGTGACCATTGTTTCAAAACTCGCGATCATCGATGAACTTGAGAGAAAAGAGCTCTACTGTTCCCGTATCGAAGGGGCTGCTCTCTCCAGAAAATTCTATATCATTTATGACAAAGAGATCGGAGATACCGAAAAAATCCAGGAGATCATCACTTACTTTAATACATGGCGCGACGCTAGCGTACACGCCAGCTAGACTCCACCAGGAGTCTCTTCCCCTCATAGACTCTTCCTGTAAACTCATCTCCGACACTGTAGTTTCCTACCCCTTTGGGCGTACCTGACATGACAATGTCTCCATCCTCGAAGGACATAAAACTCTCTATCTCCCTGAGCATCTCCAAAGGTTTATAGATCATCAGTTCATAATCGGCGAACTGTATACGCTGACCATTGATCCAAAGCTCCATACGAAGCTGCCTGAGATCTCCGCTGAAAGGTACGAACTCACCCAGTACCGCGGAGCCGTCAAACGCTTTTGCCCTCTCCCAGGGCAAGCCCTTTTCCTTCAGCTTATTCTGCACCCCCGCTTTGGTCAGGTCCAGCCCGAAGCCGATACCCGTGATCTGTTTGTTTTGGATCAGAAAGCATATCTCCCCCTCAAAACGTGTATCTTCACTGAAAAAACGAAGCGTATCGGTGATCGCAGAGTTTGGCTTGTTGAAAACCACCATGCTCTCGGGAGTTTCGTTACCCAACTCTTTGATATGCTCGACATAGTTACGTCCGATACAGACGACTTTGGACGGTGCCACCCGCATTTCATCAAATGTTACTTGTTTCATCTTTGACTCGCTCTCATCTGTTATCTCCCTCTTTCAGGCGCAAAAAATTATAAAGAGATATTGTATCAGATCCACTTTGAAGTATGCCATGTGATCAGAATAATCCGGTGCAGCGAAACATATAATTGCCAAAAATAATAAATATAACACTTTTTTTGCTCCTTTGCGAAAAACTAACATATAATTAACAAAGTGGATTTATAATGAGTAGTCATTTTATTAAAAGGAGACTACATGGACATAATAGGACAATTTCCGTTGTTTTATTTTCCGGAGTACGGAAGTGCTTGGATGATGGGTATCACTGGTACCATACATATCCT
>JAQVHV010000060.1 GCA_028696055.1 Sulfurovum sp.
ATCAGAAACTGGAGCCTGACAATCTCTCAACTAGCCATCCACTTTGAAGGACGGCTTGATGATGCGTTAGAGTTATGATACAATTTTAGGATTATCCGATGCTGACACAGAATATTGAACAGTCCCGATCCTTGTCGCTGCAAGAATACTGGGGGAACTCTTTGCAAGGATGGGTATCCCGTCTGTGCTGGGTGAACTTAGTGCAGGGATACTTCTGGGAGGATCTTTTCTTGAGATCATAGAAGTGAATGATGTCCTGAAGATACTAGCAGAAGTGGGAATCATCCTTCTGCTCTTTGAAGTAGGTCTGCATACCGATCTGCAGCGTCTCAAGTCAGCCGGTAAAGAGGCGACTGTGGTCGCACTCTTCGGTGTCATTGCACCGTTCATGATGGCATTTTTATCCTCCTATTACCTGTTTGATCTCTCTGCAGAGGTTTCTCTCTTTGTAGGCGGTACGCTTACCGCGACTAGTATCGGTATCACACTGAGGGTACTCAAGGATCTCAGACAGGAGAACAGCAGCATGGCTCAGGTTGTAATCGGGGCAGCGGTACTTGATGATATCATGGGCGTGATCTTGCTGGTCTTTATCTATGATTATGCACTGCATCAGGAGATCAGCCTCAAGCATACAGTGAGTGTGACAGGGTTTATCGTCACTTTTTTGATCATAGCACCATTTCTGGCACATCTCTTCTCATTGCTCCTGAGAAAACTGGACAGGTTTTCAACGGTACCGGGATTTATTCCGACATCGATCATCTCCCTGATCGTCTTGTTTTCCTATCTGGCACATCTGGCGGGTGTTCCTGAAATACTGGGTGCATTTTCCGCAGGTATCGCACTCTCACGCAGGTTTATTATCCCGTTTGGTGCGGGATTGAGAAGAGATGAGCAGTTTATGGAGCGGATCAGCCAATCGATCACTCCCATTATGCATATGTTCACACCGATCTTTTTTGTCACCGTAGGGCTCTCTGTAAATCTGAAGGTGATCGATTTTACGTCATCTCACTTCTGGCTAATGAGTCTTACACTTTTAATAGCAGCAATATCCGGAAAATATTTCGGTGCATTTTTGGTCAAAGGCCACAGTTTCCACTATCGATCAATGATCGGTGTATCAATGGTACCGAGGGGAGAAGTGGGGCTTATTTTTGCAGAGGTGGGAAGAGTCAACAAGATCATCGGAAATGAGATCTATGCGGTATTGATCTTTGTAATCGTTTTGACGACTGTAGCTCCTCCCTTTGTCCTGAAGTGGCTATGCAGGCGCGAAAACGGTGAGTGAGTCTATCTGACTCTCTTTTAGAGACCGACCATCATCTCCTGCTTCAGTTTTTCCTGGTTCAGTTTCTTGATCAGTTTGGTGGAGAGTTCCCCGTATTTTTCCTCATCGAGATGAAGCTGCATCATAAGCTCTGCCTGGGGAGTCTCATCTGCCCATCCCTGAAGCAATTTGAGCTCTTTTTTTGTCAATCTGGCTTTGAGTACTTCTTTCAGTTCTTTCTCTTCTTTCAGGGGAAGGATAAGCTTGCGAATATGTTTTTCTGTTTCTTCTCTAAGTGTTGTCACGTTGTTGTTCCTATTTTGTAAAATTTAATACCATCAAATAACCCACTCCTGCAAGCAGGATGGTTCCAAAAAGATTGAGTGCCATATTGGCAAAGGCCTGCATATAGTGTCCAGCTTCAAGTAAAAAGAAACTCTCTATGGCAAAAGTAGAGTAGGTGGTCAGCGCACCGAGTATCCCTGTAACCAAAAAACTTTTCAGGTAAGGAGGGAAAGTACTGTTTTGGTGAAAGTAGGCAAAGAGCATACCGATCAAAAGACTTCCTATCAGATTGACCACCAGTGTACCGAGCGGAAGAGCATGGACAAAATGCTTATTGACCATACCATTTATGAGGAGTCTCAGTGTGGCACCGAGAGCACCTCCGCTAGCGACTGCGATGATGGTGATGGAACTCATGGTCTATCTCCTTTTGCATCTTTGCGTGCAGCTCTTCAAACCACGTTTTTTCTGCTTCTCCTACGTCGATCGTCGGTAGATAGATATACTTTATCGTACCGTTATGGCCGCTCCTGTTGTGCTCGTTGAGTACCCATTTGCTCCCTGTGATCACTACGGGTTGAATCTTCAGTTTCATGTTTTCAGCGATAAACTTCGTTCCCAATTTGAAGGGAAGCAGCTTCTGCTGCGTAGCACGTGTTCCTTCCGGAAAAATGGCAACTTTACGATGCTTCACTTCACGAGCCTCTTTGACATCCCTGATCATCTTGATGAGTCCCTTTTTGTTCTCTCTGTCGATAGAGATCATATCACCGTTTTTAAGCAGATGTCCAAACCATACTGTCTCAAAAAGCTCTTTTTTCGCTACCCATCTTAAGTGTCCTTTCTGAAGCGCCTCCATACCGATGATATCAACAATTCCCTGATGGTTCATGACGATCATATCCGCATCGGGATCCGCTTCGCCTACCTGCACCACTTTGCTTCCCATGAGAAAGAGAATGGCCCTGTTGAGATAGTGCATGATCATTCCTTTGTGCGAACGGAAGACCGTGATCAGAGGGATCATAAGGAGTGCAACAATAAAAGAGATGACAAAAGCACCCCAGTAAAATCTAATTTTCGCAAAGATCTTCATTTCTGACCCATCCAATGACCCCTTCTTTGGTCTCAACTTTCATATATTCATTTCGTTCGCCCAATAAAGGTACTTCCAGTTTTTCATCCAGGTGGCTGCTGACCGTACTGGTGTGTGTCGGAAGGATATATAGCGGCGTACCCTGCTTGATACATATCGTTCTGTGAGGAATATAGAGTGTAAGCAGAGTGATGAATGATACGACACCGACTGCCAGAAAAAAGAAATCTCTTTTAAAGAGAAACATTGCAAGCATAAAAAGCGTCAAGGTCCCCAATATGAATTTTTTGAGCTGTTCAAAGCTGTCTTCTTTGGGGTTAAGCTCTGCCTGGGTAGAGACTGAAGCATCTTTTACCTCTACGGCTACCTTGATGGTACTATATTGCTGCTGAATCGTATTGAAGTAGGTAAATTGCAGCTCTTTCTGATTCATAGGTATAACGGCATAGAAATCCCCATAGACTTTGGCATAGTCTCTGCGAACCTCTTCTATCCCGCTCTCTTCTACGTTATGAAGCTTCATATCTTCAAGGTTCGCTTCGTTGGCCTCTATGTTGAGTGTAACGATATGGTTTGTCTCATCATAGTTGGAAACCTGAGAGTTTTTGATCTTCATATCCGCGGCGATCACCCCGCAGAAATCTGTTCTCTGTTCAAGCTCTGCAAGCGGTACAAACCCGGAGGGCAGTACGGTGTAGTCATTTTCTGTTCGGATGCGCAAAGCAGGGATACGAAGGCCACGATCTTTAGCCTTAAAATAAAAGGTATAAAAACTGTCGCTGTTGTTGTTGATCACAAGCGGCTGGTTGCTGAGCGGCTGTATAGCGCTGCCCGGATCAAAGGTGAACTCTGGTATCTGGCCGCGTGTGCTGTTGATGCCGATCACTGTTACAGGGAAAACCTGGTTCTTGTAGATCTTCTTTGGGAAGTAGCTGTATTTATAAACGCTCTCCGCATTAAGATGCAGTGTTAAAGCAAAGAACAGGCTTGCAAGAAGCCCCAGAGAACGCAAAAAATACAGCATTATGCTTCAAACCCTTGAAGCATTCTGATACCGTCTTCCGAACCAAGGATTGCTTCCATGGCACGTTCGGGATGCGGCATTAGGCCAAAGACATTTTTGCTTGCATTGCATACACCTGCGATCGAGGTGACTGATCCGTTCACTACTACACGGTTCCCCTCGGTATCAGAGTATCGAAGAAGGATCTGGCCATTTGTTTCCATCTGTGCAAGGCTCTCCTCGTCGATATAGTAGTTCCCGTCAGCATGAGCAATGGGGATATTGAGTACTTCACCTTTTTCGCACTTGTTTAAAAATGCGTTGTCATTGCTCACGACAGAGAGGGTCTGGTGTTTTGAGATGAAGTGAAGGTTATTGTTACGCTTCAATGCACCCGGCAGCATGCCCGCTTCGGTCAGGATCTGGAATCCGTTACAGATCCCCAGTACTTTTCCACCATTGTCCGCATAGGCTTTGACCGCCTTCATCACCGGCGCAAATCTTGCGATGGAACCGGATCTGAGGTAATCTCCATAGCTGAACCCTCCGGGTACAACGACAAGATCGACACCATCGGGGAGAGTAGTCTCTTCGTGCCAGATAAGCTCAGTCTCATGACCGAGCTTTTCAAACGCATATTGCGTATCAAACTCACAGTTTGTTCCCGGAAATCTAAGAACTGCTACTTTCATTATGCGATCTCGATAGCGTAGTCTTCAATAACAGTATTTGCAAGCAGTGTCTCTGCCATCTCTTTCACCTTTGCCTCTGCTTCTGCTTTATCCGATGCATCGATATCAAGTACGATCTGCTTGCCGATACGTACATCATTGAGACCTTCAAAACCAAGTGAGTGAAGTGCATGGTGTGCAGCTTTACCCTGCGGATCAAGAACTCCCTCTTTTAGAAATACATTTACGATTACCTTCATTTCAACTATCCTTATCTGTTTTTAATTCTCTCCAGAACTTGTCTGTAAGCCTCTGTAAGACCGCCTAATCCCTGTCTGAATCTGTCTTTGTCAAGCTTCTCCTGGGTTTTGGTATCCCAAAGTCTGAAGTTATCCGGACTTAGTTCATCGATAAGAATGATGTTGCCATCTTTATCTCTACCAAACTCGAGTTTGAAGTCAACCAGAGTGATATCAAGCTCTGCATAGAAGGCACTGAGGATCTTGTTGATACGTCTTGCCATATATCGGATATACTCCAGCTCATCCATACCGTTGACGAGGTTTAGGATAAGGCAGTGCTGATCATTGAGTTTTGGATCACCCAGTTCATCGTTTTTGTAGTCAAATTCGACCAGGGTAAATGGAAGTACAGTCTTCTCAGCTATGCCAAGGTTGCGGCTCAGGCTTCCTGTAGCAATATTGCGTACAATTACTTCTATCTTGATCACTTCTGCTTTTTTATGAAGCATATGATTCTCATCGATCGTATCTACAAAGTGTGTAGGGATGCCTTTTTCATTGAGATATTTAAAAAGTTCGGTGGATATCTCATTATTGAGGGCCCCTTTACCGGCTTCGCTTGATTTCAACTCTCCGTTAAACGCTGTCAACGAATCTTTGAACTCAGAGATCAAAAGATTTGGATCTTCAGTTAGCCAGATCTTTTTTGCTTTACCTTCGTAGAGCAGTTCAGTTTTTTTCATTACTTACTTTCCTTTATTTGTGATGATTAATGCTTTCAGGATATCCACTGCACTTTTGAGCTGCATATCTTCATAGAGGTGCGCCTCTGTAATGATTGAGTCATCCACTTCCGTGGCATTGTTCTCTTTGCTTTCAGTGAGTTGTTTTTTATTCTCTTGCTTTTTGTCGCCGTTGATCTTTTCAAGTTCGTTGGTCAAGTGCTTCTGGAGCTCTTTTTCCTTAAGAAGCACAGGATCGTCAATATATTCTATTTTCCCCAGATGGACTGTGATATCCGGGATTACACCCTCTGCTTGTATCGTTCTTCCGCTAGGAAGGTAGTATCTGGCTACGGTCAGTTTGACAGCTTCCTCTGTACCTACCGGCATTACCACCTGTACCGAACCTTTGCCGAAGGTTTTTTCACCTACGACGATCGCCCGTTTGAAGTCCTGCAGTGCACCCGATACGATCTCTGAAGCAGATGCCGAACCTCCGTTGACGAGAACAACAATCGGAGTTTTGGTATCGCTATTTTTCTTTGTTGCCTTATACTCAATGTTCTCTATGGCTGCCCGTCCTTTTTGTGAAACGATCACACCGTTTTCGACAAAGAGATCGACAAGTCCTACTGCCTGGTCAAGCAATCCGCCGGGGTTATTTCTTAGGTCAAGCACAATACCGTGGGTATTTTTATGCTCCTTGATCGCTTTTTGTACATCCTCAACCACTTTTTGGTCAAATGATGTGATGTGCAGGTAGAGGAGATTCTCTTCGATCGTTTTTGCATAGACCGACTGAATCTTGATGATATCTCTTGTGATTTTTACCTCAAGCGGTTTCGCTTCTCTTTTTCTGATGATGGTCAGTGTGACATCCGTTCCCGGTTTTCCTCTCATCAGTTTTACCGACTCATCGATATCTATACCGATCGTTGCCTTGTCATCGATCTTGAGGATGATATCACCGGCCAATACTCCAGCCTTATGCGCGGGAGTGCCGTCAATCGGTGCAATGACGGTGAGTGCACCGTCTTTCATCCCTATCGAGATACCAAGCCCGCCAAATTCTCCTTTGGTCTGGACATTGAGGTCCTTGTAGGCTTTTGTATCCATAAATGTGGAGTGGGCATCAAGGTTATTGAGCATCCCTTTGAGTGCTTTGTCTACCAGGTCAGTCGTATTGACTTCATCCACATATTGCGTTTCGATGACATTAAGGATCTGTGTAAATTTCAGATAGGCTTCAAGCTTCTCTTTTGCAGAAGATTGTTTAGGGGTGATATCTGCATGGGCAAATCCTCCCACGAAATAACTACCGATGAGGGTAGAAAGAAGTCCGGCTGTAATGACTTTTTTACTTTTTTTTATCATAATAGTAGTCTGTTCCTGCGCAAAGAATTAAGTGTCATATTTTATTCAAAAATCACTTGAATATCGGTTAACCTTTGGTTCTAACATTGAAAAGATCATTTTTAATCAAAAGACTAAATAAACTTGACATAAAGTGACTAAAGTTTGTATAATTAAAAAGAATTGCATAAAGAGGAGTATAGCAGATGAGTATTTTAGAAAAACTGACCAATCAAATGCAGGGCACAATAGAGTCCGGAGTCTCTCTGGCTTTGCACAATAAAAACCAGGAAGTGGAACCTATCCATCTGATATGGGCGCTTTTGACAAACTCGCAATCGATCTTGCACCAGGCGCTCAATAAAATGAATGCGGACAAAGCAGCGATCGAGCTTGAAGCAAAGAGTCAGGCCCAGAAACTGCCGTCTGTATCCAGTGTAACGAAAGAGAATATCAGGCTTTCAGCCAACCTGGTACGTTCTTTGCAGAGTGCAGAGGGTGCCATGGCAGCGCAGGGTGACCAGTACCTTGCGGTGGATACATGGCTGACGGCCAATGCGAATGAGAGTTTTATGAAAGAGGTGATAGGAAAATACCTTGATATCTCCGAATTTAAAAAGACACTGGAGTCGATCCGAGGCGGTAAAAGTATAGATTCCCAGAGCGGTGATGAGACGCTTGAAGCGTTGGCGCAATACGGGATCGATCTGAATCAGAAAGCACTCGACGGGGCACTTGATCCTGTGATCGGTCGAGATGAAGAGGTGCAGCGTATGATGCAGATCCTGATCCGAAAAACCAAGAACAACCCTATCCTGATCGGAGAGCCGGGGACAGGAAAGACCGCGATCGTTGAAGGACTGGCGCAGCGTATCGTCAACAAAGAGGTGCCACTGAGCCTTCAGAACATGCGTGTGATCAGTCTGGATATGAGCAGATTGATCGCGGGTGCCAAATATCGCGGGGAGTTTGAAGACAGGCTCAAGGCAGTAGTTGATGAAGTCAAAAAAGCGGCAAATATCATCCTTTTTATTGACGAGATCCATACCATTATCGGCGCAGGAGCGAGTGAAGGGAGTATGGATGCGGCCAATATCCTCAAGCCGGCACTTGCACGCGGAGAACTGCACACGATCGGTGCAACCACACTCAAGGAGTATCGAAAGTACTTTGAAAAGGATGCGGCACTCCAGAGACGTTTCCAGCCGGTGAAAGTGGATGAACCGACGATCAATGAGGCCTTGCAGATCCTCCGGGGGATCAAGGACAAGCTTGAAGCGCACCACAATGTGACGATCACCGATTCGGCGCTGGTCGCTGCTGCAAAACTGTCGGACCGCTACATTACAGACAGGTTTCTGCCGGATAAAGCGATCGACCTGATCGATGAAGCTGCAGCTGAGTTGAAGATGCAGATCGAGAGTGAACCCACGGATCTTGCAAAAGCAAAAAGGGATATCTCGACACTTCAGGTAGAGAAAGAGGCGCTCAAGATGGAAGAGAGCGAGAAAAATACAGCGCGTATCGAAGAGATCGGAAAAGAGCTGGCTGATCTTGAAGAGCATAAAAGAACGCTTCAGAACCAGTTTGATAACGAGAAGCAGACCTTTAATGATATCGCAGAGGTGAAGAGTCAGATAGATATACTCAGAACACAGGCAGAAGCGCTGAAGCGTGAAGGGGACTTCTCCAAAGTTGCAGAGATAGAGCATGGACAGATCCCGGCACTCAAGCAGCAGTTGTCCTCGCTGGAAGAGAAGTGGACCATGATGATGAAAGAGGGGACTCTGCTGAAGAACTCCGTCGATGAAGAGATGATCGCCAGCATCGTGAGCCGCTGGACAGGTATCCCGGTCAACAAAATGCTTCAGAGCGAAAAAGAGAAGATCCTTCATATCGAAGAGGTGCTCAAAGAGGAGGTCGTAGGGCAGGAAGAGGCACTGAAGGCTGTTGCAAGAGCGATCAAGCGCAATAAAGCAGGGCTGAGCGATCTCAACCGTCCGATCGGCAGCTTTATGTTCCTCGGTCCCACGGGGGTCGGTAAAACACAGGTGGCCAAGACGCTGGCGAAGTTCCTCTTTGACAGCGAGAAGGCGCTGATCCGTATCGATATGAGTGAGTATATGGAGAAACATGCCGCATCACGTCTGGTCGGTGCACCGCCGGGGTATGTGGGGTACGAAGAGGGCGGACAGTTGACAGAAGCGGTACGCCGCAAGCCATATTCGGTTGTGCTATTTGATGAGATAGAAAAAGCGCATCCCGATGTATTCAATACACTGCTTCAGGTGCTGGATGACGGACGTCTCACGGACAATAAGGGTGTGACGATCGACTTTAAGAATACGATCATCATTATGACGTCAAATATCGCTTCAGACAAGATCATGTCCATCAGTGATCCGGTGGAGCGGAGAGAGGCAGTTCTGAGTGAACTGAAGCTCCATTTCAAGCCTGAGTTCCTTAACCGTTTGGATGACCAGGTGATATTCAACCCGCTTGACCTGAATGCGATCACGAGTATCGTTGATATCCTTTTCAGGACCATTCAGGCGAAGCTTTCGGAGCGTGATATTACGATCTCATTGACGCAAAATGCCAAAGCGTATATCGCTGAAGCAGGGTTTGACCCGGTATATGGCGCAAGACCGCTCAAGCGCGCGCTCTATGAAGTGGTCGAGGATCGATTGGCTGAACTGATTCTTGAAGATAAAGTTGTCGAGGGAAGTACGGTGGCATTTGATGTACAAAACGGGGAAGTAGTAGTCAATATCTCCTGAAAAAAGCAGAGTTTTTGCTCTGCTTTTCCTTTTTCCCCTCCTACAAAGAGCAAGAAGAGATACCGTTATTATACTTTGGAGATCTCGATACCCTGAAGTTTGAGTTTCATATCGCTTACGATCGTTGCATTTTCAAGTGCGGTTTGTTCCGTGATAATCCCCTCTTTGACAAGTTCCAGAAGGGCCTGGTCAAATGACTGGGAACCGTACACCTGTTTTCCCTCTTCGATCGCATCAAGTATCTCCTTATCTCTTCCCTCGGCAATAAGGGTTGCGACACGCGTAGTGTTTTTCATCACTTCTACTGCGACTACACGGCCCCCATCCTTACGTCTTACAAGACGTTGAGAGATGACACCGACAAGTACGGAGGAGAGTGTCAGACGTATACGGTTTTGATCGTTGACCGGGAACATGTTGATAAGACGGTTGAGCGTCTCTTTGGCATCCAGTGTGTGGAGCGTTGAGAACACCAGGTGTCCTGTACTGGCTGCATGAAGCGCCGTTTCCAAGCTCTCGAGGTCACGTATCTCACCTACAAAAATGACATCAGGGTCTTCCCTGAGTACAGACCTGAACGCATTTTTGTAAGATTTCGTATTGTCTCCGACACCTCTTTGCGAGATCAGTGACATTTTATCATGGTGTATGAACTCAATAGGATCCTCTATCGTTATGATATGCTTCTTTTGGGTGCTGTTGATCCTGTCGATCATGGTTGCGATCGTAGTGGATTTACCTGATCCCGTCACACCGGTTACGAGGATAAGCCCTCGGGGGGTATCGGCAAGCTCTTTGAGTATCTCGGGAAGCCTTAGTTTTTCAAAGGAGAGTATCTCCATGGGAATCAGACGGAAAACGATACTGAGTCCGTCAATATGATAGAAAAAGTTGACACGAAAGTGACTATGCTCATCATAGGTATAGTTCAGGTCAAGCTCTTTTGTCTCCTGCAGGGACCGAAAGTTTTCTTCTGAGAGTATAGATTTGGCTACGTTTTCTATCTCCTCTACGGTACATACCTCAGTATCCAAACCTAGAAGTTCACCATCTTTTCTATAGTGGACCTTCGATCCCGACTTCAGGTGGAGGTCGCTTCCTTGATTCTCAATCAAAAAATGCAGATATTGATCCAAATTTATATTCATCTTTTTATCCTTCCGGCAGCATTTATCTGATAATAACTTATAATAAAAGAATTTGCAATAGTTGGATGGACTCAGGATAGGAAAAATACAATCTTAGGTACCGAAAAGTGGTTTTGTTACGTTGGTAGTCGTCTCGATAACATTTTATTAAAAGGAGGAAGAATAAAAAGTCTTCGGCACCTAAGATGTAAAGTAATTATAGCTATTTAAGATAAAATTAGTCTTAATTAAAATAACTTCTCGTGATTTTTTTTATTATTTTTAAAAATCTATTTCAGACAAGCCAGTGTTCAAGCTTAAATATATCCCTGCCTGCAGGCATAGCATGCCAT
>JAQVHV010000061.1 GCA_028696055.1 Sulfurovum sp.
CTGCGCAAGTTGTGCTTCGGTAAGTTTCATCGTTTGCCTTTTTTATGCTGATTTGGGCAGAAGCAAAGCTCCTGTCCACGCTATCGTCCTCAGCGGACGGCTCGTACAACCTGTTGTACTTAACTGATTTGCACAGAAGCAAAGCTCCTGTCCACGCTATCGTCCTCAGCGGACGGCTCGTACAACCTGTTGTACTTAACTGATTTGCACAGAAGCAAAGCTCCTGTCCACGCTGTCGTCCTCAGCGGACGGCTCATACAACCTGTTCTTCTTAATTTATAATAATTATAGCAGATTTTTATCCATAGTGTTGGTGCAATGCAAGAAGATTAAACAAATAACAAGAATCAAAGGAAAGCAAAAGACTCAAATGCATTCCAAAAAAAAGAGAGTGCTCTAACTGAGAAAACAGGGTATTCAGAAGCAGTATAGATACTGCTTCTGTTGACTTCTAAAAGTAAGGATTGAAAAATTCACCCTCACACGCTTCACCATTCAATGCTTCATAACTATCGTAGGTTTTGCTCTGCTCACCTATTGTAGCACGCGCATGTGTACCTGTTCCATCTTTATAAAACTCAAGACTTGCAGTTGTCCCCGATGCACCTTGAAGGTTTATCAGACCGTCGTTTGGAAGCTCAAACTCATCTGTAGTATTATCTTCGATCGTTCTGTTTGTATCGATAGTGATCAAACCTCCCGTACATGCAGAACCAACTTTACCGTTTATTTCAAAGGACATAATCTCCGGACTCCACCCGTATGTAAGTCTTAGATCTTCCCCTGCAAAAGAGAAATGTCCTTCATCCGCTGTTCCGAATGCATATCTAACATCTGCATAGCCATGCATCATCATGTGCGATACGTTTTCCTGTTCCTCGTAAGCATAAGCCATATCCGATCGATACGCAGCAGTGAATGATTCTTCCTCGTCATAAGAGACTTTAATATCTGCTTTTTCTTCATATCTATAGGTATTGTTATATGTAAATACATCATTGCTAAACGTATACTCATCTTCCCATACCAAAACATAGTCTACGTCATTCTTATAGTTCGATGTATACCCTTCACCTTCGGTTGGGGTATAAGTCTCCGTACCTTCGGATACGAAATCAGCATCCTCTTTATAACTTACCTGATTCCAGCTTCCTTCGTTGTCAAGGATATAGATCTCTGTTGTGATCATACTTCCGTTGACAGTATCGTCCCAAGAACTATCTCCCCAAATATCTTTATCATGACAGTTGGATGCAGTAGCTTTATAGGTAACAATACATTCTCCCGGATTGCTTCCAGGTGTTTGCGACCAAGTCTCTATCTCGCTTCCATTTTCGCTACACTCATACGTTTCAGTATATTCGTCGGGTTCGCAAGCGTTTTGTGCGATCATCGTGCTTTTGATCTCTGCCATCTTTGTTTTAGCGCGTACTTCAAAAGCGGTTTTCATCTTTTTGCCGGTCGCTTTTGTCAGGATATTGTCCTTGATGACTGTATGGGTTGTCGCTTTTGTCGCTGCTCTAGGCACTGCACCCATACCCATACCTTCTAACCCAGCATTCAGGGTCTGCACAGTGGCCTCCACTGTTTCTACTGTTTCGATCTTTGCATCCTGCGTGCTGTAAGATGGTGCTTCTGAAGCTGAAGATCCGCCGCCGCATCCTGTCATCACTACCGCAGCTGTAACTGCGGACATCATTGTTATGTATTGGTTCATGTGAACTCCCCCCCTATGGTTTATTATGACTAGATGATTCTAGGCTCGATATCATAACAAAGCAACGTGATAAAATCGTTATATTTGAAAGTTTTTAGACTATCATCAGCTTATTTCATCTCAACAATACGGGTCTGATCCATTCAGGCTCTATGTGAACAGCAGTATTTGCCCGATTTAATCGATTGCTCAGACCAATCACATCTTCATATCTCCCCGTAGAAAACAGATATATTCCAAGCCTGGAATTAACGGGACGCAAAAAAACAAGATGCTGTTGCGCTGCATACTCATGAGGAGAGATAGCCGATGTCAACTGCACTACAATGTTTCCGGTTGCGATATAGCGATTGCGCTCATTTCGCATGGAAGAACGATAGAATACTCTCTTATAACGCAGCAAAGGATCCGCAAGCGTTTCATCTATTTTTTCGGGTGATATTTTCAGTATACGATATCCTAAGGAATGTGTTTGTTCACCGGCAAGTTCCTTTGTATCTTGTTCCTCTCGCGCTACCTCATCTTTCGCACTGTAAAAAACCCTCTTCTCCGATTTTGTGAAAAGGATGACCTGTGTCAATGTTTCTTTTTTTTGTGTCAATGCTGCTGATTTTGTTTCTGCCGCCTCACTTGAACAGATACACGCAAAAATCAGCATCATTGAAAATATATTTTTTCTCATACAATTTCTCCTCTATTTTTATCGCCCTACTACCTGAAGTGACCAACTGGATAAAGTTCCTTCATCCAATGCCCCAAGATCTTTTACAATAAGTCTCCATCTTCCCTGCGCATCTTCATCCAGACACCTGACGGTTGAAAACCTCCAGTTCTCATAACTCCCTTCCACATAATATCCTCCTCCATATGCCAATCTGCTTTCTGTGCCGGCAGGCGAAATGAGGGTGATATCCAGATCACCAGGGAAGGGATGATCTGCAATGTTGACCCACACATCGACATGCTCTACAAGCAATGAAGAGGGGAGTTCGATTGACGAGACTATACCGGCCTCATCGTTATCGGGAATAGGAGTATTCGGTTGTACTGTGATCATTGGGGTACTTTTAGAGGCGTTCAAAGAGATGAACGTTTCAGCTTTGGATACAGCATCCGCAACGTTTATCAGGCCAAAACCATAATTATGATTGATATGATATCCTGCCCCATTCGTTGTCCAATCATTTTCTTCAGGATCATTTTGCACTGCAGTCGTTGCCAAAATATATTGAACATCCCTATATGTCAAAGAAGGATTTGCAGCCAATATCAAAGCTGCCGTGCCGCTGACGATGGGTGCTGCAAAAGAGGTACCGTTCATATTGTTGGTGTAGTTTCCATCCTCATTCCCCTCTATATTGAAACGAACTCCAGAGCGATAATCTCTTGCAAATCCAAAAGAATCAAAACCATAATGCAATCCCGTAAGATCTGTAGTGACAATTGCAGGGGCTTCAACACCATCTTCACCGCCTGGTGCAGAGACCAAGATATTGGCTCCAAAATTAGAATAAGAGGCATAATGACCATTTGCATCCACTGCAGCCACAGTGATGACATAAGGGTTATTTAGGATCTCTGCATTATTTGCATTCCCGATGTGATACCCCTGTCCATGCTGCCCAATAACCACATCCCTGTCATTTCCGGCAGCAAAAACAAAAACTGTTCCTTTGCCTTCACGTCCGTTTATCGAACCCGACCTGAGAATACTGACAATCAATGGATCCTTTATCAGTATTTCGGAACTATATCCCCAACTATTTGAAGAGATATCAACTTCTTGAGAAAGAGCATTCATAAAATTAGACTCTCCAGGAGAAGAAAAAACGTTAAATCCTGCAAGTTTGGTAAATGGCGCCACACCTCTGACTCCAATACCGTTCCATCCTTTAGCAGCGATCAGTCCAGCACATGCCGTACCATGCGCAGATGCATAAGGCGCATTAATAAGCTGTAGTGTATTGGGCGTAGGGTCTGTCGATCCGTCAGAGTATCGGATACTTTTATTAAGATCCAGATTGCCGGCAAGATCAGGATGTATCGCCTCTATGCCTGTATCCACCACACCGACAGTCACCCACCTGCTACCAGCCTGAGATTTCCATACAGAACCGACATCGATATCGTTGCCTTCCGTACCGGATGAAGCGCTCCAAGCATCCTGTCCTGTGTTATTTAGATGCCATTGGCAAGGGTAAAGAATATCTTCAAATAATGCCGTATCATTCTGATTTGGATGTGAAAATACAAAGATTTCACCATAATCGCTCAGGTCATCGCCGTCGCTATTGGCAAGATCGCTACTGCTTCCTATCATCTGCTCAAAATCATCGAATAATCCGTCTTTATCGGTGTCTGTAAAAATATGAGAAGCACCTGAATACACTTCATCGATTGTTTTAGAGTTAATAATGATTTGATAAAGATCAACATCTGCAAGCATACCGACATCGGCTATCATCTTATTTGCATCAAGTTTAGCAGGATTGAAACGATGAAGAGGCATATCAGCGCTATCTTCTTGAAATACTAACTTTGAAATACCGGTCAGAACTGCACTGATTTCAGTTTGACTTGTCAATTTTTGCTGCCGGATAAACTCAGCGACCAATGTTGTAAATACATTGACTGTTACATATCCATTCATTAGATCAGAGGCCTTTACATAAGCAGAAAGGGAACCATTTATAGCCTTGAAATCAGATAAAAAAACAATTCCGTTGTTATCAGGATCAATATTGATTCCCCCCTCTGTCTTTATACGTAACCATTGCTGGTCATCAATCTCTGATGGTAACTTTACAGTGAATTTACCAACCTTCTGCAATTTAAAATCAACAAGCGTCCGATTGTCTTCGCCCAAATCAGTTGCCGGATCAAATGTTCCTGTGTTTGTCTCAAAAAGTTGAGTCCCATCCAGTGAAAATACAGTAACCTTTGCGTCAGAAACCGGACCTAATGCCACATTGCTTTGAACCACTGTTTGCGCTTCAGCAGTGTCAGAAGCATCTCCTGATCCACATGCCGTAAAAATAAAAGACACAAATAGTAAAAATAATAAATGAAAAACACTATTCCCATATATCAAAATATACTCCCCTTTTTTAATTTTGATCGATAGAATTATAGCGTTATATTCTCTATCAACTCCACTTCTCCGCCGCGTACCAAAAGTGCATCGATACAAAAAGAGATATCAAGCTTTTTGCTCTTCATATAGTAGTGTGCAGAGTTGATGACCTTCCTGAGTTTTGCAGGCGTGATGTTGTAGATAGGGTCAAAATCGCTCTGTGCGCTTTTGACTTCGATAAAATGCAGCACACTCCCTTTTCTGGCGATGATATCGATCTCACCGAGCTTGCTTGCATAGTAGTTGCGCTCAACGATCGCAAACCCTTCGTGTTCCAGAAAGCGTGTTGCCTTCGTTTCGCTTTTGTCTCCGATCTTTCTGCTTGTCTCCTGCATGATATATCCTTCTGCTTTAGATACTCTATTATGGCATGAGATACGGCATGAAAAACAAAAGATGTCATATTGACATATTCTATCCTAAGATCTTTGCCTTCTTCTCCCAGAGTCTGTCATAGAGTTCAAGCATACGCAGGTAGTCCTGATGGAGCGTCGTATCGATCAGCAGCGCCTCCAGTGCCAGAACCTGCCGGGCTTTTTCGACATTTTGGGGAGTATAGAGCGCATTCAGTGCCTCTTCAAATGCCTCAAATGCCAGCCCCGCTTCCTCCATTCGGATCAGCTCCGCAACGATATGCCCGACAGGGTTGGAACCCATCTCCAGAAGCATCAGCGCATTTTCCCTCTCCCCTGCCAGGAGATAGAGCTGCGCTTTGAGATCGGCCATCGTGAAGTTGTGCTTGAAGATCACGCCGATATAGGCTTCGATACTGATCGACTCATCCAGAGGCTCAACAATATCAAGTATCTCTTCGGGATCATACTCCTCCAGATGAAGCACCATCTGCCTGATCTCTTTCCCTGTGTTTTTATTGTTATAGACAAGGTCTTCGACCGGATAGACCTCTGAAAAACCCGGGACGATGATCTGGCAGGAGTAGAACCCGAGGTAGTCATACTCCCGCAGATAGATCTCTCTGCCCATCTCCTTCAGCAGGCTTCTCAGGTAATGCAGCTCATCCTCTGTTCCCTCCCCGGCATACGTCCATGGTGCATAGGCAAAACTTTTCTCCGCACTCAAAAAACCGAATCCTATCTTCCCGTTGGAATCAATGTAGTGCGACTCGAGGTTGAAACTGCTAGATACCAGGCTCATGTCAAACGTCGGCTTCTCGAAGGCATCCAGGTCCTCCAGCCCTCTCCCCTGCATCAGTTCGGTCATTGTCCGCTCAAGCGAGACTTCCAGGATAGGATGCGCGCCGAACGAGACAAAGAGAGAGGCGTTTTTGGGATTGATCAGCGAAATGGCGGTCACGGGGAACTGCCCGCCCAGCGATGCATCCAGCACCTCCACCCTGTAGCCAAGTTCCCTCAGCCTGACAACATCGGCATAGACCCTTTCAACCCTCTGCAATACTTCATCGGGAAAAGAGGGAAGCGCATACCCCTTTTTGATGATCTCCAGCTTCGCATGGCGTTCAAAGATCTCGCTCAGTGCCTGTACCTGTGCCTCCTGCGGCGTGTTACCTGTTGCAAGGCCATTGCTGACATAGAGGTTGTTGAGGATATTGAGCGGGAAATAGACCTTTTCACCGGTAGAATGCTCCACAAAAGGGAGAGCGACGATCTTTGCATCGTGGTCGCTGTTGTAGTCTATCAGGTCTTCTCTCTGCACTTCGCCATAGGGATCATAGAAGGCATGCAGTGTATCATTGAGATACCCTCCGCCAAATTCAAAGGCAACCTCATCGGGGTAGATTTTGCGCTCCGGAAGGTAGAAATCGCTGAAGAAGTTATTGGTCTGAAGGCGCTCGATATACTCTCCCAAAGCACTTGCCATTGATGCAAGCGAGTTGATTCCTTTCCCGTTGGAGTAGATATGCCGCGGTGCTTCAACAGAAGCCAGGTTGACAGAAAAACAGTGTTCAAGCGGGTGTTTCTCCTGCGAAAAAGAGGGTTCGCATCCTGCATCTTTGAGGGCGGCTTTCATTGTTTTGATCGAAGCTTCCAGGGGAGCTGTTTTGGAGAGAAGGTTCATAGGGATTCTTTGGGTTGGATTTGTTGGGAAAAGTATAGCAGAATTCCTGTAACTTTGCTGCAGATCACCCTCCCCAAAGCAGAGGAAATGGCAGAGATCCACTGCACGTTTTCTGCCTAACCGCAGGCGATCTCGTCACCTACGGGGAGGATATCCACTTTGACCGACTTGAAGCGTGCAGTGAGGATCAGTTCGTCGCACTCGTCGCCGAAGAGCGCGTTGATACGGCTTTTTGCGTGGTGGAAGGTACAGAATAGCGTTCTGGGCCTCACCTTGTCCGTATACTTCACCGTCAGTGCTTCACTCTCGCCATATTCGCTCTTGAGGATGACCTTGTCGCCAAACTTCCCTTCATCCTCGATGGATGCCAGCACCACATCCTCGCTGTGCTTGTCATAGAGGCTCTCGGTCTGCTTGGTCTGGGCAGCATTGTTGTAGTGCGCCAGCGTACGTCCGGTCGTCAGGTAGAAACCGTTCAGTGAGTCATCATAAAAGCTCTTCTCCAGGATAGACTGCACCATACCTCTTGGCTCATACTGCTTATAGACATACTTCCCGAGCCCGTCATCGGTACGGAAGTCAAGCAGGTGCAGTACCGGTGTATCCTCATGGTAGATCGGCCACTGCATCCCGCGTTTTCTATGACGCTCCAATCGATAGTAGTCAGCCCCGGAGAAACGCCTTGGTGCTCTTACACGTACTTCATTCCACACATCTTCGCTCGTTTTGAAGTGGAAGTTCTCGCCGTCACCAAGCTTGGCAGCCATCTGTGTCAGTACCTCCCAGTCATCGGGAAGATCGGACTTCACCAGAGGCTGAGAAAGGTGGAGTCTCCGCATCGCATTGACATAGACACCGGTCTTCTCGTAGGCACTTCTCACCCCGATCACGATATCCGCACGCTGCGCAATATCTGTCATAAAGAGCTCCTGCACCATCAGAAACTCCAGCTCTTCGATCGCTCTGTCGATCTTGTTGAGATTGGGGTGGATATGGGTGATATCCTCTCCCATATTCAACAGTGCCTTGATCTTCCCTTCCAGCATCGCATCAACGAGCTGCGGCGTCATCAGCCCGATCTCTTTGGGTGTCTGATAATCAGGGTCATAGTACGGCAGACATCCCATATCACAGGCACCCTGGACATTGTTCTGACCACGAAGCGGCATCAGGCCTGCACCAGTTTTCCCTACATTGCCCGTCATCAGCGCAAGATGGGTGATCGCCATCACCGCGTAAGATCCGTCCAGATGCTCCGTGATCCCAAGCCCCCAGAAGATCATCGACTTCTTCACCGCATACTCTCTGGCGATATTGGGGATCATCTTTGCCAGGTACTCATACCCTTCGATATTTTTCATAAAAGAGGGATTGGCGTAGGGATCGTTCAGGATCTTCTCTTTGAACGCATCGAACCCTTTGGTACGGTTCGCGATAAAACTCTCATCATAGAGCTCCTCATTGATGATCACATAGGCCATCATATTGAGCACCAAAAGATTTGCCTCAAAAGGGATAATACAGTTGTGCTTTGCCAGTTTTGCCAGTTTGGTCTCACGTACATCGATCACGGCAAGGTTGTTATGTGTTCTTGCCATATCGATGATACGGTTGGCGATGATCGGGTGGGCTTCGATCGTATTGGAGCCGATCACCACCATAAACTCCGTCTCATAGATGTCATTGTACGGGTTGGTTGCGGCCCCTTCACCGATCGTCGTCCGCATCCCTTTGAGCGATGGGGAGTGGCAAACCCTCGCACAGTTGTCCACATGCGGGGACTCCATCGTCTCGCGGCAGAATTTCTGGAAACTGTAGGCAGACTCGCAAGAGGTTCTCGCCCCTCCGATCGCACAGAAACTGTTGCCCCCGAATCTCTCTTTGACCTCCTGAAGTTTCTCTGCTGCGATACTGGTCGCCGTATCCAGGTCACAGGTCATATACTCGCTGCTGAACTCCGTCAGTTTCTCTGCATATTTCTCGGCCAGGCTCGGGTTTCTCTCAAGAAAAGCCTTCTTGATACGGGGCTCCCTGATACGGTTTTTGGAATCAACAAAGTCATACCCGTACTTCCCTTTGATACAAAGTTTACCCTGAGAGACCACACCGTCTTTCTGTGCATAGATCCTGAGGATCTTGTTGTTCTCTACCTCTGCAGTGATGTCACACCCTACCCCACAGTAAGTACATACACTCTCGATCGCCTGCTTATCGCCGTCATGTTTTTTAGTCATGGCACTGCCTTTTATTCTTCTTATTTGTAGAGAAGCTTACATTCATGGAACATATCTGCCCACACCTGTACAGCCCCTGTGCTAGTGTGACAAGTCACGCTCTGAAATGATCTGGTTTCTCTCTATAAAATACCTGATATTTTAATAAGAGTATTTTTATCTTATTTATACTTAAGGTAAAGTATCGTAAGCTTCGTTCAGAAAAATATTATATCAAAAGGATAAAAAATGTTTACAATTAACGTCGAAAAAGAGTGCGGATGTTTCAAAAAAAGCGCATTTGAAAATAACATGCGTTTCGAATCAAGAGATGATGCATTGATGCAGGCAAGATTGATGGAGAACCACATGAACCAGAAGTTCTGCCAAAAACACCTCTTTACGGCAGTAGAGGACGGAGACAACTTCAAGATCACAGTAGAGATGAAACCACAAACGCATTCACACGACGGCGGATGCTGCGGCGGCGGACACTGTAGTTAATCGGCTTGCCGATTCACTAGAGAGAAAAACCTTATAGAGTTGTATATTTTATAAGGTTTTTATCTCCTAATTAAAATCCTACTCCCGAAACCAATTTAATCTTTTTCAGTTACTCCATCATCATTTATTTTAATTTTCCAAATTCTATATGAAAGAAAAAAAGAACCAAAAGACACTAGTAATATACCAATGGACACTAAAACAGCAATTAGGTACATGAATAAAGGCTTATCTGTTGCCAAAATTATTTTATATGCATACAATCCAAACATGTATACAAACACAAAACCTGTAATCAATAAGAGTAAAACACCAAAATATTTTGCAACAGGTCTAAGAGACTTTGGGAATGGTACATAGTTTGCAATTAGTGCTACAATGATTAGAAGAAAGAAATTTTGTAAATCAAACATTGAGCCCCTTTTTATTTAAACAATTATAACAAAAAGTCAAAACTCTATAATCGAACATATTTTATATATGGAGATTTTACAATAAGATGTTATCTGTATTTGTCACTGAGCATTTGGTGTGCAGATACGAAAAAATATATCCAGTAAATAAAAACTGTCATCCCGAACGACCTTGTAAGCGAAGCGATTCAAGAGGGATGACGATTTTTTGCTTCTGCCTACGTGGCTACACGTTGTTACGACCACTCCGGTTTCGAAGCTACAAACAACAAGAAGTTGTTGTTTATTTAACGCTTCTCATCTAAAAAAATGAAGAGAAAAACACCATCCCTCTTCTTCTATTTAATTCAAATAACATCTTGCTGTAATGGATGAAAGTTAAAGCATAAGAGGGACCGTTCATAATTCTGTGTCAATCGGGTAAAATAACAAATACCCAAGGAATGACATATGAAGATAGAAGTAGATGTAGAGCAATTTGCTCGTGATATAAAAGCCGGTAAAGGCATTAGTGGTTCGGATGGAGCATTAAGCTCTCTTATTAAACAACTCACAGAGGCTGCTCTTGCAGCCGAGATAGATTCTCATCTTGCAGAAGATCTCCGTAAGAACAGAAAGAATGGCTATAGTTCAAAGACAATGAAAAGCGGTGACGGTACCTTTGAGCTTGATGTTCCAAGAGATCGTAACGGCAGCTTTGAACCCCAGATCGTTAAGAAGAACCAAACGACTATGAGTGATGAGATCGAAAAAAAGATACTCTCACTCTTTGCATTAGGCAACA
>JAQVHV010000148.1 GCA_028696055.1 Sulfurovum sp.
CTGGATGAAATCGATCCCGCGCTGGTAGAGGCTCGCTGTAAAGCCTGTCATATCCCCGATCACTCCTCCGCCAAATGCGATCAGCAGTGACTTCCGGTCAAACTTGTGTTCAAAGAGTTCGTTGAGGATATTCTCTACTGTCTCAAGCGTTTTATACTCCTCACCGTCAGGTACGGTAACGACATGGATTTCCAGAGCTTCTATTATCGACAAAAGCTTCTCAAGGTGCAGCCGGGCAACTGTAGGATTTGTAACGATCCCCACCTTTGTATCAAATGTGAGTTTGGGAAGTTTGCCGATAAGAATATCATAGGAGATATCCTGTCTATTCTCCAGTTTGATAGGAACGATCATAAATAAAGCCTTGTATAACGTTATAATTTGCTTTATTTTACCTTATCTGTGGTTAATTTAGGTTTTGGGGTCGTTAATTACTGATCGTTTACGGCATAAGGTACCAGAAGTTTCGGATGTCTTTGAGTGATCAATAAAAAATCCTGCACTTTGGTAGAGAGATACTTTACAAAACTATTGGCATTAAGGTTCTCTTCGAAAGGGGCGATCTGAAGAAGATTCTGTCTTTTTTCAAGCTCCCGTACCGGGTTGGCTATCTTTTGTACGATATTGATCTCGGTATTCATGATCTGCGTAAGGATCTCATAGTGCTCTATGATCATCTTTTTGCCGGCAAAATCGCCCTCTGGATCAAAATCACACAGACAGAGCTTCAGCTTGAGCAGTTCCGAGATTTCAAAGGCACTCGAAGAGATGGATTCCATCTGCTCCTTCTCACCCATCAGCACTACTGATTCTTTGACGTTATAAAGCGGTTCGTCTCCAAAAAGATAGACAATCTTCCGGAGATCATAGAGCAGTTTTTTGAGTTTATCATGCTCAAAACGCGCAATCGAGTTCATCACAAGACCGATATCATATCTATGTATATCATACTCAATAATATGCTGGTACTCTTCTCCATAGCAGACCATTACCGTGATATTTTCGGACTCATACTCCCGTATCTGTTCGAGCAGTTCAAAATCGCAGTGGTTGAGTATGCGCACATACAACTGTTTTTTTTCAAGCTGCTGCAGCAGGTAGATACTCTCTTTGAGATAGATCATCGCATTCTCTTTATCCAGGGCCAGATCAAGGATCAGATAGATGTTCTTCCCGAAAGGCTCGGGGAAGAGCCCCCTGCGTTTATTGATCGTTCTGTAGACACCATTGAGTACGATCGGCTTGCCCAGCACAAGCAGCGTATCATCCGGACGTATCATCGTGGCATGGGTGGGAATGATCTGCTTTTTATTACGGTAGATCGCCACGATCTTCCATTTTCTCTGCATGATAGAACCTACATGGCGATAGGCAAAAGAGCTTCCGAAAGGGACATGGATCTCCATGATCTCCCCCTGGCCAAGCCCCACATTCTGCGCTACTACAGGCACGTTAGGGAGATGGTCGTAAAGATGGGCCGCCAGAAGGTTGTCGCTGTCGATGACGGTAACATGCTGCAGCTTGAAACGGATCTTTTGATCCCCCCACTGGTGCAGCAGGATCACCCGCATCTTGTTATCGATCATATGGATATTTTCAAGCGCATACTGTGCATCCTGTATATTTTGAAGCACAACGTAAATGATACAGATACGTACCTCTTCCATCACGGTTTTAAGCCGTGCATAGCTGGTCGGATCGATCTTTAACACCGTAATATTCTGTCCCATTTTTTCCGGCGCCATATCACTCTGATAGCAGGTTACATAATAGTTGTTCTCGGCTACGCGCTTTTTGCTGATCCAGTCCACAAAGTGCTTTGCTACACTGCCATCAGCCAATATCAGTACATTCTTCATTCATCACTTTCTAAAAAATTGGGTACAATTACACCACTGTTTTCAGGCACAAGCCTGGACTTCACGGGGTTCAAAACCCCTGTGAAGCCATTTTGAAGGGTAATTATAACACAATGCAATTTCAGATAGATAAAACTGACGGCAAGGCCAGAGCGTGTACGATCACGACTGCCCACTCAACGATACAGACACCGGTATTTATGCCTGTAGGCACGGTAGGTGCGGTCAAAGCACTTGATGCGGTTGACCTGCAGACTTTCATCAAACCCGAGATCATCCTGGGGAACACCTACCATCTCTACCTCCGTCCCGGGGATGATGTGGTTGCCAAAATGGGTAAGCTACACGGCTTTACCAAGTACCCAAAAAGTTTTCTCACCGACAGCGGCGGGTTCCAGGCCTTTTCACTTTCCGACAATGTCAAGATCGATGAAGAAGGCATCCATTTCAAGAGCCATATCGACGGAAGCAGACACTACTTTACTCCTAAAAAAGTGATCGATATCCAGAATAATCTCGGTTCGGACATCATGATGATCCTTGACGATCTGGTCGCACTGCCTGCGACCCCTGAGCGTATCAAAGCAAGTATCGAACGTACCACAAGATGGGCGGAAGAGTCGATCAACTACCACAGGGAGAACCAGAAAAAGGGTATCGGTGCCGATCAGAATATC
>JAQVHV010000062.1 GCA_028696055.1 Sulfurovum sp.
GGTTGAACGAAGCTACATTAAACCGGAAAAACTAGTGACAGTGATGGAGACAAGAGAGAAATTGCTACCAAAAGTAGCCTGATACTATAGAGATTAGTGAAATTGCGAACTTTTTAGGACGTTATCTAGAGAAGTCTACACAGTAGATATCTTCAATATGTTTGCTTATTTGAGTGTAGCTGTTGCCTAATGCAAAGAGCGAGAGTATCTTTTTTTCGATCTCATCACTCATAGTCGTTTGGTTCTTCTTAACGATCTGGGGTTCAAAGCTACCGTTACGATCTCTTGGAACATCAAGCTCAAAGGTACCGTCACTGCTTTTCATCGTTTTTGAACTATAGCCATTCTTTCTGTTCTTACTGAGATCCTCTGCAAGGTGAGAATCTATCTCGGCTGCAAGAGCAGCCTCTGTGAGTTGTTTAATAAGAGAGCTTAATGCTCCATCCGAACCGCTAATGCCTTTACCGGCTTTGATATCACGAGCAAATTGCTCTACATCTACTTCTATCTTCATATGTCATTCCTTGGGTATTTGTTATTTTACCCGATTGACACAGAATTATGAACGGTCCCGAAGATTCAATTCCTTTTTTAGAAATTCTTTAAATTTTAATGAGTTTTCAAAATCTTCATCAAAATCTTCATCAGCTAATAATACTTCAAGTAATAAATTTTTCGTTTCTCTAGGAATGTTTTTTGTGATTTTAATTAAAAGATTCAAATCATATTTTAACAGTCTTCCTAAAAGTACAAATGACCATTCATATGCTTCTTTATATAATCTTGGAAACTCTTCCAGTGTAGCTACTATAACATCTTCAGGCTTGGCTAACTCTAATGTGCCTTCAACACATTCCTGTGTACCAAAATCATTTGGTTCATCATAATATGTTTTTAATAATGTTCTAACTGTTTTTAAAGAATAAATAAAAGGCTCATTTTCAATTAGTTTTACAAACTCGTCATAATCAGAATCATTCAATCTTTTACCTAACTGTAACACTTTTTGATGCCATGCATCACTCATTTCTTTTTGTATCATTTGTGCAAATACCCTTTCCCATAACTATAATCCAGCATTTCTCTAATAGCTCCATTATATTTTCGACCAAATTTATTTCTTATATCTCTAATATCTGTAGCCATAGCATCTCTGAAAAACATTCCTTGTAATTTATTTTGATATGCTTTAGCCTCTGAGCTACTACCCCAACTTGACGTTTTCCTATGATCATCGTAATCCATTTCAATTGTAGGACCCTTATGTTTTGATATATTTGTTGTAGAGTCCGCAGGCATATGATGTCTTTCTATCACACCCCTCTTGCTAAATAAATTTCCATACTTACCACCCCGATAAAGTGTTTTAACTGCTTTCGTCCCAACCCCACCAAATAAAAGCCCGGCACCAAGCATAGCCGCAGCCTGAACCCCACCGATCTCATCGGAAGCATATTGGGATATTGTATCATATGTAGCCCCAACATTGCTAAACGTGAATGCCGTATAAGCTAAATCCCCATAATCCGTTATAAGCGAAGAGACTGTATCTGTCGCATAATCCATGAAACTCGTTGATGTTCGCGGAACACCACTTCCATAATGCATAAGTTGATTTTGAGGAGATCTTGCAACGCTTTTCAAATCTTGTGTAAATACTGTACTGTTTGACTTCTGACTGAGTTTAATCATATCTGCATATGATGCAGGAACGGTCACTGATCTTGGGTCAGGTACTCTAATGTAATACGAACTTTGAACGAGATAACCTGGTACGTTGTAAGTATCCCCCATAAAGTTCCAGCCATAACGAGAAGCCGCACCTTTATACTCAAAAGAAGATTCCAGGTCATTACCTGTAATAGATGTAAATCCGTAATCATAACTATTCGAATAGGCATCGGCAGATATACCTATACCTGCATCATCATAGTAAGTTGGTACATAACTAGAATCATATTCTGGTTCTTCAGCATAACAATATATAGTGCCAAGGTCTACTGTTTCATGCCCTGTAGGATCTGTATAATTCACTGGATTATTTCGCACATAACTATATCTATTAAAGTATTGACTATCATAGGGATTTTGAATAATGGTATCAGCACTTAAAAAACGTCCGATGTCACTGTCATAGACTCTTGCATTCATGTGAATAAGTCCCGGCACTTCCGCAACCTGTTCATGACCTGTATAGGCTCTGGTAGTCTCGATCACTCTATCAAGTAGAGACCTGTTATCATTTGTCCCATAATCCAATGCCCTGATCTTACCAAAAGCATCATAGCTTCTTCTCTTTACAACAGAACCATTATCATCAGTGATTGCTGTGATTGAACCCAGTGCATCGGTATGGAAGTAACGATTGTAGCTTGCTTCATTATAGTTGGCATGTGAAGGATCGTAGTAGGTATTCTTTACCTCTGTATGTATCCCTACCGTTTTACCGCCTATATTGATATAACAGATCTCTCTGGTTTCATATCCTTCTACCTGCTCTTCGTAACTTTTATCGATGTAGTAGGTATAGAGATTATTGTCAAAGACCTTTTTGAACCTTTGGTCATCTATACCATAGTAAAACTTGGTAGTCTTATTTGTGCTTCCACTGGTGATCGTTGAAGGTTTATTGTGTAGGTTATAGGTAATTGTATCGCCATTACGGTAGACCACGTTACCAACATCATCATATTGATAAACACGACTTCCCACACTTGTTACGGCATACGGTCTACTTGACTCATATTTATATTCACCGGAAACTTCCCCCGGAACAGGTATATGATCACCATCATCTGACTCATACGCATCAAGATATGTGATATTCCCAAGTTCATCATAACTGAAGTCCTTATGTTCAGCATAAACCCCAATCAAATTAGTGTTGATTATCTGGTGTGTCAGCCTATTCATCTCATCATAAGCATAGGTGTCCTTAATATATTTGCCTGTAAGTGAGTAACTGTCATTTCTTGTTTTGATATTCCCTAATGAATCGTACGTATAGTTTAGATGCTGAACATCGCTGAATGCATTTAATGCTACACCACTAACAATATCTTCCAAATAGCCTGCTTTATCATAGTCAGTAAATGTTTTCACGCCATTTGCAAACACCGCTTCAGTGATATCTCCAAACGCATTGAGTTTATTGATTTTATAGTGTATCTTCCCATCACTTCCTTCTGCATACTCTAAAATACCATCTTGGTAGTGATAGGTAACTTCATACCCGTTAGGGTAAGTGATGCTTTGTACTTTTCCAAGATCTTCACCACTGTCATAATAAGCAGTAGATGAGTAGTAATCTCCTCTTCCATTGATAGAGTTTTTTGTTTGGATCGGTCTGCCTAAAGAATCGTACGTAAATATTTTGGTTTGCATCTGGAAGTCGGTACCAAATTCTTTTTCTGAATAGGTATAGGCTTTTTGTAGTTTCCCTCGACTTCCAATAGCGGCAGTGCTGCCACTGTAAATATACCTGGTGGTATGAAAACTATAATCTTCATTATCTACAAAAATAAGGTAGTACCTATCATAGGTTTTCTTATAACTTATCCTTCCCAATTTGTCATAAGCATAGTACGTATAACGTCTGGATTGATTAGGCTCTTCCATACCGCTCCACTGCTGCAATAGCTGTCCTAATGCATTATATCGGTAGTTCCATATGCCACGGTCTGGATCGTTCATATATGACTTATTGCCTGCTGCATCATAACCCATCTCAATGACATTACCTGCTGAATCCGTGGCGGTTAAAAGATTACCTATTGAATCATAGGTATAGACGACAGTAGAATCCTTTCCAGACTCAAAAGCATCCGTAATGCTGATAGTCTGACCAAAAGCATTGTTGAGGGTTTTCTTTTTGTTACCATTAGGATCTGTGACTATACTTGCAAAGTTGTCATAGGTTTTTTCATAAATTTTAAGGGTATCATTTGGACCCGGTTTGGTCACTTTTTTGACCCTCCCATAGTCATCATAATCAGTAATAACTTCACTATAAGCCTCACCTGCATAATAAGGCAAGGTCTCCTCTCTTAATTGTCCTTTTTCATCATATGTTTTTAATCTCTGTACCGTTTTATTTAATATATTGCTATATGATCCAACTTCCCGATCCAACATATCATAATAGGTTACCGTAGTAGGTTCACCTGTACTTTCAACCTTTAGACTGTATAACCCATGGTTTACACCTATTGCACTACCATCATCCCAGCTATAAGTCCAAAATGTTTGTATGCCATCAGCTCGGTCTTCCTGAATCTTTCTGCCAAATCCATCATATATCCAAGATGTTGTAAGCTCATTTGGTCCTTTAAGGGTTTTTATTGTTCCAAAACGAGGATCAAATGTCTTTTCGTCTTTAAGTCCGGTCGCATCTGTAACAGAAATTTGGAATTTCCCATCATCACTATAGCCATATGTAGTCGTTGCTGTTTGTATGCCATAACCTGAAGTAGTTTCAGTAGCTACATTCCCATAAATATCATAAGTATAACTCTTTGTAAGTGCTACATCTGTGCCGGCATTTGCAATTTCTTCCGTAAGTAAACCTTGAGTATTGTATGTAAACTCTGAAGACTTACTTATATCATTGCTACCTGTTTTTTGATGCACAACATTTGTTTTAGATACTTTTCCAATAATCCAGTCTTGTGCACTTGAGGCATCTGAGTTATAGTAGTTATATGTTGTTTTGGTATATGTTTGATCATTGACTATATCATCAATTCTATCAACTGCCATAAGAACATTCCCCACTCCTGATTCATCAATCTTTTGGGGAGTTGGAGCATCTAAGCAAGTGCTATCATCATCGTGAGTATTGTTATCCAAGCAGTTAAAATGATAGCTTTTAGATAAAGGCAACTTTGTATCTGGATCAAATCTATTAGTAACATTTTTAAAAGGGTATGGTTGATGAATCTGTGTCCCTTCTACACCATTTAAAAAAACACTATCCGCATATTCTATAAAGTTTTCTGACAATAATTCACTGTCACTGGATCTATATTTTTTTGAGTAACTATAGTGTGGCATTCCCGTGTACTGGAACCCTTCACCGTTTGGTGATTCAATTTGTTTATAGACTGTCTTGGATTCCTTTTGAGTAGTATCTTTATATACGTTTATACTATGGAATCCTTGAGAACCTCTAAGCTTATTAAAGATATATCCAAAGTATTTGTAATTTAATGTATTAAATCCACCAACTCCATTTGCCATATCCACACTACTGACCAAATGTCTGGAGCTAACTACCTCTAAATTATCATTGTCAATGCTATTCCAAGCATAAGCATTATTTTCACCGTTGGCTCTATAGCTATAATACACATTACTGTCAGTCATTGGTTTGTAAGTTATTTTTATATCCTGATCAGAATAATTAGTGATGTGGGTGAGAAGTGGTAACTTAACCTGATTAGACCAAACTGCATGTCCTGAATCTGTTTTTATAATTTCAAGTGAACCATCACCATTCAAGTCAGCAAAAGCAAGTTGTTTAATTTCAGCATCAACATCAACCGTATAACTTGGTTCTGGGAAATCACCATTACCATTATTGAGCCATATCTCATCATCACCATCACTCCTAATAATATATATATCAGGATAACTATCATTGTTGACATCTATTAATTTTAAGTTATCATATGATGCTGAAATATTAGGAGAATATGAATCAATAAAACTACCATCGCCACGATTAAGCCAGACAGTACCTGAATCAGCATCTTTTATAATTTGATAAATATCAATTAAACCATCGCCGTTAAGATCAGCAAAACGTAAACGTGCATATGCCGAATAAAGGGAATAGTCTATACTTTTATAAGCTCCGTTTCCATCATTAAGAAAAATCTTATTATAATGGTAATCACTTGCATCATAAATATCATCCAAACCATCACCATTTATATCAAAAAAGAATAATGTATACATAAACACATTTTCAGGACCTACTAACTGGTGTAGATCATATCCACCTGATTTATTCCCATAATATATAAAAGTGTATTCATTATGGTCCATGTAGTTATCAGTATAATTCCATGATGTACAAATGATATCTATAAGCCCATCATTATTAAAATCTGTAAACTTAAATGCTTCATCAGTACTCTCTAACGGTTTATAGTACTGTAAAATCTTTATAGATTTTTCTTTATTCGGACCTATATCTGGTACCATTCCTCCATTTCCATCATTTATATATCTATAAATTCTATAAACATAAATATCTACATTTAGATTATCGTTATATTTTACTTTATAATTCTCATTCTCGCTAGACCTTATTGCATAGCAATCAAGATCTCCATCTTGATCATAATCGACATATGCCCTAAAATGGTAAGGGATATCTCCCAGTTTCCATATTTCTCCATCCGACATAACAACCCCATCACCTTTTTCCAGGGGTACAGCGGGATTAAAAGTTCCATCTCCTTTATTTATCCATAACTTATCTTCTGAAGCAATATCAACAAAGCCATCCCCATTTAAATCTAAAAATGAAACCCCCTCTGTAACCGTTTCGGGAATAGTAATATTATCTTTGGAGAACTCATTTGCTATATTTTCATCATAGCTCATATACAATGTTGCTAACTCCCCTTCACTAACCTGTTCTGTAACAGAAGTGACTTTGGAGCGTTTCGCACCTGAAACTTCATTATCGTACGTTATTTTATATCTTCGTATCTCTTGACCATTGGTTGTAACGATCACTTCTTTAAGTCTTTTATCTATTAAGGCCGGAGAACCAGATTGATATCCCCTGAGGATATCGGGTCTGGTTTCATAAACATAATTGACCTCATTATCTGCATAGGTTACTTTATCCAGATAATGGAACCCTTCAGTTTCATTTTTGAGATAATGGAAATTTATCTCATTTCCGGATGAATCAATAATTTTATCGATTTTCCAAAATCTAACTGATCCATTTGCCGCCAACAAGCTTGATGCATTGTCTTGACCATAATAATACGTAAGCCCATTTTTGGTTTTTACTTCAAAATAAAGGGGTCCCCCATTGTAATCCCCCTTGGATACAATTTTAGAATAAGTATCTATTTCTGTACGATATTCAGTCCCAGGAGCACCATAATCACCTGTAATATTGATTAATCTTTTTCCATCTAGACAGAACCTGTCTTTATCATCATAATTAACATTAGGATCATAATTCTCTCCGTCTACAGCTTTGGTCTGTGCACAGCGGGAAATAGATGATACACCGCCAATGCTCCAGCCTATTCCCATTTGACCATTATTGCCACTTGAACTATAGTCTAATGAGAGTACTGGTTTCATACTTGCCACACCTGGTGGTACATCAATATTGATTGTATAATTAGCCCTTCCCTGATTAATGGCAAGGTTGCCTTTAGTCGTACCAACGATGGTTGCTTTTAGTTGTGTACTAAAAAATAGTACAAAAAACAAAAGACTGATATACCGTAATTTCATTACTTCACTTCCCCTTTTAAGTTAATTTAGCAGTATTGATTTGTTAGTGTAAGTATGTTCCTCTAATATCTTGAACCTTTTGATCAAGGTCTTCAAATGCCTGATCTGCTCTTTGCATTGTGTCGTAATGGCTTAATGGAGTAAGGTCCTCATAGGTTTTCTCCGTATACTGTTCGATATCGCCAGCTTTAGGATGTAGTGGTTCAGGTTCATTAGCCTGTTCCTCTTTAAGATTAATAGGTGGTATTTTAGATGTAGAAGTCACAGAATGTGACAATTGTGGTGGTCTGTTTTTTTCAGGTTGTGTTTTTTTAATGGATGAAGTAAGTTTGGGAGTTTCAATCAAAGAAGTGTTTTCGTTTATAGAACTATTTTCTTTTACTTGTTTAGAAAGTTTTGAATCAAGCTCTTTGGTGTGCCATATTTTATAAAAAACATATGTAGCTACAAATAACAATAGTATACTAATTAAAGTAAATATCTTCCCCTTCACTTATTATCCCCTAATATTTTTTAAGGAAATGATACGTTGAAAAAATAACATTTTGGAAACACAAAAGCTAAAATATTTAAAGGATCAACAAAGCAATTTAGGTCTATTGAAACTTCTATATTTATGCGAAAAGTTTCAATGTCATTCCTTGGGTATTTGCTATTTACCCGATTGGCACAGAATTATGAACGATCCCCATGGTTGGGCTTTACCCAAGCTCAACAAAGAAAAGCCTACCGCACCTGCTCCGTGCTATCTACTACTTTCTCCCTGCTTTTTTCTCTCTTTCCTGCTGGAAGTTGAAAAAACGATCAGGTCATCTGCACTGCTCACATACTCAGGTATGGTTTCACAACTCTTTCTCATGACCTGATACGCGCAGTAGGCATCACTGTAGGCCCTGTGATGGGTCGCCATATCAATGCCCAGAAAGTCTATTAGATAGCTCAGGCCGTAACGTTCGCACTCAAAGGTACGTCTGGCAAGATCGATCGTACAGAGTTTCGGGTTGCCGATATTACCAAGCCCGAAACGCTCAAAAGAGGCGCCAAGAAAAGTGTAATCAAAGTTGGCATTGTGTGCGACAAAGACCGCATCTCCCATGAAGTGGCGCAGTTTGGTCAATGCCTCTTTTCTGCTTGGAGCGCCGATCAGGTCCTGGGGCTCTATCCCTGTGATCTTTGTGATATACTCCGGCAGAAAAGCACACTCTACAAAGGTTTCAAATCGGTCGATGATCTGACCGTTTTGCACCAGCACTGCACCGATCTCAATGACCTGTGAGTCTCCGGGTTTACTCCCGTTTGTCTCGATATCCACAACACAGTAGCGCTGTTCATAATACGGCGTAAAGTAGGTGTCCAGCTGATAAAGCTTCTCTTCTCTTTGCGAGATAGGATAGCCTGATGCCTGAAGAAGGATAAAGATCGTATCGGCGTCTTCCAGCAGTGTCGTATGCCTGATGGCGATATGTTCATACTGCTCCTGCGTCAATACCCCTTTATGCTTGCGAAATGCATGGGTCAGTTCCTCAAAAACCTTTTGCATTGGCGATAAACTGCTCTACTTTCTTGGGATCTTTTTTCCCTTTGATCGACTCTACACCCGAACTGACATCAACACCGTAAAAACCGTATGGTTTTGCTTCATGGATATTTTCCGGGGTCAACCCCCCTGCCAGAATGATCCTGGAACAGTCAATCCCTTTGAACCACTCAAGGTTGAGGCGCTCTCCGGTTCCGCCGTATACGTCGCTGTGTATATCCACCAGTCGGTATCTGTGGTCGAACTTCTTGATATCCTCAGGGGCTTTTACCCGCACGACAGGAAGCACCTGCTCATGCAACTGATCGAGCGACTCTTCATCCACCTCAAAATGTATCTGCGCACGGGAGATATCGGTATATTTGCAGATCGTATCGATCGTCTCCACCCCTTCATTGACAAAGAGGCCTACGGTCTCGACGAAAGGAGGCAGCTTGTCAATGATCTTCTTTGCCGCTTCAGGGCTGATATATCTAGGGGACTTGTTATAGAAGACAAACCCCAGTGCATCTGCGCCGCACTCTATCGCATGCAGTGCATCCCTCAGATTGGTAATCCCGCAGATCTTTACTCTCAGTTTTCTATTTTGAATTTGCACAACTCTACTCTCAACAATTTATTTCAGTGAAGCGATCGCTCTTGCTACACCCTCTGGATGCTTATAGACATAGGATCCTGCCACAACGACATCCACACCCGCTGCTTCCAGTTCTTTGACATTGAGATCGTTGACCCCGCCATCCACTTCGATCAGGCACTTTGGATTCCGCTTTTCGATAAGTTGCTTCAGACGCTTTGCCTTTTCTATCACCGAAGGGATAAACTTCTGTCCTCCAAATCCGGGATTGACACTCATCAGCAGCACCATATCGGTATCTTCGAGCAAAAACTCGATCGCTTCAGGCGGCGTATGCGGATTGAGCACGATCGCCGGGCGTATCCCCAAATCTCTGATCTTCTGGATCAGCCGGTGGGGGTGTTTCTCCTCTTCTATATGGAAAGAGATGAACCCCGGCTTCAGCGGCGCAAAAAGGTCGACAAAAAAGGTATTGTTCTCTACCATAAGGTGGATATCAAGCGGTTTGGTAGCCACCTTTGCCACAGACTCTACGACAACAGGGCCGATCGTGAGGTTGGGAACAAAGTGCCCGTCCATGACATCCACATGCACAAGGTCGCACCCCCCTTCGCAGATCGCCTCTACATCCTTTGCCAATTCCCCAAAATTTGCCGATAAGATACTCGGTGCTACTAACATAGTGTCCCTATTTATGATATAATTTGTAGTTATTATAACAAAATATAGATGATAAGATGCCATAGATTGGGAGAGGAGGAAGAAGAATGATGAAAAAATTCTCCTCTTTTTAGGCTAAAATAGACGGCACTCTGATATTAAGCAAAAATTATGCTCATTTACTCTATAATCGCACAAAATATTCACCTTTTGCTAACACAGGTTGAATTTATCTATTAAATAAAGGAATTATCATGGCAAGAAGATGTTCAGTATCCG
>JAQVHV010000063.1 GCA_028696055.1 Sulfurovum sp.
ACTTACCGTAGAAGAGGCGTCTGCTAAAGGTGACGTTGTTATGATCCTTCTTCCGGATGAGAACCAAAAAGAGATCTATGAAGCACAGATCGAGCCAAACCTTAAAGAGGGTGCAACGATCGCATTTGGTCACGGGTTTGCTATCCACTACGGACGTATCCAGCCAAGAGCGGACATCAACGTCATGATGGTTGCTCCAAAAGCACCGGGTCACACAGTAAGAAGCGAATTTGTAAGAGGCGGCGGTATCCCTGACCTTATCGCTATCGGTCAAAATCCAAGCGATAACACAAAAGATGTAGCGCTTTCTTACGCTTCAGCGATCGGCGGCGGTAGAACAGGTATCATCGAAACAACTTTCAAAGATGAGACTGAGACTGACCTTTTCGGTGAGCAGGCAGTGCTTTGTGGTGGTGTATCCGCACTGATCCAGGCTGGTTTTGAGACATTGACTGAAGCGGGTTACCCTGCTGAGATGGCATACTTCGAGTGTCTTCACGAGATGAAACTGATCGTAGACCTTATCTTCGAAGGTGGTATCGCGGATATGAGATACTCTATCTCCAATACAGCAGAGTACGGTGATATGGTATCCGGACCAAGAATCATCAACGAAGAGTCTAAAAAAGCAATGAGACAAGTGCTTAAAGAGATCCAAAACGGACAATTTGCTAAAGATTTCGTACTTGAAGGCCAGGCAGGTTACCCAAGAATGAATGCTGAGAGACAAAACCTTAAAGCACACCCTGTAGAAGTAACAGGTGCAAGACTTCGTGCAATGATGCCGTGGATCAAGGCGAACAAGATCGTAGACCAAGAGACTAACTAATCTTTTTGGTGATTTCACTCTATCTTCGGAGGATGTGTTCGGTCAGCTACTTGATGTAGCCTCCCTCGCACAAACCTCCAAATCTAAAACAAACTAACCAAAAATTTTGCGTTAGTTTGTTTTATTCTAAACTCCTTTACTCCAAACATTCCTTGTGCTTGCACTCTCTGTGATAAATCTGAATACAACTCAACAAAAACTTGGCTTTGTTTACATTTTAAAAAATATAAAATCCACAGAAGTTATTATAAATTGCTTGACAGCCAGATACAATTATGTCAGCGTTCGCTAAACGCTAAACGCTAAACGCTAAACGAAACCTTTCATTTCTACCCAATTTTCATAATTTGTTTTGTATTTGTTCCCAGATATCGGCAATCAGTGCTTTTTCGATAAAATAAGCAAAAAATAAAGATAACTGGAAAAATATGGCCAAAGAGAGAAAGCATAGAGCATCATCAACAAGATCTGCAACAAAAAAAACACCAACCAAACGCCGTCGCAGTACAAGCAAAAAGAAAAATACGTTTAAAAAGGATCTGGTGGTCTTTAGCGCCGTGACAGTGATGATCGCGATGGTTGTGCTTGGGTACTTTATCGGACGCAGCGAAGCTGCTATAGAGCCAAATCCCAACAGCTTGATTATGAAGAGCAGCGCGGATAATGAGGCGCTGTTTGAGAGTCTGGAAAAAGTCAAACAGGAGAGAGCGCTCAAGGAGAAGAAGCGGGAAGAGGAGCTTGTGCAGAAACGCAAAGCAGAGCAGGAGGAGAAGAAAAAGGCTGCATTAAAAGCGCAAAAGGAAGCGGAGAAACAGAAACTCCATGAAAAGAATAGCACACTTTCCTTCCCTGAAGAGAGGATGAAGGATGAAGAACCGATCAGTGCCTTAAAGCGGGGAAAACCCAAACTGGTGATCATTATTGATGATGTCTCCTCAAAGTCCCAACTGAAACATATCCGCGCGACCGGGTTGAAGCTTACCCCTTCGATATTTCCTCCATACCGGCTTTCTCCCTCAAGCCACAAGTTGGCGGAAGGATTAAAGCACTATATGATCCATCTTCCTATGGAGTCAGGAAAAGTTTTTGACAAACAGGAAAAAACCCTGATGGTCGCAGATACTCCGGAGATGATAGAGGCCAGGGTCAGAGAGCTTCGCAGCCTTTTCCCAGCAGCAAGATTTGTGAACAACCATACCGGATCAGTCTTTACCGGGCACTATCCTGCGATGGAAAGGCTCTATCTGGCACTTCTGAAGGAGGGGTTTGTCTTCGTGGACAGCCGCACGATCGCAGGCAGCAAAGTGCCGCAGATTGCCAAAAAATATGCACAACGCTATGTCTCACGTGATATATTTATAGACAATAAACACAATATCTCTTATATACACAAACAGCTCAAACAGGCGGTAAAGATCGCCCAAAAAAGAGGTTATGCGATCGCCATCGGCCATCCACATCAGGTGACGCTGCAAGCACTCGCAAGTGCAGGGGAGATACTGAAGGAGGTGGAGATGGTCTACATGGATGAACTTTATCGGGAAAAGGCTGGAAGATGAGAGGAATTGTTATCGCTGTACTGATAGGCCTGGTATTTTTTGCGCTCTCCATATGGGTTTTTGCACTCCATCACAGTCTGGTGATCGGGTTGGTGGCATTCATGGTGGCACTCTGGACCAATGAAGCCTTGCCGCTTGGGGCAGTCTCTTTGCTGCCGATTATTGTGTTTCCGCTTTTTGGTATCCTTGAGGTCAATGAGGTTACATCCAACTACTCCAATTCGATCATCTTTCTTTTTTTGGGGGGATTTATGCTGGCGATCGCACTGGAGAAGACCAATCTGCACAAATACTTCTCTGCAAAGCTTTTAAGCTATTTCCCTAAAACCCCGAGAGGGATCATCTATGCTTTGGCCATTACTTCAGCACTTCTAAGTGGGATACTCTCCAACACGACGGTGACACTGATGTTGATGCCTATCGCACTTTTTTTGAGTGACAATATCAGACTGAAGATCCGCTTTTTGCTGGGTATGGCATATGGTTCGAGTATCGGGGGGATACTCACGCCTATCGGAACACCCCCCAACCTGATCCTGCTAGGGTTCCTTGAGGAGCATGGGCTGCCTGTACTGGCTTTTGGCGAGTGGATGTACATGATGGCGCCGGTAGTTACGGCAATGCTGCTGATCATTCCCTGGCTGCTTGCTCTGGGAGTGTCAAACGAATCTGTGGCTGATGTCCGCAATGAGGTTCCTCAGCTCAACAGTGAACAGAGAAGGCTCTACTGGATCATAGGGGTCCTTGCGACGATTCTGGTTGCAAATACATTTATGAAACAGATCGCAGGCTTTGCATTTGATGAGAAACTTATACTGCTGGGATTCGGCCTTTTGATGTTTGTGCCGCGCATCGGGTTTCTGGAGTGGGAAGATACACGGAATGTACCCTATGAGATCATCTTCTTGTTCGGTGCGGGATTCTCTATCGCTGCAGCATTTACAAACACCGGACTTGCCGCAGATATCGCGAACAAACTGGCATTTATCTCATCGATCCCTCTCTTCTGGATGTTTTTGGTGGTCGCGCTTGTTGTCACATTCTCTACCGAAGTGACAAGCAACACGGCACTCACCTCCATCGCTATCCCGATCTTTTATGAGTTTTCAAAAATGATGCCCCAGAGTGAGGGAACCCTGCTGCTGATGGTCGCAACGGTGGCTGCAAGCTATGCTTTTATGCTCCCTATTGCAACGCCGCCAAACGCGATCGTGATGAGCTCCAGGGTGATCCGTATCAAAGAGATGGCTGCTATCGGATTTAAGCTCAACCTGATCGGGGTGACCGTACTCTCCATCATCGCCTACACGATATGGAGGGTGATGCTTTAGTGAACAAACATTGATGGTTTGAATGGGCGAAGTATAAAGCCGCTACAATGACTGATGGGAAGTAGTCGTTATCTTGTGCTTGTACATTCTGTGAGAAAATCCATGAAGCAATGCATCCGTATTTTAAGGATAATAATAAGTCTATGGGATTGATTTAAATTGTAGAATGGTGGAGCATAGCGGGATCGAACCGCTGACCTCTTCGCTGCCAGCGAAGCGCTCTCCCAGCTGAGCTAATGCCCCATTCATAAAGCAAAGAATTTTACTAAAAAAATGGTTAAAATATACTGTATAGTGAGGCAAAGCCTTGAGTGCGCCCGGATATACCGAAATCTTATGCTGTACTTCCCTATAGTATTTTGACGATATGGTATCATATGAGAGAGGATAATGAAAAAAAAAGATACCGGCGTTCATGAAACGGGGCCGGGAGAGATAGGATAAAGATCACGCTAAAAGGTGGAAACAGATGCGCTCACTCTATATCACCGCAACGCAGAAAAACGTCGGGATGCTTTTTGTCTCTTTGGGGTTTATGGAGATGCTCAAACGAAAGCTTCACAGAGTGGCATTTTTCCGCCCGATCATAGAATCAAAAGAGAAAAAAGATCACAGTATCACTTTTATGCTTAAGCACTACAAGCTTGATATGAACTACGAAGCGTGCTACGGATGTGATCTGGAATACGCCGAGAAGATGTTTGCCTCAGGAGAGAGTCAAAAGCTCCAGGAAGAACTTTTTGAGAAATTTAAAACACTCGAAGCGCATTACGATTTTGTACTGTGTGAGGGGCTGCCCCGAAGCGTACTGAAGGCATTGGAGCATTATGACCTGAACCTGCAGCTGGCACAAAACTTTTCCAGTGCGGTAGTCAATGTCGTCACGGCGCAGCAAAGAGGGGTTGAGGATATCTGCGAAGAGATACTCCTGGAGCATCAGAGATTCAGGGATGCGGGGTGTGTACATTTTGCAACTTTTGTCAGCCGTGTCGATGCACAGCAGCAGAACCTTGTGCAAAATAAGCTCATAAAGGAAGAGCTTGCACTCTATTATCTGCCTGAACTTCGGGAGCTTGGCACTCCCACGATGCAGGATCTGCTTGAGACACTGGAGCTGGAGAAGGTGCTTTTCGGCGAGCATGACCATACCCGTACCATACGGGCTTTTCGTGTGGCGGATATGGAGGCAGTGCACTTTTTGGAGCAGATTGAGGAGGATGATCTTGTGGTGGTCCCTGCCGACAGGGTGGGGATCATTCTCTCTCTGTTCCTGGCACTCTATTCAAAAGCCTATCCCAAGATCAGCGGGATTATCTTCCCCTCTTCAGTACCGCTGCATCCCGGGATCAAGAAGATGATCGATGGGTTGGAGGGGCACAAGATACCTCTTTTGAGTACGCCAAAAGAGACCTATCGAATAGTGCAAGAGCTCTCCGACGTACATGCGCGGCTGCGTGCAGAGAACCACAGGAAGATCGCTTTGGCACTGGGGCTTTTTGAAAAAAGTGTCGATACCTCACTTTTGGCAGAAAAGCTCACTCATCTTAAAAGTGAGGTGCTCACTCCTTTGATGTTTGAGTATAGGCTGTTTGAACTGGCACGCAAAAAAATCAAAAAAATTGTCTTGCCCGAGAGCTCTGATGAGCGTATCTTGAGGGCTGCAGAGATCATTTTGCGCAGAGGCATCGCCCAAATAGTACTGCTGGGAGAGAAAAAGGAGATCGAACAAATGAGCCAAAGATTGGGACTCGATCTCGCACAGGCGGAAGTGATAGACCCACGTACTTCGGAGTACCTGGAGGGTTTTGCGCAAACATACTATGCCCTGCGCAAAACAAAGGGCGTCAGCCAGGAGAGCGCTTATGAGACAGTACGGGACCCCAACTATTTTGCAACGATGATGGTCCATATGGAGTATGCCGACGGGATGGTGAGCGGGGCGGTCCACGCAACTGCCGATACGATCCGCCCCGCTTTTCAGATCATCAAAACAGTACCGGGTGTCAGTGCGGTTTCAAGCATCTTTTTTATGTGTTTTAAAACAAGAGTGCTTGTGTATGGAGACTGTGCGGTCAATCTTGACCCCGATGCTGCGACTTTGGCAGATATAGCGATCGCTTCGGCGGAGACGGCACGTGCTTTCGGGATAATACCCAAAGTGGCAATGCTCTCCTATTCTACGGGTTCAAGCGGAAGCGGTGAGGAGGTAGATAAAGTACGCGAAGCGACAGAAATTGTCAGGAGAAAAAGAGCTGATCTCCCTGTAGAAGGGCCGATCCAGTATGATGCAGCGATCGACAAAGCGGTGGCAAAAACAAAGATCCCGGACTCGGAAGTTGCGGGAGAGGCAACTGTATTTATCTTCCCCGATCTCAACACCGGAAACAATACCTATAAAGCGGTTCAGAGTTCAAGCGGTGCTCTTGCTATCGGACCGATCCTCCAGGGACTCAGGAAACCGGTCAATGACCTGAGTCGCGGATGCAGTGTCGAAGATATTGTCAATACGGTTGCCATTACAGCGATCCAGGCAGGGGATGCCTGATGAAAATCGCAGTGATAAATTCGGGAAGCTCTTCGATCAAATTCAAACTCTTCTATCATCATACTTTAGCACTGCTCGCACATATCCATATCGAGAAGATAGGCGAGAGCCATTCTGTCGTTACGCTGAAATCCCCTAGCGGAGAAAAGGTGTTCAACACGGTGATCAGAGATCACGAAAAGGGATTGGAGCAGATCGCTTCACTTTTGGCGAAGGAGCATATCCTGAAGGATTTTTCTTCTTTGGATGCAATAGCACATCGGGTGGTACACGGCGGAGAACACTTTCGTGAAGCGACCTTCATCACCCCGGACGTAATCGGGAAGATAGAGGCACTGATCCCTCTGGCACCCCTGCACAACAGGGCGAACCTGGAGGGGATCAGGACCTCTATGCAAAAAGCGCCCAAAGCGGCACAGATAGCTGTTTTTGATACTGCATTTCACGAGACAATGCCCAAAGAGGCTTATATGTACGCCCTGAAGCACTCCATGTATGATGAGCATAAAATACGCCGTTACGGTTTTCATGGCAGCTCCCACGCCTATGTTTTGGGCGAAGCGGCAAAATTCTTGGGGAAAGAGGCAAATGAGCTGAATGTGATCACGCTGCACCTGGGCAACGGATCGAGTGCCTGTGCGATAGAGAAGGGGCAAAGTATCGACACCTCAATGGGATTCACTCCGCTGGAGGGACTTGTGATGGGGACGCGCAGCGGAGATATCGACCCTGCCGTGGTGCTCTATATGCAGCGGGTTTTGGGACTGAGTGTCGATGAGGTCGACCGCATCCTAAATGAAGAATCTGGCCTTGCAGGGATCTGCGGCATCAAAGATGTGCGGACGATTCTGGAGCAGGAGGATGAAGCCTCAAAGCTTGCCATAGCGATGATGGTGCGGCGTATCAAAAAATATATCGGGGCGTATATGGCGCTTTTGGGAGATGCCGATGCGATTGTCTTTACCGGCGGGATAGGGGAGAACAGCGCTGTGATACGCCGGAAAGTTCTGGAAGATATCGGCTTTGGAATCGTTCTGGAGAGAGAACAAAATAGGCGCAATGCCAGATCTATCTCTGCTCCCCAAAGCAGCATAACCTTGCTTGTGATCCCTACTGACGAGGAGCTTGAGATCGCCAAAGAGTCACTGAAACTCCTGGAGAAAAAGTAGATATCCTCTGAAAAAGATAAATATGACAATTTGAAATATTTTTCAGGTGGGGCTGTCTGATAGGCTATCATCTATAAAAAAGGGGTGGTATGAGCCAGAAAGTGACAGTGCATATCCGGGAACTTGAAGCGATGAAAAAGTATCCTGATCCACTCTTCTACAAGGGGGATCTTGCACTTTTAAACCGTCCGAAAGTCTCTATCGTCGGTACGAGAAGCCCTTCTGTCTATACCCAGAATTTTACCTATACCCTTGCCCGGGCTGTAATTTACAAAAATAAACGGTACTCTACAATAATTAATGGTACTATAAGGCATGCAAATGTCTGATAGTAAAAATGTAACTCAAGCTTTTTTTGACAAATATCGAAATAAGCCATTGGAATTTATTATAGTTACTGACATCAACATGAAAGAGCATCCAAATTACTATAAGGCAATTTTTCGAGACATTAAATCCAATAAGGTTCATACACATCTAATTACTCCTGAGATGATGAGCTATAAATATAAACCTGGGCATATTTATGTAAATGGTGAACGTATAGGGAAAAATAAAAGTTTGATGAGTGGAGAATTTACGGTAAATACAAATAGTAATATTCCCCTTAAAAGAATATCAAGCGTTATAAATGAAGATGATGCAGAGTTGATTAGTTACGAAGGTGTAAAAAAGTTTTTCTTACGTCAGTACACTCATATTGAAGTTCAAGATGAGTGTACACTCATCGTACCTTGTTATACCATTGCAAATAGGTTTTATTTTTTAACATCTTCATTAAAACAATCCGTGATGAACGGCTCTTTGGATGATTTATATTATGATGGTTCATTTCGTCCAGTAAAAAAAAGTAATGGAAATATCTGTATAGAAATCCACATAAAGAAAAAGGCAGGTACAACATATTTACCACAAATATGTCGCTTTATTGGATACAAATTTTCAAGAAGTAGATTTCTTTATATAGCAACTCAAAAAGCATTAATGCCCAATAAGTATGAATTCTATCCTATTAAAGCACAGTTTCCTGTTGAATATGCATTCAAGATTAATGCAACATATATTTATGTTGGTGATGATGAGAGAGGGAAGCCTAAATATTTAGTTTTGAATATTTCTAGTGACAATATAGGTTTTGCATTTCAAGAAATAGATTATAAGCTGTATAAAGAAGGAGAGGACCCTAAAACTATAGACCCTGAGATAGTGCCTGTTCCTGAAAATCCACCATATAAACCACCTAAAAAAAATCCAAAAAGAAATAATAAAATTTATGAGGGAACACCTCTTAATGATTACCTACAATATACACTAGGATTGGCAGAGGATGAGGACCATTTTGATAATAGAAAAATAGATATTAATGGTCAAGCAATATATTTAGGAGGTGGAAAAGATCCTATAAATGAAAATATAGATAAAAGTGTTGGTAATAGTTTTGAAGAAGCTGCATCAAATGGAGATGATAATTTAGCTCCTATAGTATATGGTGATGCACCAGAAAATACAAAAAAGAAAAAAGAAATATTTAATTTAGAAAATTTTTATCAATTTTATGAAGCATTGCTAACATTTGCTGGTGTTTATGGAGAAGAATTAGAAGGTCCAAGAGAGATTCAAAAGATACAAAATGCAAAGCGAGATACAATAAAATCAAAGTCTACCCTATATGGAGATGAAAACAAGTCAAGAAGATTTTTATTTGGTGAGTTTTTGTATGGGAAGAAGCAGGCTTATATTGTAGAAATTGAACAAGATGATAGTTGGGGGCCATCAACTTGGATTTTTATTGATCATGGTTCAGAAAGTCTTTATACAAGTGATGAAATGAAAGAACTAATAGAGCATTATATTGAAGAAGATATGACATATGTTGAGTTCTTTTTTTATGTTTTTAAAAATAAAAAGTTGATTTTTAATAGAAAAACTCATAAAAAAGGCAAGGTTGATGATATCAATATTGAGCAGTGGTGTAAAGGTGTATTGAAAAAAGTATTGGATCCAAAAATTATGAAGAAAAAATCAAATAAGATTGAAGATGCGACCAATGATTAAAAAACTACATTCATATATCCCAGAACTAGAATCCATGAAAAAGTATCCCGTGGAGATTTCATATATAGGGAACTTGGATTTATTAAAAAAGCCAAAAGTTTCTATCATAGGAACTAGGCGGCCAAATCAATACAGCAAGCACTATACACACTTATTGGCCCAAAAACTTGCAAGCGTAGGTGTTTGTATTGTAAGCGGTGCTGCTATGGGTGTAGATGCTATTGCTCATTTAGGAGCAGGAGCTTCCAATACGATTGCTGTAGCAGCAAATGGACTGGATATACGATATCCAACTATAAATAAGGAATTGATCAAGTCTATTGAAAATGAAGGACTGGTATTGAGTCAATTTAATAATGGCTTCAAAGCCACGAACTGGAGTTTTGTTGTAAGAAATGAGTTGGTTGTAGCATTAGGCAATATCTTGATAGTAACAGAGGCTGATTTGAATAGCGGCAGCATGAGAAGTGTTGAATATGCTTTGGAAATGAATAAAGAGATATATATATTGCCACATAGAATTGGAGAGAGTGAAGGTACCACAGAATTAGTCAAAAAAGGATTAGCAAAAATTATTCATGATATTGATGAGTTTTCAGCTCAATTTGGAGTTATAGCTAAAACCTTTAATGACCCATTTTTAGACTTTTGTGCTTCAAAGCCAACTTTTGATTATGCTGTGTCTCTTTATGGTGAAAAAGTGTATGAAGCTGAACTTGATGGGAAGATAAAAATTGAAAATGGATTTATTGTGGTATAGGTAGACACTTCGTTCAAATATAGTTAAGAGTCATAATTAATGGGACTGTTCAATATTCTGTGTCAGCATCGGATAATCCTAAAATTGTATCATAACTCTAACGCATCATCAAGCCGTCCTTCAAAATGGATGGCTAGTTGAGAGATTGTCAGGCTCCAGTTTCTGATCGGCATCGTCCATTTTTCCTGAGCATTCTGGATCCCCATAAAGAGCAATTTCAAGAGACTGTCATCATTGGGAAAAGCACCTTTGGTTTTTGTAAGCA
>JAQVHV010000004.1 GCA_028696055.1 Sulfurovum sp.
GCCAAGCTTCAGTCCCCCGACAGACTCTTCTAGTGCTGCAAAAGGTGATTTTATAATTTAAATTTTGTTACAATGCGTTTCTCAAACATTGAAAGGAATCATAGGAACATGCATTTGGATTTGACACCTGAAGCACTGCTGGGACAACTCGGTTACTCCCAAAACGAACATACTGTGGAACAGATCAAAAGGATTATTGCCAATACGGGTAATTTTGATCATATCTCTAAACATTTGATCACTTTTAATGATGCATTGGCTGTAGAGAAGGGATATATCGCGATGTCCAACTCAAAAGACTATTTCAAGATCAAGTGCGACGAAGATCCGGGTGCAGACAACCTTGCTGCATTTACGGAGATGGTGGAACACTGGGCGGACAAACACAGCATTGCACTGGAAAAAGTAGAAGGTAAACCTACATACTATATCCTCGGCAACAAGTAATACTCGATGCCGCTTAGTACACTCAATGATGAGCAGCTCAGTGCTGCAACTGCACCGCTGGGACACAATCTCATCATTGCCTCTGCAGGGACAGGTAAAACCTCGACGATCGTAGGACGGATCGGGCATCTTCTCAGATCCGATGTCGATCCTTCCAAAATACTCCTTCTTACCTTTACCAATAAGGCGGCCGGCGAGATGCTCTCCCGCCTGGGGCAGTATTTTCCCGCCAATGTCGTCTCAAAGATCGAATCGGGCACCTTTCATGCGGTAAGTTACCGCTGGCTCAAGCAGATCCATCCCAATCTTGCCCTCAAGCAGCCGGGTGAGCTGAAGACACTCTTCAGAAGTATCTATGAGAAGCGTAACTTCGCACGGATGCCGATCTCGACACAGCCCTTTTCCGCAACCTATCTTTATGAGATGTATAGTCTTTACCAGAATGCCTCTCTGGAGAGTTTTGATACATGGTTTCTGGAAAAGTATCCCGAGCATGAAACACTCATGGATGCCTATGTGGATATCACTGAAGAGTTTGAAAGGGAAAAAGTGGAGTACGGTTTTGCCTCGTTTAACGACCTTCTTTTACGTATGAGAACGCATCTTCAGACGCATGACCTTGGTTTTGAGGAGGTGTTGGTCGATGAATATCAGGATACCAATACGCTTCAGAGTGCACTGATCGATGAGCTCAGACCAAAATCGCTCTTTTGTGTTGGGGATTATGATCAGAGTATCTATGCCTTCAACGGGGCGAATATCGAAAATATCGCCACTTTCTCCAAACGCTACCATGAGGCAGAGGTTTATACGCTCAAGACCAATTATCGCTCTACGGCACCGATCCTCTCTCTGGCAAACCGCGTGATAGAACGCAATGAGAGGATCTATCCCAAGAAACTGGAAGTAGGGCGCCAGGGGAAAACCCACCCACCCAGGCTTCTGATCTACAATGATCTTTTTGAACAGTACCAGTCTATCGCACACTCGATCAAGACGACACACGTCCCCAATGACCAGATCGCAGTGATCTTCCGTAACAACTCCAGTGCAGACGGGATAGAGGCGAGTCTGCGCGAGTACGGTATCGCCTGCAAACGCAAGGGGGGTACGAGCTTCTTCGAGACCAAAGAGGTGAAGTTCCTGCTGGATCTGCTCTCCCTGCAGGTCAACCCCAAGGATATGATGGCGTTTATCCACATCTTTGAGTATGCCCCGGGTGTCGGTTCTGCGCTCTCCAAGGAGATCTTCCAGTGTTTCATCCACTTTGGGGAGGGGAGCCTCATACAGGGGGTTCTGCATCCGCGTATCCTTGAGCTGCCAAACTTCAAGCCCAACAAAAATGTGCAGCTGGGGCTTTTCGATGATGATATGGAGATCGGCAGTGCATCACGGTTCGCCCATATGGGACTGGAGAAAGAGATCATGGCACACCCACTGCTGAAGCATCCGAAACTCACGCAGGATGGGGTGAAGTTCTTTCAGGAGTTTTACCGTTATATCCTGGAAGTTGAAGCGATGCAAAACCCGTCACAGATACTGGGCCAGGCGATGCGCTCCAAGCTTTATGAGAAGGTTGTAAATATCCTTTCCAACCAGAGAGCCAGGCTCAAGTCCGGCGAAATCGATCCGGAGAAAAAGACGCAGGCGAAGGAGCGAATCGAGCGCAAGGCAAGACTGCTTTGGGAACTGGCCAGACAATACAAAGAGCTCGGACGGTTTGTCAACGCCATGGTACTTGGAGGCAATGAACTGAGTGAAGGGGAGGGGGTAAACCTTCTTACGGTGCACGCCAGCAAGGGGCTTGAGTTTCCTGAAGTCTATGTCGTTGATCTGGTAGACGGACGTTTTCCGAACAGAAGGATGATGAGTTCTATAGAAGAGGAGCGAAGACTGTTCTATGTGGCAGTGACACGCGCCAAAGATAAGCTCTATCTCTCACTGGCAAAATATGACAAGATGAAAAAAACCGATTATAAACCTTCTCAGTTTCTGCATGAAGCGGGATTGATAAAAGGGGAGTTTGTGGAGGAAGAAAAGAAGAGTCAGCCGGCTTAAACCGGCCGGTAACAGATTAAAGAGGTGTTACGTTCTCTGCTTGTGGACCTTTTTGTCCTTCACCGATCTCGAAAGTAACAGCTTGACCTTCCTGAAGTGATACACGTCCGCCGCTTGTGTTGTTTACCTGGCGGAAGTGTACGAATACATCCTGACCACCATTGTCTTGCGCTATAAACCCGTAACCTTTTTCGTCGTTAAACCATTTTACTGTACCATGGACTAGTTCTGCCATTGTTATACCTTTGTTATATTATTAGTTGAATCAAAATAGGGGGAGTCTTTCGGGGTCCAGTATAGTCTAACGTAACACATAAAACACGAATGATGATCTCTAACCTCATCTTTCATCTCTCACATTCTACCCTAATTTTCTTTGCGCTAACATTATTTTGATAAAATAACATCAAATTTTTATTTTTTGGAGCATTTATGATCATTGACACCCACTGTCATCTGGATGACGAAAGATACCATGAAGACCTCGATAGCGTGATCGCCAATGCCAGGGCAAAAGGTGTAGAGAGGTTTATCATTCCCGGTGCAGACCCCAAAAGTCTTCCCCGAGCGGTAGAGATCGCCGAAACCTATAAGGGGGTCTATTTTGCCGTAGGCGTACATCCCTATGATGCTGCCAATTATGATAGAAGCCATCTGGAACCCTATGCAGCGCATCCCAAATGTGTAGCGATCGGAGAGTGCGGGCTGGACTACTATCGCCTGCCTGAATCCGAAGAAGCGATTGCAGCGGAAAAAAAACTCCAGAAAGAGGTCTTTATCGATCAGATCAAATGGGCCCAAGAGCTGGATAAACCGCTGATCGTGCATATCCGCGATTCCGGTGCAGATTCGCTGGAGCTCCTCGAAAAGTATGCCGGAGAGAGGGGCGGAGTGCTCCACTGCTACAATGCCGATGAACAGCTGCTGAAACTTGCAGAAAAAAATTTCTACTACGGTATTGGAGGAGTGCTTACCTTCAAAAATGCACGCAAGCTGATCCACGTCTATCCGAAGATCCCGGCCGAAAAACTCGTTATCGAAACGGATGCCCCCTATCTTACGCCGCATCCCCATCGCGGGGAGAGGAACGAACCCGCGTATACCACACTGGTCGCCGAGAAGATGGCGGAGCTCTCCGGTATCAGCAGGGAGGAGATAGAGAAGCTGACTACCGACAACAGCCTAAGGCTCTTTGATTTGTAACATGAAAAGAGCACTCTTCTCCCTGATCACTTTTTTGTCGGCTACACTCTCTTTGTATGGCACGACGATTACGCAAAAGTACCCCTCTTATGCCTATGTGCTTTCTGAGTTTGATATCGATACATCGTATGCCTATGACAGGGATTTTGAAACATTTGTAGAACATCACGACAGCCGGTTCAAACGGCTCTACAAATGTTCACAGAAAAGAGGAGCATTTTTGCTGCCTATGGTACAGCGGCAGCTGATCGAGGCCGGTCTCTCCGATCTCTTGGCCTATCTTCCCATGATAGAATCAGGATTCCATACTGATATAGCGTCCCCCAAGAAGGCAACAGGGCTATGGCAGTTCATGCCCTCGACTGCGACAGAATACAACCTTACTGTCGGTTACAGTTACGATGAGCGGTGCGACCCGGTCAATGCAACCGAAGCGGCGATACTTCATCTCCAAAGGCTCTACGATAAATTTGGGAAGTGGTATCTGGCTATCTTGGCCTACAACTGCGGTGAGGGGAGAGTTTCCCAAGCCATCCGGAGGGCAGGTACTGACGAGCTCTCCATTCTGATAGATGAGAAGGCAAAATACCTGCCTGGGGAGACAAGGGAATATATTAAACGTTTTCTTTTGGTCGCGATGATAGGAGAGAGCGAAACGATCGATTTCGGGAGTGTAAACCCATCCCAACAGAACGGAATCGTCCGGGTTGATGTCAAGGGAGGCACGAATCTTCAGGATGTCGCCTTATTGCTCAAAATGGAACCCAAAGAGCTGGCCAGCCTGAACAGCCAGTACAAAAAGGGAAGAGTAACCAGCGGACCGGGACGTTACAAGATCGCTATCCCTTATGAAAAACTGATACCTTTCTATCTTCACTATGATTCTCTACCCGAAGGAGCCGCAAAAGCAACTGATCGCAAGGAACATTTTATCTCCCATATTGTGAGTAAGGGAGAGACACTTGGAAAGGTCGCCCGAAAGTATCGTACGAGCATTTTTGAGATCACTGCAGCCAATCATCTCCGGGATGACACCAGCCTCCAGCCCGAGCGTCTTTTGATTATCCCCGTTACAGAGGAGCAATTCGAATCATTGGTACGTGGGCAGTCACAATAAGGGAGCATTTTCGGAACCGAAAAGCTAGGATAAAGTGAAATAAAGAGATAATAAGAACTACTATATTGAGAGCGGGACTGCTATGCGAAAAATCATCTCTTTTTTTTCTATTGTTGTTTTGCTTTCACTCTTTTTCCTCTTTACGGGATGTTCCCAAAGAAGCGGGAGCTATGAAGCAACCAAATATACCAGTGAAGCACGTCATAAAGCGACGATGCGTTCCTATACCGTACTGGGAAAACGTTATCATCCTACCTTTGTGGAGGTGGGAGACAAGATGAAAGGGATCTCCAGCTGGTATGGTCCCAACTTTCATGGAAAGCAGACCAGTAACGGCGAACGCTATGATATGCACGGGCAAACCGCCGCACATAAAACCTGGCCGATGGATACGATGGTAAAGGTGAAAAACCTTGACAACGGCAAAAGCACTATCGTGCGTATCAACGACAGGGGACCGTTTGTGAAAGGGCGTATCATCGACTGCAGCTATAAAGCGGGGAAGACACTTGGGCTCGACCGCTCTGGTATCGCTAAAGTAGAGATACAGGTGGTGGGATTTGCCGGCAAGGTCACACCGCAGGAGATTATCGCCAAGCAGCAGCGGACACATACCCAGGAGCGTGTCATGATCACCGATTTTGGTGTTCAGGTGGGTGCATTCAGACGCTATCAGGGTGCACAGATCTACAAGCAACGATACGGGGCATTGGATAGACGCTACCGTCCGATTGTTAAACGTTTTGAAAATGTCGATGGCGCACCGCTCTACCGTGTCTGGCTGATGGGCTTCAGATCCGAAGAAGAAGCGAGAGACTTTATCGCATCCTTCCATCTTGAAGATGCATTTATCATCAGGCAATAGGCCTGCAGTTATGAGGAGTAATAATGGTTGAAGTAAGCAGAGAGACAAAAGAGACACAAATCAGTGTCAGATTGAACCTTTACGGAAAAGGTGAAGCGAAGATAGATACGGGGGTCGGTTTTTTTGATCACATGCTTGAAGCATTTGCAAAACACTCCCATATTGACCTTGAGGTGAAGTGTACAGGGGATACCCATATTGATGACCACCACTCCGTGGAAGATGTGGGTATCGCCATCGGCCAGGCGCTGCACAAAGCGATCTATCCGGTGCAGAGTATTGAACGCTACGGCAATGCAACCGTGGTGATGGACGAGGCGAGCATTACCTGTGACATGGACATCTCCAACAGGGGATTTCTGGTTTTCGAACTCCCGATAGGCGGTAAGGTCGGAAACTTTGATGTGGAGCTGGTAGAGGAGTTTTTCAGGGCTTTTGCATTTAACCTTCCCCTGACACTGCACCTGATCTACAACCGCGGCAAAAACAAACACCATATCATCGAAGGTGCCTTTAAAGCATTGGCTGTTGCCCTGCGCAGGGCTGTGACGATCAATGAAAATGCCGGAATCCCAAGTACCAAGGGTGTGCTATGAGTATCGAGCTGATCGTTTTGGATGTTGACGGTACGATGACAGACAGCCGTATCACCTACAGTGAGGAGGGTGATGAGATCAAGTCTTTCAACGTAAAAGACGGACTTGCTATCGCTTCATGGCGCAAGCTGGGAAAGCAGGTGGCGATCATTACGGGAAGAAGCTCCAGGATCGTTGAAAGACGTGCCAAAGAGCTGCATATAGAGCACTTCTATCAAGGAGTGAAAGACAAAAGAGAAGTGTTGGAATCACTGCTTGAGAAACTGGACCTGAAGATGGAAAATGTCGCTGCGATCGGTGATGATCTCAATGACCTCAGAATGCTCAAAGCAGTCCAGCTCTCTTTTGTGCCAAGCGATGCTTCGCGATATGTAGACAAAGAAGCGGATGTGGTACTCACTAAAAAAGGTGGTGATGGTGCCGTACGAGAGATGATCGAACGCCTGATCATACAGGAAGGGCTCGAAGAGAAGTATCTACAGCTATGGGTGTAAGACTGGAGTATATCATTTTGGCTCTCATCGCTCTGGTAGTGACGAGTTTTTTTCTGGTCAAAGTAGAACCGGTATCCAGGGAAAAAAGCGGGAATACCAGAGAACTGGCCTTTGGGGATACAAGGCTGATTGAAGTTGACACCCAAAATATGCTGGGTTTGGCACACAGCCGTTATGGCGAATATACTGAGAAAGAGTTGAAACTGTATGAGATCGTCTACCATACGGACAGGATCAATTTTTTACGTGCAGAGCAGGGTGTCTACCGGGGGGATTGCCTCGAACTTGAAGGCAACGTGACGCTCAATCAGAAAGAGGGGTTTGATTACAGGGCAGAGAGGGCGAGCTACGATAAAAAGAGTCAGGTTTTAACGATAGATTCCCCTTTTGAAGCATATCTGAACGAAAATATCATTACAGGAACAGACCTGGTGTATGACATGAAGGCAAAGAGTGCGACTGCCAAAAAGGTCAATGCGGTACTCTACACCCTGGAAAAATAATGTATAATAACGAAACTTGAAAGGCGGCCCATGTTTAGACTAAGATATATGCTTTTTTTTCTTTGTTCGGTTTTGCTTTTTGCTGATAAAGTAGAGATAACGTCAGATACGATGAGGGCTGAAGAGGCGAAAAAAGAGGTACATTTTATCGGTAATGTCAAGATCGTACAGAACGAAAACTGGATACACGGAGAGCGCGTAGTTGTCTATTTTGATGAGAATAACCAGACCAAAAGGTATGATGCCAGCGGTAGTGTACGTTTTGAGTTCAGAAAAGAGGAGCGTTTCTACAAAGGCAGTGCCGACAAAGTAACCTATGAACCGCTTGAATCGAAATATATACTCAGAGGCAATGCCACTATAGATGATGTTATCAACAAACGCCACATCAACGGAGAGCATATAGAGCTTGATCTTCATTCAGGTTTGGCGAATGTGGCCGGAAGCAAAAAAGAACCGGTAAAGTTCATTTTTGAAACAGAAGAGATAAAATAAAAAAGGATTGTTAGCCCGTGGAAGCACCAAGAATCATCGAAGCAGAATTTATAAAATCAGCACAAAGTATCCATGACGCTCTACCCGAAGATATGAGCGAAGTCGTTTTTCTGGGACGCTCCAATGTGGGCAAAAGTTCGACACTGAACCTTCTTACCGGACGAAAGAACCTGGCGAAAAGTTCTGCCACACCCGGAAAGACGCAGTTGATCAACTTTTTTGAAACACTTTACAAGTATGGAGAGGAACGCTATCCGGTACGTTTTGTCGACCTTCCCGGGTTTGGTTATGCCAAGGTCTCCAAATCGCTCAAAGAGGTATGGCAGAAAAACCTTGTGGAGTTCATCAATGAGAGGGTCTCGATCCGTCTCTTTATCCATCTCAGGGATGCCAGACATCCCCATGCGAAGATTGATGATGATGTAAAAGAATATATCTCCGAGTTTATCCGTCCTGATCAGCGCTATCTGACGGTATTTACGAAGATTGACAAACTCAACCAGAAAGAGAGAAACAAACTCAAAAAAGAGTTTCCCGGAGCCATTACCATCTCCAATCTTAAAAAAAGCGGACAGGATAGGGTCCATAAAGAGATACTGACAACGATCTTTGATATCACAGAGTCCGGAGAAGAGTCATGATCGAACTGGTCAAAGCAAAACTCAGTGATATCCCCCAGATGCAGGCGCTGGTGGTAAAAGAGGTGAAAGAGGGTACGATCCTCTATCGAAGCGAAGATGAAGTCGCTACCAATATCCGCTCCTATGTGCTCGCAAAAGAGGGCGACAAAGTTGTAGGGTATACCGCGCTGCACATTCACTCCAGAAGACTGGCTGAGATAAGAAGTCTTATCGTCGATGAAGCCTACAGGGGGAAACATATCGGCCAGAGAATGGTTAGGTTCACACTTGATGAGGCAAAATTACTCGAAGTAGAGGAGGATGTATTGGTCTTGACCTATCTTCCCGGCTTTTTTCAGAAACTCGGTTTCAAAGAGATCAGTAAAGAGGTGATCCCCGAACATAAAATATGGGCGGATTGTATCAAGTGTATCCACTTCCCGGTATGCAACGAGGTGGCATTGATCTACAAACTTTCAGAATGGGAGAATGATGGCTAAGTACACCCGCTCGTTAAAACTTCCCTATCTGCTATGGATACTTGCGGTTATTTTTGTTATTTTCTACCCGATGTTGATCTCAATCTATGTCTTTTTGCCTCTCCTGATCGGAGTGATGGGATACCTTCTGATCCTTGGGATCGAAAAAGGGCAGAAATCCTATATCTTTACGGCACTGGTCTACTTTATAAACCTGGAGATCAACCTATCGCTGCCCTTTTTTTTAACGATCATTTCATCACTGGTGATCTATGTACTTTTTTTCCAGTCATTATTACATTTTAGAAAATGTAAGGTATGTATTCCAATTATTACGGTGATACTATTGGATTTCTTCTATCTTGGTTCATTAATGGCTTATGATTTTATCTTCCAGGAAACGACGATCATGCTGGACAATATACTGCTTTATTCGCTGGTGATCGACCTGCTGATAGTGGTGATATTATGAAATATAAATTTATACTTTTGTTGTTTGTCGCGGTATGGGCGGTAATGATCGCCAGACTCTATCATCTAAGTATCAAATCAAACTACTACTACGAAGAATTGGCGCAGGAGAATATCGAACGTAAACAGTTCATTAAACCGGTTAGGGGGGAGATCACCGACAGTCATGGCAATCTCCTTGCGATGAACCAGATGGGTTTTTCGGTCTCTATCCTCCCTCACCTGAAACGAAACCCGGAAAAGCTCGAAGAAATTATCAACAGGATCGTAGAGACCTTTCCCGATCTTAATAAAACAGTCATGATGAAAGTCTATGACAAACATAACTCTCCTTATAACCATGAGTACATCAAGGTAGTGGATTTTATCCATTACCCTGATATGATGGGCGCCTACCCCTCTTTGAGCCTCCATCCCGAGATCAAGATCGAAGCGGAGACAAAGCGCTACTATCCCTACGGAGTCTACTCTGCACATATTGTCGGCTATACCGGAAAGTCAAACCAGAAAGAGAATGATCAAGATCCGGTGGTCAAAGAGATAGGGAAGGTCGGGAAAAGCGGCCTGGAGAAACAGTATAACGATGTATTGCAGGGTGAGCTGGGGCATCTCGTCAGCAAAGTAACGGCGACCAATAAAGCCATCGAAGTGATCGACAAGGTCCCTCCCAAAGACAATAGAAACATTCAGCTCAATATCGATATCAACCTCCAGAAGATGATACATGACCGTTTCGGAGAGGACTCCGGAGTGGCGATCGTGATGCGTACAAACGGAGATATCCTTGCTGCAGTCAGCTATCCTTCTTTTGATCCCAACCTTTTTGTAGGGGGGATCAGCCATAAAGACTGGCAGGCGCTGCAGGAGAATGTGGATAAACCATTTACCAATAAGGTGATACATGGTGCCTATCCTCCCGGTTCCACGATCAAGATGGGAATGGCGCTGGCTTTTTCCAAAGCCAAAGAGGGTATCCTGGAGAGCGAAGAGCACTGTGCTGGCCATATCACCTTGGGAAAGAGCAATCACAAGTTCCGGTGCTGGTCACGCTGGGGACACGGAAAGGTCGATCTCAAGAAGGCGATCAGGGAGAGTTGCGATGTCTATTTTTACAACAAGAGCCTCAAGGTGGGGATCAATGCCATGTCGAAATATCTCAAAGAGTTTGGTCTTGGCGTCAAGACAGGCATCGATCTACCCAAAGAGTATGCAGGTGTGATGCCCGACAAGGAGTGGAAGCAAAAACGTTATAAACAGCCCTGGTATATGGGGGAGACCGTCATCGCTGCGATCGGGCAGGGGTATGATCTTGTGACGCCATTACAGGTAGCGCGTCATACCGCCCTGATTGCGACCGGAAAACTCCCTACACCAAAGCTGGCGCAGGTAATTGATGGTAAAAAGGTAGAAAAAGAGGGTAAACCGGTCACTTTGCATCAGCGCTACCTGCAGACGATCAGAGAGGGGATGTATGAGGTGTGCAACACACGAAAAGGTACGGGATACAGTACATTGAGCAAACTTCCTGTCGTCGTAGCGGGGAAGACGGGTACCTCACAGGTTACTTCTATCCCTCAGTCCACAATGAAGCGCCTTAAAGAGGAAGAGATGGAGTATTACCACAGATCCCATGCATGGATCACGACCTATGCACCCTACAAAGATCCTGAGTATATCGTCACGGTCCTCGTAGAGCACGGTGGACACGGGGGGAGTACAGCCGGACCGATCGCGGCAGATATCCACAAGTGGCTTTATAAAAATGGGTACTATAAACAGTCTGTTGCAGATGAGTTTTGACAGGCTTTAGGGGTTTTATCCTAGAACTGCCATCCGAAATAGACATATAAAAAACCGATGGTCTTATAACTGGTAAACGAATAGGACGGTATATAGGAAAAATTCAGAGTAAAGTCATCTATATAAAAAGAGCTTACAGGTGCAATTAGCGCTATCGGTCTATATTGATACTCCCCGTCATCTTGGCGCATCTTTTTGACGCTGACCACTCCTGCAAGTCCTACCGAGAGATCAAACCATGGGGTCAGAGGTTTTTCAAAACGGATCGATTTTCCGACGGCGGCATAGGCCTGGAAGTTTTTGTTCGAGTCATTCAGTATCATGGTATGGTAGGTAGTATAAAAATCCCCGTACTCCGTAAAGTAGTCTTGTTCATATCCCAGTCCCAAATTGTATTCATTCAATTTATTTCCGTTATCTAAATCTTTTTCATGAACAGTAAAACCGCTTAAGAGTATACGTTTATTGACATCCTCACCATTTAGAGAGGTACTGAAAACAAGCAATGCCAGCGAGAAGATAAATTTGTTGAACCGATACACTTTATACTCCTTTTTTTCCAAATTGGGTTGTTACATCATAGCATTGATTATCTTATATTATAAGATAATCAAATATTATTTTTGATTACGTTTTTAATAACGCGTTGTTATAGTCGTTATAAGAGAAAGATGATAAAATTCGAAGAATTGTTATTTATCTCTATGAGAGGGGAAAAGTAAGGGGGGAGGATTATGAACAAGATAGGAGATCTTAAAGATCAAAATATACTCTTTCTGCAAGGTCCGATGGGGCCGTTTTTTAAAAAACTTGATATGCTTTTCAGAGAAGATGGTGCCACGACTTACAAGATCGGTTTTAACTTCGGTGACTACTTCTACTCCCATAAAGACAACTATGTCCCCTACAAAAAAACGCCTGCACAGTGGCCGGAGTTTATCAGGGCTTTTTTGACCGAAAAGAAGATCGACAAGATCTTTCTTTTCGGTGATTGCCGCTATTATCAAAAGATCACCAGAAAGATCGCGTATGAGAACGGTATCGATGTCTATGTCTTTGAAGAGGGATATGTCAGGCCGCACTATATCACGATGGAGAAGTTCGGTGTCAATGGCTTCAGCACACTGTCAAGGGAAGCAAACTTTTACCTGAATCTTGAAAAAAGAAACTCTATCACACCCGTACATGCCAAACAAAGCAAATATCAAATGATCAAAAGCGCTGTACACTACTATCTGCTCTCCAACTTCTTTTGGTTTCAGTATCCCCATTATCTGCACCATCGCGACTTTTCCGCGCTGAAAGAGTTCTTTTACGGGGTAAGGGATGTCTGGAGGAAAGGAGTCTATAAAGTCGTTGAAAGAGACTATGAAAAGCTGATCACACATACGCTTTCAAAAAAATACTATTTCGTTCCGCTGCAGACGCACAATGACTTTCAGATCCTTCAGCACTCGCATTACGGTTCGATCGAGAAGTTCATTATGGAGGTGCTTGAGTCTTTTGCATACCATGCGCCAAAGGAGTGCTACATTGTATTTAAGCACCATCCGGTGGACAGAGGGCGCAAAAACTATCATGCTTTCATTATGGAGCAGGCGGAGTCTCTGGGTGTCAAAGAGCGTATACTGGTGTTTCACGATGTCTATCTCCCCACATGCCTTCAGCATGCGATAGGGACGATCACGATCAACAGCACCGTCGGGCTTTCTGCTATCGGGTACGATATCCCGACACTGACTCTGGGAGATGCAGTCTATGATATCGAAGGATTGACCAACAAAGGAACACACCTGCACCGCTTCTGGCACCACCATAAAGCACCTGATCCGGAGCTTTATCAGAAGTTCAGAGGCTATCTTGTCGAGCATACGCAGCTCAACGGCAGTTTCTACGGGCTTATACCAAAAGAGTTCACAGATCAGCAGAACATAGTCTAACAACACTATGATATAATTTCACGATAAATCCCAAGGGTAAGGAAGAGATGTCCAAGTTACGATTTTTTTTATTTTTTTCACTTTTATTTATAACAGGCTGTACACATCAGCCTCAACCCTATTCAGCCCACAGCGATACAGAGAACTCCTATAGTCTGGAATCCATCGCATACGCATATCAACAGAAGGCAAACCATGAGTAGAACTATCCGATATCTTTTATTGGTGACAGCATTTTTGACTCTGAGCTTTGGTATCGAGGTCGAGCCTGAAGTCATCAAAGACCAAAGCAAGCTGGAGAGTGCCAACAAGCACAAAGTCTATTTCGGAGAACAGCTTTTTAAGGGACACTTTACGAACAAGTCCCAGTTTCGTGAGAACCCGGAGTATCTGCTGAAAGTAGGGGATATCATTCATATCAATATCTGGGGTGCACGCGAGTTTCAGGGGGATGTGCCGATTGACGGCAGAGGGAATATCTTTATTCCGAAGATAGGAGTCATCCATCTCGAAGGGGTAAAGAACGGGAACCTTCAGTCTACCCTGACCACCCATCTGGAAAAAACATTCAATGACAATGTGTTTATCTATGCCAATGTCAGGGACTATCAGCAGCTTTCAGTCTATGTTTCGGGATCGGTGAAAAATGTAGGATTGTATGACGGCGTCTCCAATGATTCTGTCCTTCAGTTCCTTGACAAGGCGGGCGGCATCGTTTCGGGAGAGGGGAGTTACAGAAACATCCATATCCTGCGTAACAACCGATTGGTGAAAAAGATCGATCTCTATGCATTCCTGCTCGATGGCTACAGGGAGAGTTTCCCGTTCAGAGACGGAGATACGATCCTGGTGCAGCCTATGAAGCACTATGTGGAAGTGGAGGGGGATGTCAGCCGCCCTTATATCTTCGAGCTCAAAGAGAAAAATGACACAGTAAACAGGCTGATGAAGTACACATTGCCCAAACCCGGTGTCAATCGTTTTACGCATATCAAACGTCTGGGGATGAGAGAGGTCAGCCAGGACTATACATTGGATCAGGCAGGAGAGGTCAAAGTCAAGAGCGGAGAGAAGATCATCTTTACGAGCAACAGCCATCTGCAGAGTTTCAGTATAGCCATAGAGGGGGAGCACTCAGGCGTGAAACACATCTCTGTTCCGAAAGGTACCTCCCTCTACAGTCTGCTCAAGCAGGTCAACTACACGCCGCTTTCCCACATTCAGAGTATCCAGCTCTACAGAGAGTCAGTCGCACAAAGACAGAAAGAGCTGCTTGAGACAAACCTTAAAGACCTGGAGGCCAAAGTATTTACCTCCGGCTCCTCCACACCCGAAGAGGCTCTCATTCGCAACAAAGAGGCAGAGCTTGTCATGGAGTTCATCAAGCGTGCCAAGCAAGTAGAGTTCAAAGGGCAGATCATTCTTTCGGCACAGGAAGACCTCCGCAATACGCTTCTTGAGGACGGAGACAGGATCTATATCCCCAGAAAAAGCAACCTTGTCACGGTCCAGGGCGAGGTCAACATCCCCAATACCCTTACCTACAAAAGCGGCGAAAGCCTGCGTTACTATATCGACGCCTGCGGTGGATACACCGAAAGGGCCGACAGTTCCGAGGTACTCCTGATCAGATCCAACGGGAAGGTTGAAAAATACAGCGGCGCAGCGGTCCAGCCGGGTGACTCGATTCTGGTTCTGGGCAAAACAGATACCAAGAACCTGCTTCTGGCAAAAGACCTTACGCAGATCATCTACCAGGTTGCCGTGGGTGCGGCAGTCGTGCTCAAGTCGTTTTAGGCAGCCTGAATTTATGGTAAGAAGAAGCTCCTTCAGTATCTTCAGGTCGGTCATCACCGCACTCTTTTTACGTGAAGTGCAGACACGTTTCGGTACGAAGAAGCTGGGGTATTTCTGGGCGATCTTTGATGCGATGCTGATGGTCCTTGTCTTTGCGGGGCTGAAGGCGGCGATTGCCGAAAACGCGATGCCGGGTGTAGACTTCCCGGTATTTCTTGCCAGCGGCTTTCTGGCATTTTTCTTATGGAAAAACATTGTAAGCCGCTCTTTGAATGCATTCAGTGCCAACTCCGCCCTCTTTGCCTACAAACAGGTCAAACCTTTCGATACGGTATTGACACGGGTTCTGCTTGAGATCCTTGTAAGCACGATGGCAACCCTGGTCTTTATCGCGATCGGACTCTATTTTGAGTTTGAGATCGCTGTGCAGGATTTTAATATGGTCATCCTTGCGGTGCTCTGGCTGATCCTTTTTGGATTTGGTTTTGGGCTGATGAGTGCGGTCTTTGCGCACTTCTATGAGACCTTCGGGAAGATCATCAATGTCATTATGACACCGCTGCTGTTTGTCTCCGCATTGATGTATACGGTAGACTCTCTGCCTCCGGTCCTCAGGGAGCTTATCCTCTACAACCCGCTGGTGCATTTCATAGAGATGATACACGGCTACTACTTTACTGCGCTCGATACGAAGTATGTGGACTATGAGTATATGCTCTACTGGACCTTGATACCCCTCTATATCGGGCTCTACTTCTATGTCAAAGGGGAGCAAAGGATCCTCTCGACATGATAGCGCTGAGAAACGTCACCAAGTACTACCAGACCAAACATGAAAGAAAGTACATCCTGGACAATGTGACCTTCACGATCCCTTCGGGGGTCAATGTCGGTATCCTCGGGCGCAACGGTGCGGGCAAGTCCACGCTCCTTCGTATGCTGGGCGGTATCGACTTCCCCAACTCCGGGCACATCTCCTCTCCCAACAGTTTCTCCTGGCCGATGGGGCTGGCAGGCGGCTTTCAGGGCTCGATGACCGGACGGCAGAATGTACAGTTTGTCAGCCGTATCTACGGGAAGAGCGAGTACGAGATCAAAAAGGTCATCGAATCGGTCAAAGAATTCTCCGAGCTCGGGGACTACTTCGATATGCCGATCAAGACCTACTCAAGCGGGATGAAGTCACGGCTCAGTTTCGGGATGAGTCTCTCTTTTGACTTTGATTATCTGATCATCGATGAGACCCTCTCTGTGGGAGACAAGAACTTTCAGCAGAAGTCAAAAACAGCACTGCGCAAAAAGATAGAGAACTGCCATATCCTTCTGGTCAGCCACTCGATGCCGGTGCTCAAAGAGATGTGCGATGTGGGTATCGTCGTGCACAACGGTCAGCTGCACTACTGTGACAGGATCGAAGATGCGATAGAAAGATACAATCAAATAAATGAATAAAAGAGACAGATCATGATAAAAAAACTCATACAGCTTTACTGGTTTGAAAAGACGCAGAAAAACGAACCGCACAGGACATTTCGTAAAAACTTCGCTCGTTTCAGAAAGCATGGTCTCTCAGGGATGCGGGAAAGGCTGGATAAGGATTATCAACAGATCAAAAACGACTATGTGACCAGAAGCATCCTCAACGCACGCTATGCAAAGTTCAAGGTCAGGTTCCTTTTTGTGGCGTTTTTTCTCCTGAGCGCTTTTTATATCCTTGTGATCAAGTCTGAGCGCTATGAGTCAAAGACCGCACTGATCGTCAAGGACCTGCAGAGCAGCGCGCCGACGGACAGCCTTGGATTGTCGCTGCTGGGTGTGGGGGCATCTTCCCAGCTGCAGGACAGCATGATCGTCGAAGCCTACCTGAAGTCACTGGATGTCTATCAGGTTGTGGACCGGAAATTTCATCTTACCGAACACTACAAGAGCAGCGCCCTTGACTCTATCAGCAGGTTATCGGATGATGCCACAGAGGAGGAGGTGCTTGCGTTTTACAACAAGCATCTGATCATCAACTATGATGAGATCTCAGGTATTCTCAACATCGCATTTTCTCATGTGGAGCGTCAGAAGGCACAGGAGATCCTGGCGTTTCTGGTAGCGCAGGTCGAAGCGCAGATCAATGAGCTCAACCGCCGCAAAGCGCGCAAACAGCTGGAGTTTATCGAAACTGAGTTTGAGAAGGCCAAGCAGAAAATGGAGGCCTCCTCCCAGAAACTCGAAGCCTACCAGAACCAACACCTGTTGCTCGATCCTAATGCCGAAGCGACGACCTCGAGCGGTATCATCGCTCAGCTCGAAGCCTCTCTCATGCAAAAGAAGATAGAGTACGCGACGATGTCAAGCTATCTCAAAGAGGATACCTATGAGCTCAAAGCGCTGCAGAAAGAGATAGAGGAGATCAGCCGTTCGATCACCAAAGAGAGAAAAGCGCTGACAGGTACTTCGGATGAGCGGCTCAACAAGGTGCTTTTCGGGTTTGAGAAGCTCAAACTTCAGCTGGAGTTTGACACTGAGGTCTACAAAAATACCCTCATCCAGCTTGAGACGAAAAAGCTTGCAGTTCTGCAGGAGGCAAAGACACTGAGTATCCTAAGCCAGCCGAACCTGCCTGACGGCTATACCTATCCGGACAAACCAAAGAGCTTTATGACGCTCCTGTTTATGACGCTTCTTCTCTATGGTATCGTCTCGATGCTCGGCGCGATCATCAGAGACCATAAAGAGTAGCCGAAAAGGCTCCTTTATCGGTGCCATAACACACGTTTTGTATCATAGTCTTTTCAACGATACAGTCATATATCCTACTCTTAAAAATCTCTATTTATATTGTAGTATTATTAAAATAAATATATAAAGTTTATATATTTTATAAAAAAAGTTGTTTTAAAATTTACGCTTCGCTACTTTCTCCATATTTTTAAAGATTTTTTCAAAAATCTGCATCTCCTGATAACACCTCTATGATAAAGGCATTAATTGGTTTTTTTCACGGCACAATAGGAGTTTATAGCTTATCAGCGTCGTTTTTCATACTCTGCCATAAGATAAAATATAACGTAAATATAACGTTAGGTTCACCGTACTAAAAGACGATGTCTATTATAATTTCATCCATAATTCCGAGGGTGGAAGAGGAGACAATGAGTAAATGTTGTGGCATTGTAGGTCATATCGGCAATAATAAAACAAAAGAGATCCTTCTAAGCGGCCTTCAGGAACTCGAGTACCGTGGATATGATTCAGCAGGCATAGCGCTGCTGCATCAAGGCAACTTCTATACCTACAAATCAGTAGGCAAACTTCACAACTCTACTAGGGAAGAAAACAATCAAATATATTTTTTATATTTTATTCAGAATATATGTAAAATGTAAAAAATTATAGACAGAAAATTATTTATTTACAAAGGATAAACTTATTTATGAAACGTGTACTTACATTTGGAACATTCGATTTATTTCATTATGGGCATTTAAGAATTTTAGAAAGAGCATCAAAGTTAGGTGAAGAATTGATCGTAGGGGTTTCTTCAGATGAATTGAACTTTTCTAAAAAGTCACGATATCCACTATACACAGAAGAGGAGAGAATGCATATAGTATCATCACTTGGATTTGTAAATGGTGTTTTTCTTGAAGAATCATTAGAATTAAAACGTGATTATTTGATAGAGCATAATGCATCTATTTTATTGATGGGGCATGACTGGGAAGGTCGTTTTGATGAGTTTAAGGATATCTGTGAAGTCATATACTTACCACGAACTCCATCTGTATCGACAACAGAGCTAATAGAACGTATCAAGGTTGAATTTTAGTGAATTTCCCTTTTTTTAGACGACGTAAATGGAAAATAATATTAACTGCCATTATTGATACAATAGTATTTAAAAAAAAGAACAAAATAGTTTTTGTTTCTAAAAAAAAGTTTCCATTCTCAGGAAATTTACGTCTTGTCTGTGAAGAAATGTCTAGAAATAAAGATTTAGAACTATTTGTGTTTGATGAAGGGTATATTCCTGAAAACACAATCAATTATTTAAGTGAAAAAAATATAAAAGTATTATCATCTTTTTCATTAACATCGGTATTCCATATCACCACTGCATCAAAAATTATTATAAGTCATTCAATCAGAGATGCATATATATCACGTAAAAACAGAAAAAGAAAAATCATTAATCTTTGGCATGGTGTTCCAATCAAAAAAATTGAAATGGCTATGCCTCATACTTCCTCAAGTCGTTACAATTTAATCCGTAGAAACTCCGATTTATATGATTTAATGATAGCTAGTAGTCCGATAGATCGTTTAGCGATTAGTGCATGTTTCAATATCGATTACAAAAAAGTTAAAACAACCGGTTTACCACGATTCGACATGCTTAAAAAAGACTATGCCATACCTGGGGATCAACATATACTTTATAAAAACTTATCTAAACTTTTAAAAAACAAAAAGTTTATTTTATATGCACCGACTTTTAGAGAAAACAATGTCTCGATTATGGATTCTTTTTCTTCTAATGATATAGAGAATTTAAAAATATTTTTAGAAAAAAATGGATGTATATTGGGGATAAGAACTCATAGTTATGATTCTAATTTATGTGACTGTATTGATGGAAATTTAATCTTGGATTGTTCAGCAAGAGTTTATATAGAAACGAATCTATTGTTACGCTATGTAGATATTTTGATAGTAGATTACTCAAGTATTTGGGTTGATTATTTGCTTTTAAACCGTCCAATAGTTGGTTATATCCCGGACTATAAAACTTATAAAACTGACGAAAGAGATTTTCTTTACGATTATGAAAAAGTTTTTCCAGGTAATATGACAAGAACATCAAAAGAACTTATTGCAGAGTTAGAAAAACTACTATATCAAGATAATCATACTATAGATTATAACAATACAAAAGATATTTTCTTGGAAAATACTTTTAATTGTACACAAAACGTCGTTAAAATAATAGGAGGAAATAATGAGTAAACTCACAAAACTAATTAAAACGCCATCATATTTTTTTTATGATGCACTTGCAAAACGTATTGATACGCCATTGATGATTGAGAGTAAACCAGTAGCAAAAAAACCAGTAGCAAAAAAACCAACAGCTAAAAAACCTGTAGCTAAAAAACCTGTAGCTAAAAAACCTGTAGCTAAAAAACCAACAGCTAAAAAACCTGTAGCTAAATCTTTTTATGATTTGATGCCAGCTGATGTAAAGAATATCTTTCATCGCTATGCCAATATGACATTTGAACATATCGATGTCGTAATCTATTTTGATGGAAAGATGGATAATGTATACCAACTCAAACAATGGACACAGCCTTTTATCGAACTTAATAAATATCATAAAACACTTTTTGTCGTAAGAGATAGAGAAGTATTTGAGTTTCTTGGAAAAACTTCTCCATTTAGACTTTATTATGCCAATACACTTAACGATTTAACTAACTTTTACAACGAGAATGACTTTAAAGTGATCTTGTATGTCAATAATGCATGTAAGAATTTTCAATCACTTATTCATCCTTTTGCACTCCATGTACACATTAATCATGGTGAAAGTGAAAAAGCTTCTATGTCAAGTAATCAGTCAAAAGCGTATGATTATGTACTTACAGTCGGGGAAGCTGGTATTGAGAGATACAAAAATAAATTGATAAAATTCAATCCAGATCAATTTATTAGTATAGGAAGGCCTCAACTTGACTGGATCGAGCCATTTGAACATGGACTTGATCCTGAATTACCTACGATTCTGTATGCACCTACATGGGAGGCAACTCATGAATTGATGAATTATTCTTCATTGGCAGAGTATGGGTGGGAATTGTTTGATAGTATTTTTCAATCAGGAAAATATAATATCATCTATAGACCACACCCTGCAAGTGGTTCTAAGGATAGATCAGTCAAAGCAGTAGATTTAAAAATAAAAAATACAATTAAATTGCATGCAGATGAGATCGAATCTTATAATAAAAACTTAAATGATATTGAAGAGATAATAGATCAAGATATTACTATTGAGCCTATTTATTACAAAACAGTTTATAAACGAGCCTTATTGGAAGAGTCACTAGATATTAACTCAATTTTTCAGACAATAGACATCGGAATTTTTGATAATTCCTCAGTTATGATAGACTATCTCGCTACAAACAATCCGATCATTTTGACTGATCGTTTTAAAGAAGGAGAAGAGAGAAGTGCTATAGTTGATGCAGCTTGTTTGATAAATAAACTAGATGCTGAGTCAATATTGGATATTATTGAGACACAATTGGGTACTGATCCGCTTAAAGAAAAACGAGAAAAGATTAAAAATTATTATTTGGGGAAGTATGGACCAAAACAAAGTACACAAAAATTCATAAATACTGTTGGGGGTATCATCAAAGAACGTAATGAGTCTTTAATAAGTAGTAGTGTTAGTTGATTTAAATTTAGGTTGTAGGGATATACACTTAATGCAGTGAATCCAACGCTACTTTGAAGCTTCGAGACAAAGATATGCACTGTATTGGATAAAGAAAGATTATGAAGGAATTAGAAATGGTTGGTATTATTGGTGCCGGTAAATGGGGACAAGCATTAGCTTATGCACTAAGTAAAAAAAATACAGTAAAAATTTATTCTAGGACACCTAGAGATATTCCTGGGTTTACAACACTGGATGAAGTAATGAAATGCAAATATATCATATTTGCTATCTCTACCCAAAATGTTAAACAATTTTTAACTGAACATTTTGTTTTTAAAGGGCAAAAAATTCTAATTGCATCAAAAGGAATAGATGTTAACTCTAAAAGCTTTCTATTTGATATTTTTAAAGATTTTGTACCAAAGAAAAACCTATGTTATCTTTCTGGACCTAGTTTTGCCAATGAAGTGATGAATGATCTCCCTACTGCTCTAGTGATAAGTTCGAAAAATAAAAAACTTGCACATAAGTTTAGCACTTTATTCCCGTCGCTTATTAAAACATATGTCACCAAGGATGTGATTGGTGCTGAAGTTGCTGGAGCCTATAAAAATGTTTTAGCGATTGCTGCAGGAGTAAGCGAAGGATTAGAGCTTGGGAACAATGCAAGGGCTGGACTAATCTCACGTGGTTTAGTGGAAATGAATCGTTTTGGAAAAAAATTTGGAGCAAAGAAAAGTACATTTCTGAATCTTTCTGGTGCGGGAGACCTGTTTTTAACCGCTAGCAGTGTCCAATCGCGTAATTTTAGAGTTGGATTAGGTTTGGCTAAAGGGAAATCATTAGAAGATATACTAGAAGAGATGGGTGAAGTGGCAGAAGGTATCGAAACTGCGAAAGCGATAGTTATGCTAGCAGAAGAATATAATGTCTATACGCCGATTGCATCAGAGGTCAGTCAAATGCTTCTTGGACAATCACCGAATGTTACTGTCAATAATCTTTTAAAAAGGAGTTCTTAAGATGAATATCAGCTACATCAGCAAAAAGGCTAGGATTGACGATAGTATTTCTTATGAGCATCCAATTCGTATTTATGGTAACGCTGTTGTAAAAGCTAAGTCAAGTATAGGTTCATTTACATTTATTAATACCGGTACTACTCTTTTTCGAGGTACTAAAGTTGGAAGATATTGTTCTATTGGAAAAAGTTGTGAACTTGGTGCGTTTGATCATCCGATTGATTGGTTGTCTAGTTCGCCTTTTCAATACAATATGAAAATGCATTTTCCAGATTTTGCAGAAAATTTTTCACAAATAAACTTTAATCGACCACGAGAAACAATTATTGGCAATGATGTATGGATAGGGTCGTTATCTATTATTAAACGTGGTGTGACAATAGGTGATGGAGCTATTATCGCAGGGGGGCAGTTGTCATCAATGATGTACCTCCCTATGCTATTGTAGGTGGTGTCCCAGCAAAATTATTAAAATATCGTTTTGAGGATACCATTATTAAGGAGCTATTAGCACTTAAATGGTGGAATTTAGATATTTCGGATTTAAATGAAATCACTTTTGATAAAATTGATGATGTTTTGACTCAATTAAAAATTATAAAATCCAAAAAAGGAAGATAATGATTTATAGAATAATTAGAAATGTTCTTAGTGAAGCAAATGTAGATGAAAAGTTAATAAATTTAATTCTTTCAGATCAAAAAGTGTTTCATGACTACGATTATGAAGATGAATATGATCAAATGATTATAAATCATAAACTTACAGCAATTCTTGAGGTGATAAACTCGTATGATGATTTGGGAATGGTAACTGATGATTATGGAGCTATTTTGTTTAGAGTGTCAAAGATATTAAAATCAAAATATTAAAATTCCTCAAGTTATAATTGTGAAGTTATTTTTTTGTTTAATTATAATTTTTTCTTCTGCTTATTCTTTAGAGTTCGAAAAAAAACAAGAATTTATTACTATTTTAAATACACAAGATAATGGTAATAAACAATCTTATGTAGGCAATGTTATCCAAGGCCTAGCAAGTTTTGGTGACTTATGGGTAACGACACAAACTGTAGCTGATAGATTTTTAATTGTTAATTTTTTAGATAAAAAAGGTAATTCAATATATCATGAAAGAGTTTTGTACCAATCTCATGGCCAAGATTTAAGTATTGAGTATAATAAAGCAGATAAACTTTTGCATTTATATACAGTTGCGACTAATTGGGCAGGAATAGCAAAGATAACATACTCTTTAAATAATGTGTTGCCACAGTTTATTAGTATTGATGAATATAATTTGAATTGTAATCATTGTACATCTAGTATAAGTGAAGATAAAAAGTTTTTTGCCATAAGAGATAAAAATAAAATTTATGTGTATGATAAAGATAGAGTTATCAGAGATCAAGTAAAAACTGCGTTATTGCATAACTTTAAATTACACAAAGAACAAAGAAAAAAAGGTTTGTGGTTTCAAGGTATTGCTATGAAAGATAACTTAATCTATTGTCTATCAAGTGATAATTCGTTAGGTAGTGATAAATTTTTATTTGTTTATGACTTGAGTGGAAAGGTTGTTTTTGTTACTAAGCTTACAGCTGGGAAAGAGATGGCAATACTGGAGGGGGATAAATATGAATTTGAGGGTCTTACATTTAAAAACAATAGTTTATATACAACCGTTATGAGTGGGAAAAAAGGAAAAAATATCAAAAGACTTTATAAAATTCTGGAGATTATTCCATAATAAATATGAAAAAATACACAATCTCAAACCAACTCATAAAAAACACCAAAAACTTTTTGGAGATCAGGCATTATACTTTTGTCGATGAGCTTCTTGGGAAAAGCGGTGTTTTTTACGGCTGGGGAAGAAAAAAGTCAGGCTTAAAGGCGATAGCACTCGCAAAAAAGCATGATACCTCTTTTGTCCTCCTCGAAGACGGCTTTATCCGCTCGCTCGGTCTTGGAGTAAACGGTTCTCCCTCTTTTTCGTTGGTGGAGGATGATGTGGGGATCTACTACGATGCTACGGCGCCTTCCAGACTTGAAAATATTTTAAACTCTTATGATTTCGCTTCAGATGTTAAGTTAATGGATGATGCTAGGAGAGCTATGAAGCTTGTACGGGAGCATAATATCTCTAAGTATAATAGTGCTCCTTCTGTCATTCCCAGCTTGACTGGGAATCTAGATCCCCGGGTCAAGCCCGAGGATGACGGAAAGATCAAGCCTGAGGATGACGAGAAGGTCAAGCCCGAGGATGACGAAGTGGTGGATTCCCGCCTTCGCGGGAATGACGGGGAAATGGTGCGGGATGGCGTCTATCGTGTTCTCATCATCGCACAGACTGCGGGGGATGCTTCACTGCAGTATGGGATGCTGGATGGGTATACGACCGATGAGATGATCGCTGCTGCGATCGGGGAGAACCCCGATGCCGACGTCTATCTGAAGATCCATCCGGACGTACTCAGCGGGAAGAAGAAGTCCGATATCGACATAGCAAACCTTGATAGCAGAGTGCAGGTGATCACAGAAAACGTGAACCCCGTCTCCCTCCTGAAATACTTTGACAAAGTCTACACCAAAACATCGGGGATGGGGTTTGAAGCGCTTTTGGCAGGGTGCGAATGTGTCTGCTTCGGGATGCCTTTCTATGCAGGGTGGGGGATCACGGATGATAAGACGATCTGCAAACGCCGCAAACGCAAACTGACCGTAGAAGAGGTCTTTGCCGGAGCCTACATCCTCTACACCCGTTACCATAACCCCTACACCAACAAAGCAAGCGATATCTTTGACACCATAGAGACGATCGTGAAGAGGAGATCCCAGGGGCAAGCTCGAGTATGACGGACAAAATGTGTTTGACAAAAAATATCAAACTCGCTAAAATGACAATATATTGTCAATAGGGGTTTTTATGCAGGCAGTTTTTTATTCACAAGCTAGAAATAATCTAAGAGATATCATCAATAAAGTGTGTGATGACTTTGATGAGTACATCATCACGACGAAAGATGAAAAGTCGGTCGTACTTATATCATATGAAGAGTATAGCGCCATGAAAGAGACGATGTATCTATTGTCATCAAAAATCAATAGAGACAGGCTAAATGATGCCGTAGAGCAGATAGAAAGCTTAGAGTTTACCAAAAGAGAAATTTAATCTATGGTTGTAGGTTTCGCCGATAGGGCATGGGAAGACTATCAGCACTGGATACACCATGACAAAAAGATACTCAAACGCATCAATCTGCTTTTAGAAGATATCAAAAGGAATCCGACAGATTCAAATGGTTTGGGAAAACCTGAAAGACTAAAAGAAAATTATCAAGGCTATTTTTCAAGAAGGATCACCGCTGAACACAGATTGGTTTACAAGATCATCGATGACCTGGTTGTAGTAGCACAGTGTAGATATTATTATTAAGATCATAGGGAGCTGGATCCCCGCCTGCGCGGGAATGACGGCTTTTGACATTCCGGACTTGATCCGGAATCTAATGTGGTTCAAAGAAGTGGTGGTATCAGAAATATATACTACTACTATGAAGAGAAATATACTTTGTATATGATATATGTTTACGAAAAAAGTAAAACAGAAGATCTGACACCAAAACAGATCGAAATGTTAAAAAAAACATTTTTGGGAGAATAATGATGGATGAAAAAAATTTTGAAAGACTAATATCAAGTGCTAAAGAAGTAAAAGAGATCATGAATGGACAAAAAGAGCCGAGTAGAAAGTTTTTTATTGAGGAGCCAAATCCAAAAGATATAAGAGCCAAGCTTTCTCTTACTCAAGAAAAATTTGCTATGTTAATGAACATAAGCGTTCACACTCTTAGAAACTGGGAACAAGGTAGACGTCATCCTGAAGGTCCTGCGAGGGTACTTTTGAATGTTGTGAACAATCATCCTGAGGTATTGATGGAAATGGTTTAAAGACTTGCTTTTGGTGTTATCCCCAACTATATAAGGAATGACGGGGAAGCCAATGTCTTTCAAAGAAGAACCCGGAAGCTGACCGTCGAAGAAGCCTACATCCTCTACACACGTTACTTTAATCCCTATACAAAACAAAAGAGTGATATTTTCGATACCATTGGAACTATTATTAAACAGAGAGAAAAAACTTGAATACAACACACGCTTACTTTTTCGGATTTTCCCGGTGGAAACACGGGTTTGTCAAACCTTTTTTCAAAGAGTATGGTGCAGGGGAGATGATCTTTGTCAATCCTCTCTTCTCTTCGCACCTGAAGCTGGCACTAAGAAAAGGGCTGGACGAGCACTCCCATATCTACTTCTGGGGGAGAAAGAACTTTCCGCAGGTAGAAGCCTATGCCGCTGAACATGGGATACCCGTCTACCGCGTAGAGGACGGGTTTATCCGGTCTGTGGCTCTGGGCTCTGACCTGACGCAGCCGTACTCCCAGGTGATCGACAAGAGGGGGATCTACTTCGACCCCACGCAGCCCAGCGACCTTGAGGAGATACTGAGCAGCTATGACTTTGCGAATGACCCGCAGCTGATAGCGCGGGCAAAAAAGCTCAAAGAAAAGATCATCCTCAACAAGATATCCAAGTACAACGCCGACAGCGACAGAACCGTCGACTTCTCCTCCCAATGGAAAACAGTAGCACTGGTCGCAGGGCAGGTCGAGGATGATGCCTCGATACAGTATGGTGCCAACGGCATGACAAACCTTGAGCTGCTGCAGACGGTAAAAAAGCATTATCCCGACCGGTACATCATCTTCAAGCCCCATCCCGATGTACTGAGCGGTAACCGCATAGGGAACATCCCCGAAGAGGAAGCGCTGCGCTACTGCGATACAGTGATCACCGATATCGGGATGGGAAGCATGCTTGCCGCCGTCGATGAAGTCCATACGATGACCTCCCTGACAGGGTTTGAAGCACTGGTCTACGGAAAGAGGGTCTATACCTACGGGATGCCGTTTTATGCGGGGTGGGGGCTGACGACCGACAGAGAGCAGTGCAGCAGAAGAGGGCGGAAGCTTGATGTTGATGCGCTGGTCGCCGCGGTCTATCTGCTCTATCCGCGGTATATCTCTCCAAAGACCATGAAGCAGTGTGAAGCAGAGGAGGTCATCCGCGAACTCAAAGCCCAAAAAGAGGCCCTGGAGCACTCCTCGCTGCTGCGGGCAAAGTTCAAAACCTACAACTATCTCAGCAGGTTTTCCCAAAAACTGCTGAGCTACCTGAAGTAGCTGACAGCGTGGGCTGGCAAGCCCACCCTGCGTTAAAAATAGGGAGATATGTTCGTGATCTAAGGTTTTTTTCAAAGGTTAGAGCTTTATTGTAAAGAAAATCTTGCAAGTCTATATTTCTTGAACAGCCAAAAGTATTTAACAGCTTTTTAATTTTTCTATTGGAGTCAGTATTTTCTATGATTTCAGATAAGGGGAATAATGAAAAAGCCTCATCAAACTGTGAGCGGGTCATTCGCTATAGAGGCCTAAAAAAGATCTTTGATAGAAAGTTTTCTACCCGATGTTCTTTTTAATTGAGTTTTTCTTTTTGCGTCAAAATCCTTGACTTTTTTCAAACTTTTTTTGGAAAAAGCATCAAGGACAAGTTTTTCATTTTCTGGTTTAAGTACCATTGTTTCTAAAAATGCTTTTGTCATTTTCGATCCTTTTCCTTTATTTATGTTCTATTTTACACTATTTTGATAAATATAGCAAATATTTATTACCATTTCATTTTTTGAAGATGTTTTGCACATTCAATAGATGCTAATTCAAGAGCTTCACTATATCTATCATTGAAAGATTTGAGTATGCTATTGTTTTCCAGTACATTTTATAAGCTTCTGCTCTTTAATTTTCATCCAGAGTTTTAATATCTTTAAGCGTTTCGAGAGGACAATGATTTTTTGCACCCCAAGGGTACTTCCTTCGGGCGCAAGTTTTTTCTCTTAGTGAAACGTAGCGGTGACGAAGTCATCACTCTCTTTGAGAAAAAATGAAGAGATAAACACCACCACAGCTTTATTGAGATGGAAATATGAGTGAACTACCAAATCTCTAAAGAAGATTTGGCTTCCTTGGCTGAGTCTGCCCATAGGGTCTGTGTTGGTTCTCGACAATCCCTTGATAGGGATTTTACGGAGGTCGAACTCCAACTCATTCCCTACAGGTCTCACATACTCATATATCCAAAGGCGTTACTTTCGACAGTTCCTGCCGTAGATAAGAAATGATAGCGAAAAAAGATATACAAAATCAAGGCTAACGCCTTGTACGCATTCATCCCAACGGCTAAAGACCATTGGGATTTCTGCTAAGAGTGGTTAAAGAAGAATGTAGAAGTGTAGTCAATATATTAGCAATAATTTTGATCTAAAAACGTTATATATTTCAGTATACAATGATATAATCCTTGCCGAAAAAGTTATTTTTTTAATTATCGTTATATATATAATTATACAATGGATAGCTACGTCAAGGAGTATGAATGAAAAAAATTGTCTTATCGGGGGTGGTTGCCGCTCTCCTGGTACTAAACCTTCATGCAGAGGTGTTTGAACTGGGGAAGATCAACGTTGCCAGCGAGCTGAATGAAGAGAGGGTCTTTGAGGAGACGACGACCGGGGAAACCATACAGCGGGACAATGCGGTAACCGTCAGTGAAGCACTGGACAATATCAGCGGGGTTACGCAGGATACCCAGGGGGGAAGAGCAGAATCAACACTCTATATCAGGGGATTTGATGCAAGGAGAATAGGGTTTTTTATCGATGGTGTACCAGTCTATGTCCCCTATGACGGGAACTTTGACTATGGGCGTTTCCTGACTGCCGATATCGCAGAGATCGATGTATCAAAAGGGTACTCCTCTGTCGCCTATGGCGCCAATACGATGGGCGGGGTGATCAATGTGATCTCCAAAAAGCCTACCAAAGCGCTGGAAGGCTCCATCCGAAGCCATGTCGTATTTGACCGTGACGCCGGCTTCGCGAAGCAGGTAAGCGCTCTCAATGTCGGGACACTGCAGGAGAACTACTATATCCAGTTGGGCGCAAACTACGCCAACCAGGACCACTTCAGGCTGAGTGATGATTTTGAGCCGACCGCCTATCAGCCGGCAGGCGACCGTCTGCGTTCCGAGACAAAAGATCACAAGGTGAACCTCAAAGCAGGGTATTTTATCGATGCAAATACAGAGCTGGCATTGGGGTATATCAACCAAAAAGGGGAGAAGCAGCAGCCACCTGCGACAGATACGGCGTTCAGCAAAGAGAAATACTGGGACTGGCCCTACTGGGACAAGGAGACCGTTTACCTCAATGGGCAGAAGACTTTCGATCACAGCTATCTGAAAGCGCTGCTCTATTATGACAGGTTCAAAAACTCTTTATACTCCTATGCGGATGATACCTACAGCACCTTCAACAGCAAAGGGTTTACCTTTAAGAGCAAATACGATGACTACAGCTACGGCGCACGTCTCTCCTATGGAACGGAGATCGGGAAACACCTGATCACACTCTCTGCGAATTATAAAACAGACGTACACCGCGGCTATGATATCGACAAAACCAATTCCGCTGTTACGATGATCGAAAAATATGAAGACCGTACCCTCTCGCTCGGGATGGAAGATGCCTACAGGCTTTCTGATCAGCTGGAGCTTCTGGGCGGCATCAGCTATGATAGGAAAAAAGGTGAATATGCCTATGATGAGGACTCGGCGACAGAAGGGATCCCGCTGGGGACGCAGGACACCTACAACCCGCAGATCGCATTGGTCTATAAGGCAGATGCAAGCAGCATCTACAGGGCAAGTATTGCCAGAAAGACTTATCTGACGTCGATGAAGGACAGATACAGCAGAAGACTGGGCTCGGCAGAACCGAACCCGGATTTGGAGTCCGAGAAATCCACCCATTTTGAGCTGAGCTATGATAAAAAGATAGACAATACACAGATAGGCATTACCGGTTTCATCGCCCGGGTGGATGACACGATCCAGAATGTGATTATCGACGACAGCGGTACACCCGGAGATACGAAAGATGATCTCTTCCAAAACCAGAATATCGGCAAGTTTGAACATCGCGGTATAGAGCTGGATCTGAATTATCGGGGGGAGGGTTTCCAGGCGGGCGGTAACTACACCTATCTCTCCCTGGTCAACAAAAGTGACAATGATGCAAAACTGATCGATGTACCAAAACACCAGCTCTTTGCGTATGTCCAAAAAGATCTGACCCCAAATCTCTTGCTTTACGGAAATGTCAAAATGAGAAAAGGGGCCTATGAGCAAAAAATGGATCGCAGCTACGTCATCAACCCTACATTTACCACACTCGATGCCAAAGTGGTCTATACCCCGTGGGAAGATCTTACCACCGAGTTCGGTATCAAGAATCTCACGGATAAGTATTATGCCTATGACAGTGCGTTCCCTATGCCAGGGAGGGAGTTCTTTGTGACAATGGAGTATAAGTTCTGATGAAAAAAATTATTTTATTTTTTATGCTACTGCTGTCAGTACACCTCCACGCCGATGCAAAACCGCTGCGTGTTGCGGTGATCGGCGGTATCACGATGAGCGGATTGTGGGAAGAGATCTCTGCCGCGTTTGAAAAAAAGTACGGGATACCAACCGAGCTCGTCGTCACGGGACCCAAAGGGGTCCTGAACGCCTATGCGCAAAAGCATCCGGTGGACTTCATCACGATGCACTCCAGCGACACGATCTCCAATCTCGCTTCAAGCGGGATGATCGAAGGGCTGACTCCGTGGATACACAATGCCCAGATGCTTATCTCGGAGCGATCCAACCCTGCAAAGATCAGCGACAGCGACACGATCGAGGCCGCGCTGAAGAAGATCGAGGAGACCAACAGCACCTTCATGATACACCTGAGCGGAGGGACCTTTGAAGTCTTTCATGAAATAAGCAGCCGCTATGCATTTTATCCCAATGTCGTTCTGACACAAAAAAAGCACGGTTTTCTAAAAGATGTGGTATCCCGGAAAGCCTATACGCTCTTTGGTGTGATCCCTTTTCTGATGCAAAAACACTCCGATCCGGATATCAGAGGGTATCTGATCGATGCGGAGGCGCTGCACAGACCCTATCTGGCAGCAACTGGGACCATCGAAAGGATAGGGGAAGAGCGCTACCGAAATGCCAGGCTCCTGGTAGAGTTTTTGACTTCTCCTGAAGTACAGCAGCTGATCCGTGACTTCAGGCTTAAAGCGTTCCCGCAGGTCCCTGTCTTTTTCCCGGCAAGAGCCAGATAAAGAGGACCTGGAAAATACAGCATCAGTGCATTACGTCCGATACATGTATGCGCATAGATCTATGCGTTGTCAAAATCTTTTCAAGGAGATGAAATGGGGATAGAAAAAACAAATCTTTCGGAAATAGATTTTTCCAATCTTTATAGCCGGCAAATGGAAAACTCGACGTTTCAGGGCAAAAGCGCAGCAGACTGGGATGAAAAATCGAAAAACTATCTTGCATCGATGAAAGAGAGCGACTATCTCAAGAGAATGATGGAGATGATCGATCTGACGGGTGCGGAAACGCTGCTTGATATCGGCTGCGGGCCGGGGACCCTCTCTGTTCCTTTGGCTAAAAAGCTCAAACATGTCTTTGCGCTTGACTATTCCAACGGGATGTTGGCCAGCCTGGCTGAAGCGTGCCGGGCGCAAGGGGTGGAAAATGTTATCCCTTTGAACCGTTCATGGGAGGAGGATTGGAGTGATATACCGCAAGCTGATATCGTGATCGCATCAAGATCACTGGAGGTGAAAGAGATAAAAAAGGTATTGGAAAAAATCGTATCCAAGGCAAAAAGAAAAGTCTATCTTACCTTCAAAGTCGGTGGAAGTTTTGTTGATGAAGAGATACTGGAGCAGATCCAACGCAAAGTCATACCCAGACCCGATTATATCTATCTTGTCCATACGCTTCATCAGATGGGTATCTATGCCAAAATTGATTTTATACGATCCAAAAACAATAAATTCAAGAGTAACGATAGCGAAAGTTTTATCAAGAAGGTACGGTGGAGCCTTGGGGAACTCACTCCTTTTGAAGAGGAAGCGCTGAAAACCTACTTTCAGAATGTTTATCATAAAAAACAGGATCAAAGTTTTACAGACTGGGCATTGCTTTCATGGGAGGTCAATCTATGAAATCTATGGTTTTCGGGCTATACTTTCCAGGTGTCAAGAGATTTGTACTATACTATTAGATATGATGAAGATAAATACCAATTTAATCGTAAGGAGAATAAAATGAAAAAATGGCGTTTGGATTTTAGAATCTGGCACTGGGTGCATGCGGCGGTGGTGTTGGGGCTGCTGGGGACGGTGTTTTTGAGAAAAACGTTTTTAAGCTGGAGAACCAACAGCGAACTTCTCAGCCAGAAGCTTGCCGAAATGGACCTTACTGTAACCGTAGAACAGGCAAAAGCACTTGCCACTACCATCCGTGCACCGATGTGGGAGTGGCATATCCTCCTGGGGTATGCGCTGGCAGCATTGCTGGTCTTGAGGATCCTGCTCTTCTTTACTAAAAACGGAAAACGAAACTACCAAAACCTCAAAGAGGAGACGCTTCATAAAAAGATCGTCAAACTGGGCTACATCGCGATCTACGGGATTTTGATCTTTATGGCTGCAAGCGGGCTGATCCTCCATTTCCATGAAGCACTCGGCCTTACCGAAGAGGGCGCACATTCGCTCAAAGAGCTTCACGAGCTGGTCTATAACGCGGTACTCATCTTTGTCGTATTGCATATCATCGGTGTGGTCATCGCGGAAACCAGGGATGAAAAGGGGATCATCTCAGAGATGATTCACGGCGGGGAGAAATAGGGGGAATATCAGACCCTATCTCTCTGTATCTTCTTTGGAAGGCTGTAATTGACATATTTTATCCGTTATGGTAGTATCCTGCCCATGAAAGTGAGCAGGTATTATCTCGTATCGATCCTTGTCATTATGTTGAGCCTGATTTCGTTTGATATCTCTTCGCCTCAGTCTGTTGATCTTGTATCGGAAACACAGGTTGAGATTTTCCCGGAGGAGAAAGAGTCCAAAACAGGGTATGACTACATCGCAGATACCCCAACATATGATCTCAGGGATATCTATGCCTTTACCGGTTTTTACTGGGTGGTACCCCGTATCGACCTTCTCTATCTCAACAACATATTCAAACCTCCGATATCCCTTCATTTCTAACCGATAAATATTTTGTAACAAACCATTAAAATAAATAACCATTCAGGAGAATAATGATGAAAAAACTACTTATACTTACAACAATGGCAGGTTTTTTGCTAGGATCTAACGGATATGCGGCGTCACCTATGACCGTACAGGAAACTGAAATACTCAACGCAATACAGAAAGGCGCGCAGAGAGATGCGTGGATACAGTATATTCCTTCGGAAAAATGCGCTGAGCAGAGACTCTATTTCAAAAAAAGGCTCAAAAACCATCAATACCATACATACAGATATCAAAACAGGGACAGACATGGTTATACGACGGTCTATGCAGAGGTAGCATACTCAAAAAACGGTTTTGATGTCCAGTTTGTAGACAAGGTAGGTATGAACCTTGGCAGGCTCGGCAGTGACAGCAGTCTGGATAAAAGCCTGGACGAACTTAGAGAAGCGATCGATCTTGAACTCACTGTCCGCTCATAGGCGATCATCTCTTTTGCACTCCCTCCGGAAGGCTGGAAGTGCATTTCCCATCGATACCTATGCGTCTGACTGATTCACTTTTAAATAAAAGTGCCGGAAACATTGACATAGACTAATAAAATGACTACAACAAAAGGGGAGTTTGTATATTTGGGTTGCTTCCGTAGATATCGTCTTATCGCTGGTCAAGGATTTGCCTTGGATCATTGTCATACACCTTAATTGTCTATGACCCATCGAATGGATAGAGAAGGCGAAGCGCTCAAACAGGAAAAAAAGATGATACTTAAAATACTGATAGAAGAACATAGAGAAAAATTTGGGAAAGAGCCTGTGATTGCTGACATGGATTTACGCGTGCCCCTGAAAGACTCATAGAGTTGATCATGGATGCGATAGCAGAGGATAAGCCCTACGATGAGTCGGAACAGCTCACTGAAGAAATAGAGTTTTCATGATAAAGTGAGCTATTCCATAGCCATATCATGGCGTTACCTTGCTTATCGTCAATAGGAACAGGATAAAACTGCACCTGCAATTTGAATGAACGATTTTGTATCTTAAATGTGTTGGAGAAATTATTTTTTGAAGATTGGTTGCGGAAAAAGGATTTGAACCAATGACCTTCGGGTTATGAGCCCGACGAGCTACCAGACTGCTCTATTCCGCGACAGTTAAAAAGTAAGGATTTAAAAATCCTGAGTGGATGGGGTAGAGGGATTCGAACCCCCGAATATCGGCACCAGAAACCGAGGCCTTACCGCTTGGCGATACCCCAACAAGTTATTTCTCATAAGGCTCTATTGCTTATGTGGACGGCATTATAGCTTAAATGAAAGAGATTGTCAATTAAATTGCAATAAAAAACAATATTGATCTAGTTTTTTAATGGATTGAATTTTAGTGGTTGAAATTGGTTGCGGAAAAAGGATTTGAACCAATGACCTTCGGGTTATGAGCCCGACGAGCTACCAGACTGCTCTATTCCGCGACAGTTAAAACTATATAAAATGGTTAAAAATTATATATTGAAGATTGGTTGCGGGAGAAGGATTTGAACCAACGACCTTCGGGTTATGAGCCCGACGAGCTACCAAGCTGCTCTATCCCGCGACAGTTAAAAAGTAAGGATATAAAATCCTAAGTGGATGGGGTAGAGGGATTCGAACCCCCGAATATCGGTACCAAAAACCGAGGCCTTACCGCTTGGCGATACCCCAACAATGTGTTTCTCATAAGGCTCTGTTGCTTATGTGGACGGCATTATAGCCCAAATGATAGGCATTGTCAAGGAATTTTTTAGATTTCTTTAAAATTTATTAAATTTTTTTTGCATTGATTGCATAGATGAAGATGGAAAAGGTATAATACTCCTTACTTGTTAAAAAAAATCAAAATAAGTATATATACAGACAAATGGGAGATGCAATGTCAGCTGAAGCGATAGCACGGGTAGAGAGAGCGATCAAAGAGATCAAAAGCGGGAAAATGGTCATTATGATGGATGATGAGGACAGAGAGAACGAAGGTGACCTTGTCTATGCTGCTACCTTTTCGACACCCGAGCTTGTCAACTTCATGGCGAAGGAGGCCAGAGGCCTTATCTGTACACCCGTGACCCGAGAGATCGCGGCAAAGCTTCACCTGGTACCGATGGTGGACAAAAACGTGTCGGCGCATGAAACGGCATTTACGATCTCGATAGACTCGGCTACAGCCTCTACGGGTATCTCGGCAGGGGAGAGGGATGACTGTATCTGCAGGCTTGCCAATCCGCTGACCGTCCCTGAAGACTTTGTTCGCCCCGGGCATATCTTCCCCCTGATCGCAAAAGACGGAGGGACCCTTGTGCGTACCGGGCATACGGAGGGTTCTGTGGACCTCTGCAAACTGGCTGGGCTTGTACCCGCAGCGGTGATCTGCGAGATCATCAAGGATGACGGGACGATGGCACGGATGGATGACCTGGAGATCTTCTCCCAAAAACATCACATGCCGATCGTCTATATCTCCGATATCGTAGAGTACCGCCTCGCGAATGAGAAGCTTGTAAAGCGCATCAAAGAAGAGGAGTCCTTGCTCAGAGGCATGAAGGTGGAGAAGATCACCTACAGCGACCATCTGGGGCGTACACATACGGTGATACAGTTCTACAAAGCCCATGAGACCTCCAATGTGAAGTTCCACAACATCGGATCGGATATCGATCTTGTACTGGATGACAGACGCTATCAGGCCCTTAACAATGCGATCGACTATCTCAAAAAAAATGGCGGCGTACTCGTCTTCCTGGATACCAAAGTGATCTCCCACGAGCAGGCCAAAGAGTTCGGTGTCGGTGCACAGATACTCAAAGACCTGGGGATCAGGAACATCAACCTGCTTACCACCAATAAAGATACCGAGTTTGTCGGGCTGGGCGGATTCGGGTTGGATGTAGCAGAGAAGATCATCATCTGACAGGGCCACCCTGGTACAATGAAAAAATTTCTGAGCAACCTGAGCCTCCACTCGATCAATTTTTTAGGGATCATTGTACTTTTTCTCTTCGCACTGCTTTTTACCTTCCTGGTGATCTTTGAAGAGTACCGGGATTTTGAGCAGGAATCGATCCATATCCGCAATGCCTACCTTGCCACCCAGAAAGCAAAAGCCAAAGAGGAGACACAAAGGGTCCTGGAGTATATCAACTACTCCGACACTTCGATGAACGGGAAATTGGATCCCGATCAGATCAAAGCACACGTCATCAACTCCATAGAACACCTCTTTGACCGCAAAAGCGGGAGCAGCTACATCTTTATCTACACGCTGGAGGGGGTCAATATCTCTGATCCCAACAAACCAGGCAACCGCGGCAAGAACATGATAGACCTTCAGGATACCAGCGGTAAGTATATCATCAAAGCGCTGATCAACGAGGCTGAAAGCGGAGGAGGGTATGTAGCGTATCTCTGGGAAAACCCGGTCAATGCCCAACTCTCTGCCAAGGTCTCGTACGCCGCTGCATACAAACCGTGGAACTGGATGGTGGGAACAGGTGTCTACCTCGATGAGATCGATGCGATGATCAATGCAAAAAAAGAGAAGATGAAGGAGCGCCTGATCAGATACATCATGGAGGTGCTGACCCTCTCATCCATTCTCTTCTGGATCGCCTGGGGCGGGATCAAGCTGATCAACGGGGTGATACAGAAGGAGATGTCGACATTCAGGGACTTTTTCCGGCAGTCGGTACTGTACAATATCGTGATCGATAAACGGCAGATCAAGATCAAAGAGTTTCAGGTGCTCGTCGCCTATGTCAACGAAATGGTGAGCGCCATCCATGAGAAAAACAGGGAGCTCAGGGAGCTCAATGCCTCACTGGAGGAGAAAGTACTGCAAAAAACCGCCAAACTTCAAGACCAGATGCAGTATAATGAGAAGCTGGTCGCCGCACAGGACAGCTTCATCAAGCACTCTATCCATGAGGTCAATACGCCATTGGCGGTGATCATGACCCATATCGATATCTATAAGATGAAGCATGGAGAGAACAGGTATCTTACCAAGATCGAAGCGGCAGCGAAAATGATCTCCACGATCTATGAAGACCTGAGCTATATGGTGAAAAGAGACCGTCTGCATTATGAAAAAGAGTGGATCGATATCAAAGCCTATCTGCTTTCTCGCATCAAATTTTTCGAGGAGATCGCATACAGCAATGAGCATCGGATCGTGACGGAGCTTTGCGAGTGCGGAAATATATGGTTCAACGATCTTGAACTGCAGCGCATCATTGACAACAATCTCTCCAATGCTATAAAATATGCAAAGAGGGGAACGGATATCAGGATAGAGCTTGGCGAAGAAGAGGGGGATATCATGATACGGTTTGTGACCCACTCTAGGAAGATCGAGGATACAAAGAAGATCTTTGAGGCGTTCCACAGGGAAGACAAGGTCAAGTCAGGGTTCGGGCTGGGGCTTGAGATCGTAGGGGAGATCTGCGAAAAAGAGGGGATCACGATCGATGTGGTTTCCAGTGAAGCGATGACGGTCTTCAGTTACCGGTTTAAGAAAGGGAAAAAAGATGAGAATACTCCTGCTTGAAGATGAGCTGATGCTGCAAAGTGCCATTGTCGAGTATCTTACGGCAACGGGGTATATCGTCGATGCTTTCGAAGACGGGGAGGAGGCCTACCAACAGATCAAAACAACCGCTTATGACCTCTTTGTCTTCGATATCAACACCCCTTCGATCGATGGCCTTACCCTGCTTGAAAAACTCCAGAAAGAGAAGATCCATGTCCCCACGGTCTTTATCTCTGCGATCACCCAGATCGAACAGATCTCAAAGGCCTACGAACTTGGATGCTATGACTACCTCAAAAAACCTTTTCACCTCAAAGAGCTGACTTTGCATATAGAGCGGCTGCTCAAAATGGCAGACATCCACTCAAAAAGCATCGTCAAGCTGAGCCGGATGTACAGCTATGACCTGGAGAAGGACAGGCTGCTCTTTGACAATGTCGAACAGGAACTCAAACCCAAGCATCAGCAGATCATGCGTCTGCTCGCCTCCAATGTGGAGAGGGTGGTGGACTTCGATATGCTCCGGCACTATGTGTGGGATGATATCCATGTGGATGCCGCAACGATCAGGGCCGAGATGCACAGGGTACGCCAGGCGCTCAAAGAGGATCTGATCGTTAGTATCAAGGGGATGGGGTACAAACTGGCAAAACACTGATCCTACACAATCTTTAAATCCTCTTCTATTCATTTTTCTTTACATTCACTATAACTCAAGAGAAGTATGTAACGATTTTATACATATTTTTACTTTTTTTTCCGCAATTTTCACCGAAAACCGCTATGCTATGTTAATGCTATGTTCAGTTTTTATGATGTGAATGTTTGGAATTTTGAATCCTTTGCAAACCTTATTATTGAGATAAAAGGCTACACAAAGGGTTCTGCTAAAAGGAGAAATATGAAACTGATCAAGATGAGTCTTGCTGCTTCGCTTGCAGTAAGTCTGGCTGCAGCCGGCGGAGAGATCGCACCGGTGCAGGAAACCGCACCTTCGGCAGAGACGGAAGTCGATTACGGTACCGTGTTCGGGCAATTGCGTACTTTCTATATCGACAGGACCTACAAAGGTTCTATCGAGAACAACCGCAATTCACTGGCGACAGGTGGATATATAGGGTACAAAACACCGGACTTTCACGGCTTGAGCGCGACAGCGGCGCTTTACGGCGTGTATGGATTTGATATCCATGACGAGGATGCTGAGGCGGCGTGCGGATCAAGCTATGACCCCTCACTCTATGGCGATGGCTGCAAAAACTATCTCTTCCTCGGTGAGGCATACCTGAACTATACGTATGAGAATACGACGCTTAAAGTCGGCCGACAGAAGCTTGATACGCCGCTTGCAGGGGCAGACGATGCAAGAATGCTTCCGAACCTTTTTGAGGCGGCGGTCCTTACCAACAGCGACATCAAAGATACGACCCTGATCGCTGCGCATATCACCAAAGAGAGCGTGGGGACATTCGGGAACGCCTATCCCACCACTTCTCCAGGGTTACTTTCGCTTGCGATCCAGAGCGGTTACGGGTACGGCTACAAGCTTGGCACGAACGGCGAGTTCGCAGATATGGGCGAGATCGCACTGGGCACAGGGAATGATACTGCCGGTGTAACGGCCCTGGCGGCGATCTACAAAGGGATCGACAGGGTGACGCTTCAGGCATGGGACTACTATGCGCATGATATCCTCAACGCACTCTACCTACAGGCCGATATCGGCTGGAACTGTATGGTGAATGATGCAGTGAAAATGAACGCCTCGCTTCAATATGTTAATCAAAGTGATATCGGCGATGCACTTGCGGGTAAAGTGGACAGCAACTACTGGGGTGCCAAACTGGGTGCTACCTATGGAAACTTGAGCGGATATGTTGCCTATTCTCAGACTGCAGACAGTAACGGTGCGGAAAATGGTGGTATCATCACTCCATGGGGAGGGATGCCGGCATTTACGCAGGGGATGGTGACAAGACACCAGTTCTTCTCGGATACTGACAGCTATAAAGTTGCTGCGACCTATAACTTCAGTGATTATAATGTGAAGGCGACAGCCTATTTCGCCTCATTTGATGTAGGGCAGAGTGCAACCTATGCAACCGGGCTGGATACGAAAGAGAGCGGTTTTGATATCATCTACCAGGCGAGCAAAGATCTCCAGTACAGATTCAGAGGGAACTTCCCGAATAACTATGGTCCGACATATGACTGGGATGAATATAGATTTATCATAAACTATAACTTTTAAAAATAAGTTTTTTACAGTATCGTTGTAAAAAGATACTGTAGAGAGAAAAGGAAAAACAATGACACATGAACAAGTCGAACAGGTAAAGAACAACCCGAAATATCAAGAACTTGTCAGCAAAAGAAGTGCTTTTGCATGGATGCTCTCGATTATCATGCTTGTGATCTACTATGCATTTATCATGCTGATCGCATTCAAGCCTGAACTGCTGGGAATGAAAACAGGCGAGGGGGTCATGACGATCGGTATCCCTATAGGTATTGCGATCATCGTGATCTCATTTGTGCTTACGGGTATCTATGTAAGAAGAGCGAACAGCGAGTTTGATGCACTCTCGCAGCAAATCAAAGATGAACTGAGATAAGGAGCAGGATGATGAACAGAATTTTATGGATGGCACTGCTTCTGAGTGCAGGATTGTTTGCAGCGGGAGCATTGGAAGGCGCAGTGGAAAAACAGCCTCTCAATGTCTCGGCGATCGTGATGTTCCTGCTCTTTGTGGGGGGTACACTGGGTATCACCTACTGGGCAGCCAAAAGAACAAAAACGGCAAAAGATTTCTATACCGCTGGCGGAGGGATCACAGGTTTCCAGAACGGTATGGCGATCGCGGGCGACTATATGTCAGCAGCTTCATTCCTCGGTATTTCGGGGCTGGTCTATCTGGCGGGATTTGACGGATTGATCTATTCGATCGGTTTCCTTGTGGGATGGCCTATCATTCTTTTCCTGGTATCGGAAAGATTGAGAAACCTCGGTAAGTATACCTTTGCGGACGTTGCAGCCTACAGACTCAAGCAGACACCGATCAGAACGCTGGCGGCATTCGGGTCGATCGCTACGGTGATCCTCTACCTTATCGCGCAGATGGTCGGTTCAGGAAAACTGATCCAGCTGCTTTTCGGCCTCCCTTATGAGTATGCGGTCGTTCTTGTAGGCGCATTGATGATCCTCTATGTGACGTTCGGCGGGATGCTTGCGACAACATGGGTACAGATCATCAAGGCGATCCTGCTGCTTTCAGGTGCGACATTTATGGCGGTTGCTGTACTGAGCCACTATGGATTCAGCCCTGAAGCACTCTTTGCCAAGGCGGTAGAGGTACACGAAAAGGGTGAAGCGATCATGGCACCTGGCGGACTGGTATCCGACCCGATCTCGGCGATCTCTTTGGGTATCGCGCTGATGTTCGGTACGGCGGGTCTTCCTCATATCCTGATGAGATTCTTTACCGTGGCAGATGCGAAAGAGGCAAGAAAGTCGGTATTTTACGCGACAGGGTTTATCGGGTACTTCTACATCCTGACGTTTATCATCGGTTTTGGTGCGATCGTCATGGTACTCAACAACCCGCAATACCTTGATGTGGCAAAACAGGCGATCGAAGGCGGTTCTCCGATCATCGGCGACAAGAACATGGCAGCGATCCACCTCT
>JAQVHV010000064.1 GCA_028696055.1 Sulfurovum sp.
TCTTTCAATCCTGGAGAAACAAGTGGGACAATCTGACCGTCTATTTCGACTACCCTGAAGATATTAGAAGAGTGATCTATACCACCAATATCATCGAATCAGTCCATCGCCAATTCCGTATGCTTACAAAAACCAAAGGTGCTTTTCCCAATGATGACAGTCTCTTGAAATTGCTCTTTATGGGAATCCAGAATGCTCAGGAAAAATGGACGATGCCGATCAGAAACTGGAGCCTGACAATCTCTCAACTAGCCATCCATTTTGAAGGACGGCTTGATGATGCGTTAGAGTTATGATACAATTTTAGGATTATCCGATGCTGACACAGAATATTGAACAGTCCCGCTAAACCCGCTCCACCCTCACCTTCACCTCCTGATAGCAGGCACTCTCGCCCTCTTCGCTGATGACAGATGGGGTCAGGTAGTTGATACCGATGGTGTTGTTAGTGATCAGTGCAGTGTCATCTCTCAGATACTCAGAGCACTCCACTTCGAAGATATACTCTCCGTGATCCGAGCTGACCTTTACCTTCTCTCCGTCTTTGAATCCGAGTACGGGGTTGAGCTGTACGCTGTTCTCCCGTACAAACTGGGTGTTGATCGACCTGGATGATTTGTGAGAAAGGAGCCAGAGCGTCTCGTCTTTTGATTTGGCTACATCTATTCCGATATAATTGTTCAGGAGAACCTCCATTAAGTGAAGAGTTCGGTAGCGCAGACCTTTGCGTCTGTGTGATATTCACTAAACCTGACTTTCGCTTGTAAATGCAGTCTGGATTATCTCCGACTCTGTTTCCACTCAAGTTACCGGTTTAGTTCTTTAGCTCCCACACAAGCTCATTTTTTACAACGGCTTCAACGAAGTTATCAATCTACATCAACCGACTCTTACAGTTTTATTATACTGCACTCTTGAGTGGTGATTTGATTATACAAACGAAGTAAAAAGGAAAAATTTCCTTAAATATAGGGGTATTTTATAGAGGATATAACTGCCAAGATCCTGGGTAATTATTACTTACTATTTAACAATTTTGATTTTTCGCTTTGATATTCATCTTCTGTGATAAGCCCTTCTTTTAACAGATTAGAGAGCTTCATTAAGTCATCTATATTATTTGATGTTTTTTCTGCTGTATCAATTTGTTTGTCTTTTTTTTCAACTGGACTCTGTTCAGAGACAGCATGTTCCTTGTCTTTTTTTTCTCTCGTAAAAATAGATAAATTTTTGATATTCTCAACAGTCAAAATAAGTTCATCTTGATTTCTATACATTTGAACATGACCATTTTCGGAACTGTTCTTCAGTTGCATATGCCCTTTTTTAGGTTCAAGCTTCAACACAACTAAGTTTTGTTCAATTTTGACAATGTCAAAGTTGCGAATTTTACCATCTATTATCAAGGCATCTTTTAATATAGACCATACTTCATCTGTATTTGGCTCTACAATATATTTTTGTACCTTTTCACTATCTTCTATAAGAGTATAGTTTACACCAAGTCTATTTAATATTTTTTGTTTTTCACTTCTTTCATTTATATATTTTTTTCTTTCTTCTGGGCTTAAACTATCATAATGCATACTTAAACTATCATCAGACATAAAGGCAACTAATATAAGTATTCCAAAAATTCCAAGAATAATTAAAATAAGCATACTTATACTTATATCAAATTTAATAAGAAGAATTATTACACCAATAACTGCTGCAATAGCACCTATTTGATTTGGAAATACTACAACTAAACCAATTAATAAAGTAGCAATTGCAATAAATGGTCCTCCGAGTAATAATGCAACAATTGTTGCTAACAAAACTATGACGATTGGCATATTAAAAATTTTTCCCTTTTTGAATATTGTTTTATATTGCCATATATTAAATAAAATTAATATTTAATATCTAATTTTTTTACTTCCTACATTGCATATGGGAATAAACAAAACAATTGTGGGACTGAAGTCTCCACTACCGTGAATTCTTTTTTGGGATTGGATGTTGGATGATATATCAAGTTGTCATAATTTCGCAGGTCGGGGTGTCCCCACCCCGACACCAGATATTGCAGAGGATTAACGCTTATTGTCGGGGTAGGGATACCCCGACCTACGGAGCTTAGATACCTTGTGCTTAATATCTTTTTATTTTTGGTTTCCAAATCCTGAGACGGTGAAAGAATCTGTAATCATTTGGAAGTAGAGGCTTTATCGTAAAAGTGAAATATTTTTCAGTTTTCACCCAAAAATTACTGAAAAACTCTGAAAAACAACAACTTTTTCATGCTAAAAAAATAGTTGTGGGACTACTTGGGGACGAGGGGAGGAGGAAGAGGGATAGGTCTCTTTTGCTATATCCGCTCCACTCTCACCTTCACCTCCTGATAACAGGCGTTTTCTCCCTCGTCGCTGATGATCGAGGGGGTGAGGTAGTTCACGCCGATCGTATTGTTCGTGATCAGTGCAGTATCGCCTCTCAGATACTCAGAGCACTCTACTTCGAAGATATACTCCCCATACTCTGAGCTTACCTTTACCTTCTCCCCGTCTTTAAATCCAAGTACGGGGTTGAGCTGTACTCTGTTGTCCCTTACAAACTGTGTGTTGATGGACCTCTTCGACTTTGGTGAGAGCAGCCAGAGCGTTTCGTCCTTTGGTTTGTTCTGACTCTCTTTTCTGTATTTGGTAAAACGTTTGGTGTTGACAAAGTCATCATTAAACTCTTCGATAAATGCAAACTCATCATCGCCCTCTTCTCCGAACCCGTCACCGTAGGGCAGTGCTTCATACGCCGGACTTACCAGCTCGCCGTTAAGCTCCTTGCACTGGGAAAGCCATGCATTGAGATAGTACTCCTCGCTCTCCAAGCCGCTGAAACCGAATGCATCAAAGAGATAGCGGGTAAAGTCATACTCGCTGATACCGATCTCTGACGTTTTGATCTTCTTCATCGCAGTAACATACTGATGACCGTAACTGAGCCTGGCATCCTCTTTTTCATAGAAAGTCTTCGCCGGGATCACGATCTTTGCCATTTTTGATGTCTCATTCTCATGCAGACCGAAATAGATGAGATTTTCCACACCCTCCAGCGCTTCTGTGACCCTGTTCGTATCGGGCATAGTGGCAGCGGGGTTTCCTCCCTGTACCAGGACCGTATCAAAGTCGCCAAACTCGGTATCAACCTTGCTCACGCGCTTGCATGTCGTCTCAAAAGGATTGACAAACCCCAGTCTGCTCTCCCCCAGGTAACCGACCCCGCACCCTTCGCGGCCAAAGAGTCCCAGTACTGCCGCAAGAGAGTCTATCGCATGCAGGGTATATGAGCCCGTAGAGTACTTCTGCACACCGGTTCCTACCAGAAACACCACCTTTCTGTCACGCAGGTAGTTCAGTACACGTCCGAAGTCCCCAAGATCAAGATCGATATACTTCAGGATCGCCTTGATACGGTGCTCCCTGGTATAGTCATAGAAATCTTCAAAATCAGGAGCGAACTCCTCCAGCCACTCCTTATCTTCACTATCTTCCATAAAGATAAAACGGGCCAGCATGATCGCGATATAGTAGTCCGTACGCGGTGCGACCTGCAAAAAGATATCTGCTCTCTTGGCGATCTCGGTACGTACCGGGTCGATCACGATCAGTTTTTTCCCTTCAAGATAAGGCATCAGGTGGGAGTTGGTCACCGTGAGGTTTCTACCCCAGACCACCACCACCTCGGACTTCTCTATCTGTTCAAGCGGCAGGGTTTTGTTGACCCCCCTCCCCGCTTCTATCCCTGCGGCCCCGGCACCGTCGCATAAACTTCCTTTGGTCAGGCAGCCGCCGACCTGCTCCATAAAGAGTTCCGTCACCTCCTGCATCACGCCTACATTGCCCGAACCTCTCCAGAGCAGACTCTTCTCACACTTAAAGGCCTCGGCCACCGCAGCCATTGCCTCCTCCATACTTACCTCTTTGCCCTCTACTCGGGGTTGGGTGATACGCTCCGTCTCGTCCATATATCTGTTGACCACGGCACAGAGTGCTCCGTTTCCTGCGGGGTGATTTGCATCCCCCTTGATCTTCCCTTCTTCATGGAGGATACGGCAGGCATCATAGCAGTCAAGCCCGCATGCTGTCTTCTCAGCCATTATTTGAGCTCCACCTTAACGAGTTTGGAGAAAGATCCCTCCGGTGCATCCAGGTAGATCTCCGCGCGGTATGATGAGATAAACTTCTCATCGGCAACCCTCCAGACCTTGTCGACTTTATATGCTGTTTTTTTACCGTCAAGATAGACAGATTTTTCTTCGATACCCTCCAGTTCTTCGGAGTCCAGATAGAGTACGAGTTTTGCCCTGCTTGCATCGACTATCTTTGCCAAAGGTGCACCCGGTGAGACATAATCACCTTTGCGTACCATGATCTCATAGAGATACTTACGGTGCAGTACAATCGACTTTTTTTCAATACTGTCTTCAAGCTGGGCGATCTTATACTGCATATCCAAATACTGTGTTTTTGCAGAAGCAAAACTGTAAAATGCCTCATCTTTTTGTGCAGCAGATGCTGTCTTCAACTTATTGATGCGATGGAAATATGACTCTTTTCGTTTTAACGTTTCCTGAAGGATGAGAAGGTTTTCATTGGATGTTTCCAGGTTGATTTTATCCAAACGGTCATCCAGATAGATCACACGTTTTTGATCCACGAGACTCCCTTCAGCTTCGAGGTCTACATCAAGTACCAACGCACTCACCGCAGATTTCAATGTGACGGATTCATAAGGTTCGAGTTTGGCATAGTGTACTTTAGCCCACACCAACAGTGGTGTTAAAAGCAGTAAAAACAATTTCATAAGGCATCTCTTTTTTGAAACGATTATAGCAAATTTGCATTGAAGCAAGCTGTTTGGAAGTTTGGCAATATCCATAGAAGAGCCAACTGCACGTCAAATACACACAAAATATCTATACTGAAACGATAAACCCCGGTAAAGGATAGCAGATGTTTGGATATGGTCACTGTATGGGAATGGGAGGGTGGTGGTTAATCGCTATTATCTTATTGATAATATTATTCTATTTTATTAAAGAGAGACAGAGAAGCGATACCCCTTCAGCACAAGAGATACTCGACAGACGGTATGCCAATGGTGAGATAGACCAAGAAGAGTACGAAGAAAGATCCAAGAATCTAAAAAAACAATAGAAAAAGGATCTTTGATGGAAAGACGGACATTTATCAAAGGTATTGCTGCGTCCTCACTCATGACTTTCGGCGTTACCCCAGCCACAGCTAAAAATGCACCTAAAACTGACAAAACACAAAAAGTCCTGTCCGGCAATGAGTTTTTCCTGGAGATCGGCTATACTCGGGTAAATCTCACAGGAGAGCTCTCTATCGCCACTACAGTGAACGGGCAGCTGGCAGGCCCTACGCTTGTATGGCAGGAGGGGGAGACGGTAACCATACATGTCACCAATCGCTTAAAAAAGAGCACTTCTATACACTGGCATGGGATTATCCTGCCAACTCATATGGATGGTGTTCCGGGGCTCAGTTTTGATGGAATTGCCCCAGGAGAGACCTTCACCTACCGCTTTAAAGTGCAGCAGCACGGTACCTACTGGTACCACAGCCACTCCGGCTTTCAGGAACAGACCGGTCTCTACGGTGCCATCGTCATCAAGCCCAAAAAAGAAGAGCCGTTCAGCTATGACAGGGAGCATGTGATACTGCTCTCGGACTGGAGCGATGAAAAGCCCTCTGCCATCTACAAAAAACTCAAACAGGAAAGCCACTACTACACCATTTCCCGAAGAACGTTGGGTGATTTTTTTGATGAAGTAAAAACCAAAGGGTTTGGTACTGCTTTTTCCGACAGACAAATGTGGAATGAGATGCGTATGAGTGACAGGGACATTTCTGACGTAACAGGATACACCTACAGCTATCTGATGAACGGAACTCCCGCTTCAAAACAGTTCAAAGCACGATATAAAAAAGGGGAACGGATACGTCTGCGCTTCATCAATGCTTCGGCGATGACCTTTTTTGATCTACGTATCCCGGGACTGAAGATGAAAGTGGTCGCTGCAGACGGAAATCATGTCAAGCCGGTAGATATTGATGAGTTTCGTATCGGTGTGGCAGAGACCTATGATGTGATCGTGCAGCCACGTAGCCAAAAAGCCTATGCGATCTTTGCCCAAAGCATCGACCGTTCAGGCTATGCCTTGGGTGCGTTAACCTCAGATCTTTCCCTGGATGCCAAAGCACCTCAAATGGACCCCAGACCGGTACTCACCCATATGGATATGGGGATGTCAATGGATATGGCTTCAGAGGGTCATATGAAATGCGGATCGGGTATGATGATGCCGGATAAACAGATGATGAAGTCAATGAAGTTTGCCAAGATGGAGGCACACCGCTTCCCCATCACCAAGCTTCCGATGAAACACGGCGTGGAGACCGATATGGTCGCGCCCTCTCCTCAATATAGACTTGATGACCCGGGTGTAGGATTGAGAAATAACGGCCGGAGGGTTCTTGCCTATGCAGATCTCATGAACCGATACTCTACTGCTAACTTCCGAAAACCGGACAGAGAGATCATCCTTCATCTGACGGGGAATATGGAGCGCTTCATGTGGTCGATCAACGGTATAAAATATGCTGATGCCAAACCTATCCTGTGTACCTATGGAGAGTGCGTACGGGTCACCTTCATCAACGATACGATGATGAACCACCCTATGCACCTGCATGGGATGTGGAGCAATCTGGAAACAGGAGATGACAACCGTCTGGTGCGCAAACATACTGTCAACGTTCAGCCGGGCGCGAAGATCAGTTACCGTGTCATCGTAGATGCCAAAGGTAGATGGGCATTTCATTGCCATATGCTCTACCATATGCCCGGAATGTTCCGGGAAGTGAGAGTTTCATGAAAAAAAGCGGCATAAAACCACTGATATGGAGCCTCGGCCTCTTGACAATAGTACAGCAGTGTCTACATGCAGATATGAATGATGATCCTCTTCTAAGCATGATGAAGATGGATAAGCTTGAAATACTCGACAATGCGGAAAACACAATCAAGTGGGATGGAAGTATCTGGATAGGCTATGACCTGAACAAGATCTCTCTTTACAGCGAAGGGGAGCGTACCTCTGATGGGCTGGAAAACAGCCAGAATGAACTGCTCTATACAAGGGCGGTCTTGCCTTACTGGGACATACAAGCGGGAATAGCATATGACAAAAATGCTGACGGTTCCAGAAAGTGGGCGGAGGTTGCACTATCTGGCCTGGCACCCTACTATTTTGAAACAAGGGCAGCAGTGCTTTTCAATGCGGAGGGCAACCTGGGATTACGTCTGGATATGGAGTATGAGCTTTTACTCACGCAAAAACTTATCGTAACACCATCGCTAGAAGCAGACTTTTACACTAAAGATGACCCCGAAATGCATCTTGGAAGCGGTCTTTCTTCTATCGAAGCAGGCGTGCGTATGCGTTATGAGTTTATGCGTGAGTTTGCCCCCTATGTGGGTGTAGAGTGGAAAAGGACCTTCGGCCAGACCTATAAATTTGACCCGATCAATGAAGTGGATGCACTCTTTGGTATCACGTTTTGGTTTTAATCTTATCTACAATTTTATTCCGAATTTTCCCAGGATAAAAATCACACTGTAGTATGCCATGACGGTCAAAGTGATCGAGAGAGCCATACTGATAACAAATCCGAAGCCTTTGTGGATTAAAAACGGGAAAGCGATAAAAAGTGTCATCGAAGGGGCGATCAGCCAGACGATCCTCTGCGAAAACTCAACGGCACTTTTGCTGCTGTCTGTATCTATATACATCCAGGTCATAGCCAATATCGATACCAGGGGAATCGCCGCAAGTAATGCCCCCATAAGGCTGCTTCTCTTCGCAATTTCGGAGATCAGGACAATAAGCAGTGAGGTAATAATGAGTTTGGTGATATAGTAGGCCACTTTTTTCCTTTGTACCATAGGGTTATTTCCGCTACTTTACCATAGAAAGATCAAAAAAAGAAAGAGTCACGGTATTGATCATTCGTCTGTATCAAAAAAGTTTTCTATCGCTACAGTTTGGATGGATCACACGTTAGAAAAGATGAGTATAATGGGAAGAAAAGGCACGCCGTAAGCCGGGTTCTGTCGTGGGTAGTTATTTATCTAGGCGTAGTGTTGCCAATACGCTCAAGCGAAGTACTTTTGCCGCTCGAGGCGGCGTTAGCAAGACTTATTACCATGTACTTCTTGCTACGGGAAGGGTTTACCTAGCTGCCCATGTTACCACAGGCACTGGTGGGCTCTTACCCCACCGTTTCACCTTTACCACTCGCGTGGAAGTCTACTTTCTGTTGCACTTGCCCTCGGATTGCTCCGGCCATCCGTTAGATGGAGCCCTGTCTTGCATGTAGCCCGGACTTTCCTCTCGTGACGTGATGTCACCAGCAACTACCTGGCGTACCTTTAAACGCATTATAGCATAAAATCGGCATACTATACGGCAAAAAGAGTGTGACTGGAAATGGTAAAGGATATAAGGGGAGAAATCAGAAGGGGAAGTGCAGCAAATGCGGACAAACGGGATCTCCCGCTGGTCCGAAAACGAAACGGATTAGGCTTGTGCCATCGCTTCGTTTGCATATTTTTTTCCAAATTCAAACGCTTTCAGGTTAAGCTCATGTACTTTTTTCGGTACTTTTGAAAGCATCGTATCGATGAGTGTCTGCTCATCGATTGCATCCATATAAGTATTTGCGATCGCCAATGCGACAACGGATTGAGTGATCACGTTCCCTACTTCTTCTTTCGCGATAGTAATGATAGGAATCTCAACAATGTTCCATTTTTTTCTATCCTCTTCACTTGGGAAAACAAGGTTTGGCTCGATGACGATCGTACCACCTTCACGTACACCCTTTTTGAAGAGCTGGAAGCTTACATCCGCAACAGAAAGCATGAAGTCGATCTGTCCGTCAATCGCATACGGATAGAAGATCTCTTTGTCATCCAACTGGATATCAACCACGGTCGGACCGCCACGTACCTGAGATGTATAGGTCGCAGTTTTGATACCATAACCGCCTGTTTTGATCTTCGCTGCTGCGAAGATCTCACCTGCTAGAAGAACACCTTGACCACCAACACCGGTAAATCTCATTACAATTCTACTCATGTTCTTCTCTCCTTAGATCTTTTTCTTAAAGTCGTCTTGCGTAATCGGTCCACGTTTACCTTGGTGTACTGCTTTGATATCATCATACATTTCACAGTACTCTCTTACTTCAGTATCCTGCTTCAAGACACCTGTAGGAAGAAGGTTGAGCTGTTCCTCAGGACTGAGTGCATCATACTTTTTCTTAGGAGTTGTAATACTGTCGATCCAGTCAAGGTTTTCCATCGCTGACTGCATTTTATTCTTTCTACCAAGGTTGATGTGGCAGTTGGAGAGCGCTTCCACATAAGAGAACCCTTTGTGTTTGATTGCCTCAACCATTACCTTTTCAAGTTTCTTGGGAGCAGTTACATTCTCTCTTGCAACAAATGATGCACCAGCAGCTTCTGCCAATGCACAACCGTCAAATGTAGGGTCGATATTACCCGCTTTCTGTGAAACTGTCCACATCCCCTGCGGTGTTGTCGGTGAAGTTTGAGAGTTTGTCAAACCATAGATAAAGTTCTGGATCACGATCAATGTAATGTCTATGTTTCTTCTGCAACCGTGGATCGTGTGGTTACCACCGATCGCAAGTGCATCACCGTCGCCCGCAACACAGATAACCGTTTTATCCGGGTTGGCAAGCTTGATCCCCGTAGCAAATGCTACAGTTCTACCATGCGTAGTGTGTACCGTGTTGAAATCTACATAAGAAGAGAATCTTCCTGAACATCCGATCCCTGAGACCACACACACTTCGTCTTTTGAGAGTCCAAGTTTGTCAATCGCACGGATAAATGATTTAAGGACGATACCGTCCCCGCATCCCCAACACCATAGTGTTGGCATTTTTTCAAGTCTTAAGTAACTATCGTAATTAAAAGCCATGTTAGAATACCTCCTTAACCTTCTCGATAATATCTGCAGGGGAGAATGGACGACCGTTTGTTTTTGTCAACTTTTCGATGTCTTTTCTTCCCATTGCTCTTTGGATCTCTTCAAGGTATTGACCTTGATTAAGCTCTACTGAAAGTACTTTGTCAAACTTCTGTCCAAGCTCGTACATTGTCTGCTCCGGACTTGGCCAAAGTGTGATCGGTCTGAACATACCTACTTTGATACCTTCGGCTCTCAGTATAGATACAGC